>NZ_JBQQBQ010000007.1:0-341473 GCF_052245915.1 Nonomuraea sp. 10N515B
GCCGTCGGCACGGCTAGCGCCGTCGGCACAGAACGCGCCGTCGGCACGGCCAGCGCCTTCCGCACGGCCAGCGCCATCGGCACGGAACGCGCCGCCTGCCCGGGCAGTGCGGCCGTTTGCGAGGCCGAGGTCGGGGCCTGGGCCGGGGTTCGGGAGAGCGTCGGCCAAGAAGGGCCGGGCCTGGGACGAGACGTCGGAGTCCGGAGGGGCGTCCGGCGGGAGGGGGTGGGCACGGGCCTGGGCGTCGGCGGCAAAGGTGCCGGACAGGAGGGGACGGGCTCGGGATAGGGCGTCGGCGGCCATGGTGCGGGTCTTGGCGGCGGCCTCCTCGCGTTGCCTGGTCGCGGTGATGAGGGGCATCACGCGGTCGGCTCGGGCGGCGTCGTCGAGGATGGCCTGCAGGTCGGCTCGTTCGTCGGCGCGCTCGTCGAGCCTGCGGCGGGCGGTGAGTGCCTCGCCGTAGCGGCGTTGCCGGTCGGCGAGGGCGGCGGCCTGGTCGAAGCGCAGCCGTGCCGCACGCAACACCTGCCCCGCCGTCTCGTGGTCCTCATCAGTCCGCACCACGGCGGCCCGCGCGGCGTCGAGCAACGCCCCGGCCCATCGCAACGGGTCCGCGTCAGGTGTCGGCGGCACATCGCCACCGTCGCCGGACCGACCGGCCGGGCCGGCGCCGGAAGCCGATGGCACGTCGAAGAGAGCCTGTGGGGGCCCGGTCGGGGGGAGGGGCGCGGGCGTGAGTGCGGTGCGGAGGTCGTCGCCTGCCGCCTCCTCTTCGCGCTGGATGCGGAGGTCGTCGCCTGCCGCCTCCTCCACGCGCTGGATGCGGAGGTCGTCGCCCGCTGCCTCCTCCACCCGCTGGATGGCGAAGTCCACCTGTTGCCGCAGGTCCTGGGCCGCTCGCCAGGCCAGCTTGCGCTGCTCGGCCAGCCACGACTCCGCCGCCGTGAACACCTTGACCGTGAACAGCCGCTCCAGCAGCTTCGCCCTCTCCTCCCCGTCCGCCCGCAGGAACTTGGCGAAATCCCCCTGGGGCAGCATGGCCACCTGCCAGAACTGGTCGGCGTTCATGCCGAGCAGCCCGCCCACCAGATCTCCCGCCTCGTCCAGCCGGGTCGTCAGGCCATGCCAAGAGGTCCCGCGCCGCTCCGAGACGACGACCTTGGCCTTCTCCTCCGTGAACCCCGTGCCCCGCAGTTTGGGCCGCTGCCAGGAGGGCGAGCGCTGGATGCGGAGTAAGCGGCCGCGGATCGACACCTCCAGGGTGACCGACGGCCCGGCCGAGGACGGGGCGTGGTCGCAGCGCAGGCTGCGGGCGCTGTTGCGTTGCCCGGGGACCTGTCCGTAGAGGGCGAAGCACAACGCGTCGAGGATTGTGGTCTTGCCCGCCCCGGTGGGTCCGTGGACGAGGAAGAGGCCGGCCTCGGCCAGGGCGTCGAAATCGACCGTCTCGGTGCCGGGGAAGGACCCGAACGCCGTCAGCGTGAGCCGGTGCGGCCGCATCTATGCCATCGTCTCCTTCGCCCTCGACGCCTCGATCGCCTGTCTTAGCAGGTCTTCCTCCTCAGGTGCGGCAGGCTCGCCGCGGACCTCCTTGACGAAATCGAGCGCCACCTCCGCCTCGGGCCGCCCGCTCACGCGCAGGGGCTGGGCCGACGGCACCGCGCCGACGGGGTCGAAGGAGAGGGCGAGGGTGTGGGGGAAGCGGGCGCGCAACCGGTCCATGGCGGACTTGGGGCGGACGGCGTCGGTGAGGGTGATCTGCAGCCAATGACCTTCGAGATCGGCATATTTCGGGTTTGTCAGCAGCTCTTCCAACGCCCCGCGCAGCCGCCCGACGGGCCGGGGCACCGGCGCCGGCACGAACGCGATCGAAGAGCCCAGCTCCACCAGCCACGACCCCTTGACCTGCCCCACCTCGGAGAAGGAGTAGGCCAGCGGCGACCCCGAGTAACGCACGGTCTCCGCCATGCGCTGCCGCCCGTGCAGGTGCCCCAGCGCCACGTAGTCCACCCCGTCGAAGGCCGCCAGCGGCACGTGGGCCACCCCGCCGACACTGATGTCCCGCTCGCTGTCGCTGGCCTGCCCTCCGGTCACGAAGCAGTGGGCCAGCACCACCGACGCGCGACGGCGTGCGGAATCGGCCCTGACCCGGTCCATCGCGTACGTGATCGCGGCGGTGTGACTGCGGTCGGCCAGCTCCCACGGCGCGCGGACCAGCTCCGGCTCCAGGTAGGGGATGCCGTAGAAGGCCACCCCGTCCACCAGCACCGGCTCCCAGGCGAGATCCGGCGCCGTGCGCACGTGCACCCCGGCCGCCTCGAACAACGCCGAGCCGAACCGCAACCGCAGCGCCGAGTCGTGGTTGCCGCTGATCAGCACCACCCGCGCCCCCGCCGACACCAGCCGGCCGAGCGCCTCGTCCAGCAGGGCGACCGCGTCGACCGGCGGCAACGCCCGGTCGTAGACGTCGCCGGCGACCGCGACCACGTCGACCCGCTCGGCCCGCACCGTCTCCACCAGGTGATCGACGAACGCCGCCTGTGCGGCGAGCAGGCTCTCGCGGTGGAAGGTGCGCCCCAGATGCCAGTCGGAGGTGTGCAGGATCCGCATGTCGCAGGAAGCTAACAGTTCTCACCGACAAAAGCGGTCCCTGTCGCCCCACCCGCCAGGAGTAGGCTGGAAGATCGGAGCGGGCAAAACAACGCACATGGGGAGGCCGATGCGCACAGGCCGTGGCACCTTGAGCGTAGCCGCCGGTCTGGTGCTGGTGGCTCTTGCGACGGTCGGCTATGTGTTGCCGCCCGCGTTCGATCCGCCGCCGCTCAAGGTGGATCCAGCTTTCCAGGCGATCGCGCCGCAGCCGGCGGGCGAAGTGCGGCCGGTGGTGGCGCTCGCGCCTGTCCGCAGGCAGGAGATCTCGCTTCCCGCCGAAAGCCAGCGACTGGAAGGCACGCTGCGGATGCCCACGACGCCCGGGCGGCATCCGGCGATGGTGTTCGTGTCGGGGTCGGGCAACGGCTCGCGTACGGAGTTCACGCCGCAGGCGGAGTTCCTGGCCAAGGCGGGCGTGGTGACGATCGCGTTCGACAAGCGCACGATCGGCTACAACTTCCGCGAGCGCGACTTCGGGCTGCTCGCCGACGACGCGCTGCGCATGGTGGAGTATCTGCGCACGCTGCCCGAGGTGGATCCCACGCGGGTCGGGATCTGGGGCGTCAGCGAGGGCGGCTGGGTGGTCCCGATCGCGGCCGCCAAGAGCGCGGCGGTGGGCTTCGTGGTGCTGGTGTCCTCGCCGAACGTCTCGCCGCTGCGTCAGGTCGCCTGGGCGCTGAACGAGCAGCTGCTCAGGCTGCGTGCCCCGGTCGGCGCGCGCGACCTGCTGACCAGGGCGATGGGCGGGGTCGGCTTCAACTTCCTGCGTTACGACGCGATGCCCGCTTTAAGCCAGATCAAGCAGCCGGTCCTGGCGTTCTACGGCACCACCGACCCCTCGATCCCCTTCGTCGAGTCCACAAAGGCGCTCATCACAGCCATGGACAAGGCGGACAACGACCACTACACGATCCGGTTCATGGCCAAGGGCGACCACGCCATGCGGGTCCAGGGCGGCCCGTTCACCCAGGGCTACCTGGAGACCCTCACCAACTGGATCACCGGCCTGCCCACCACCGCCAAGCCCGCGATCCACATGGCGGGCGCCACCCCGGTGCAGCGGTTCGAGGCCAGCGACGTGCCCGAGGCCCCCTGGTACGCGGGCGGCACGATGCTGGGCCTGACGATCTGCCTGGCCGCGGTCGGCTACGTGGCCGGACCCGTCGCCGCCGTCCTCGTACGGCTGCGCGGCCGCGGCCACCTGACCGTCGAGAGCAACGCCCGCCTGTGGCGGCCGATCAGGCGGCGGCTGGTCAGGATCGCGTGGACCAGCCTGGGCCTGCTGGTGTCGGTGGTGGCGTTCATCGCGCTGCTGGTGATGTTCTCGATCAACCAGGCCGGGGCCTGGCCGGCCGTGCTGGCCGGGTGGCTGGTCGTGCGAGTGCTGGCCGTGCTCATGCTGATCCAGGAGGTCACGGCGGTGGCGGCGTTCGTGTCGGCGCTGCGCGAGGGCATGCAGCCGAGCCGCTGGCAGCACGTCGCGGTCGCGGGCGTGCTGGGCGGCACCGGGCTGCTGATGGTGGCGGCGGCCTACTACGGGCTGTTCTCGTTCCCCTGGTAGACGAAGGCGTTCATCCAGCGGTCGAGCTCGGCGAACACCTGCTTGCGCACGGGCTCGGCCGACAACACCAGGTCGTGCACGCCGTCCTGGATGCGGACGCACGTGACGTGCGGCCCGACGGAGGTGGCCCAGCGGGCGATCTGCCGCGGGTCGAGCACGACGTCGGCCGAGCGCGCCTCCGGGACGAAGTCGCGCACCTTCAGGCCCGTCGTCGAGCAGAGCACCAGGACGGGCACGTCAACCGCGAGACCCGCGTGCAGGCGGCGCTGGGCGCGGCGGATGGCGGCCAGCCACGTGGCGTGCACCGCGAACCCGCCCAGTGGCTTGAGCTCCAGGTCGTAGTCCCATTCGCCGTGGTGATCGCGGTGCAGGGTCTGCCCGTACGCGGTGCTGATGCCCAGCGGGAGCGCCCTGCGCGTGTACGACATCGGCGTCTTGAGCAGGTCGGCGGCCACGCGGAGCGGCGCGGGCACGTTGAGGTCGAAGAACGGGCTATTGAGCACGAGACCCTGCACCAGGCCGCGGCCGCGCACCCGGTCGGCCCACAGCGGGGCGATCAGGCCGCCGGTCGAGTGCGCGTTGATCGTCAGCTCGTCGTGGTCCCGCCTGATGATCCGTACGGCCTCGTCGATCTCGGGGAAGTAGTCGGTGACGCTCCTGATCAGGCCCCTGGTCTGGTGCGGCAGCAATGAGCGGCCGTATTTACGCAGGTCGAGCGCGTAGAAGTCGACGCCGCGCTGAAGGTAGTAGTCGGCCAGGTGGTCCTGGAAGAAGTAGTCGGTGAACCCGTGCAGGTAGAGCACTGCCTTGCGGGATCCGGCCGTCCTGGAGACCAGCGTCGCGACGACCTCGCCCTCGAAGTCGTCCGGGAGTCGCAGCGTGGTGACCTCGTACATGTTAGCCACGATAAGGATTTTCCGGCCAGAACGGCACACCCGACGGCAGATCCCGGCTCACCTTCATCGGGAAGTTCGCCTCCTCGTCGTCGGCGTCGGCGAGGTCGAACGCCTCGGCCAACTCGCCGCGCATCGCGAAGGTCAACGCGTTGAGGCGATCGGGGCGGTTCAATGTGATGGTAGCGATGCGATCGGCCACGCCGTACTCGATCTCAGAGAAGGGCATGTCCGAACTTTATTCGGTTACTGATGTTCACTCTCCGATAAAGACATATTTCGTATTCCATGCGTAGGCTGCCGACTCAATTCATGCCTAGGGTCGGCACACGGGGAAACGGGGATGGCGTGCAGCAGGCGAAGGGACCGGTGAGTGCCGGTGAGGTCCTCGGCTGGCTGATGCTCTCGGCACTGGCGCCGGGGGCGGCTCACCTGCGCGCCGGCTGGCGCAAGACTGGCCTCGTCCTGATCTCCTGCTACGCCGCGGGGCTGCTGGCGCTGCTCGCGGTGTGGCTGATGAACGACCTCGACAACCTCGCAGGCTCGCTGATCGACAACTCCCGGCTGACCGCGATCATCGTCGGCGCCGGGATCCTCGGGCTGGCGTGGTTCGGTCTGATCGTGCACTCGTTCGTGGTGCTGCGGCCGGGGCGGCTGCCGCAGAACGGGCAGATCGTCAGCGGCACGGTGGCCGGGCTGCTCGCGGTCGTGGTGATGCTGCCGTTCGGGTGGGTCGGCCAGTTCGTGTGGACCTCGCAGCAGACGCTCAACGACATCTTCCAGGAAAACCCGTCCGACGGCGAGTCGCCGGCCCTGGCCCAGCCGAAGCCCGAGGATCCGTGGGCGGGGCGGCAGCGGGTCAACATCCTGCTCCTCGGCGGCGACGCCGACGATCACCGGGTCGGCGTGCGTACCGACAGCATGAACCTGGCCAGTGTGGACGTGAAGACCGGCAACACCGTGCTGTTCAGCCTGCCGCGCAACCTGGAGAACGTGCGGTTCCGGCCGGGCACGCCCATGGCCGTGCGGTTCCCCAACGGGTTCCGGCTGCCGCCCGACGCCGCCGGCGGGCGCAGCGACCTGCTCAACAGCGTCTGGGAGTACGCCGACGCGCACCCGGAGATCTTCGGCGGCAGGCAGCACCAGGGCCCCAAGGTCCTGATGGACACGATCGGCTACACCCTCGGCGTCAAGGTCGACTGGTACGCCCTGGTCAACATGTGGGGCTTCGCCCGCCTCATCGACGCCATCGGCGGCATCACGATCAACGTCGAGACGGACGTCGTCTTCGGCAAGTACAACGAGGGCCTCGTCAAGGCCGGCACGCGCAAGCTGAAGGGCGCCGACGCCATGTGGTACGCCCGCTCGCGCACCAACAGCGACGACTACACCCGGATGCGCCGCCAGCGCTGCGTGCTGGGCGCCCTGCTCGACCAGGCGGATCCGGGGACGGTGCTGACCAGGTTCAACAAGATCGCGCTGGCCACCAAAGAGCTGATCAGGACCGACATCCCGCGGCGCTGGCTCACGCACCTCGTGCCGCTGGCGCTGAAGGTCAAGAACGCGAAGGTGACGAGCGTGCAGTTCGTGCCGCCGCTGATCAACACCGGGTACCCCGACTGGGAGAAGATCCGCACCATCTCGGCCAAGGCCATCCGCGACTCGTCCGCGCCCAAGCCGGCCCTCGCCGCCACCGCCTCGCCCGGTGTGCCGTCCAGCCCGGCCCCGAAGAAGACCCCGAAGAAGAGCACCGGCACCAGCACCAACCCGGCCAAGGGCCTCACGGAAGGGTGCGACGGGGCGCTCTAGTCCGGCCCAGAGGGGCTGCGGGCGGGTGCCCCTCCACCTGTGCGGGCCCCTGTTCCGCACAGGTGGCCTGGTTCATGCGCTGCCGAGGGCGGTGCGCAGTGTGCTGATGGCCTGGTTGATGGCGGCGTCGGCGGCATGGGTTTCGCGCAGGGCGTTGAGCATGACGAAGTCGTGGATGATGCCCAGGTAGCGGACGGCCGTGACGGGGACACCGGCCTGGCGCAGCTTGTTGGCGTACGCCTCGCCCTCGTCGCGGAGGACGTCGGCCTCAGCGGTGATGACCAGGGCCGGTGGCAGGCCGGCCAGGTCGTCGGTGGTGTACTGGTCCCAGAACCACTGCATGGCGTCGCGGCGCAGGAAGTAGCCGGTGGCGAACCGGTGGTAGGAGCCGGTGTCGAAGCTCGCGTCGGTGACCGGGTAGAAGAGCACCTGCTGCACCAGCGGAACGACGCCGCCTCGCGGTCGGTCACCGCGCGATACCGCCCCCTGCTGGAGGAGCTCGGGCTGACCTATCCCCAATACCTGGTCATGCTCGTGCTGTGGGAGCAGGGCTCGGTATCGGTGCGGGAGCTGGGCGCCGCACTCCAGCTGGAGTCCAGCACGCTGTCCCCTCTCCTCAAGCGCCTCGAAGCCGGCAACCTGATCCGCCGCGAACGACGCGCCGACGATGAGCGATCAGTGGCCATCACGCTCACGGAGGCGGGCACGAGGCTTCGCGAACGAGCGCGCACGGTGCCCCTCGCCATCGGCGACGCCATGGGCCTGACCCCCGAACAGCACACCACCGTCAGACACCTGCTCCGCTTGCTCATCGCCAACGTCAGCCGCGGTTGAGGGCCTGCTCGCCCGCCCCGGCGGCGTGACTTCGCAGGGCACGCTGCCGGCCCGTCGTGTTGTCAGTCGCCTTCGTAGCCGGGGAAGAGCAGGGACAACTCGCGGGGATAAGTCGCGATCAGGCGCAGCTCATCGTCGGTGAGCGGCCTGCCGGTCATGGCGTTGCAGAGCTGGACCAGCCGGAACGCCAGATCCTCGTCCTCTGCCACCTCGACCCCGAGCCCCTCCATGACGTGCCGGAACCCGGCCTTCCCGCCGTACTCGCCGGTCAGCACGACCCGCCCGCTCCTCGCGTGCCAGTCCTCGGGGAACGGGCCCAGCGTCGCCTCGTCGTACAGCTCGTAGTTACCATGATCCTTCAGCGCGCCGTCGGCGTGAATGCCCGACTCGTGCGCGAACGCATTGCGCCCCACCCCCACCTGGTTGTACGGCAGCGGCTGCCCGAACGCGTAACTCGCCCACAACCCGAACCGGCGTGCCCAGGACAGGTCGAGCGCGTCACCGATCTCGGCGTTCAGCCCGAAGCCGTGCTCGAAGGCCAGGATGGTGGACAGCAGGTCGGCGTTGCCGGAACGTTCGCCGATGCCGTTCACGCACGTGTTGATCCACGCGTCCTGCCCGGCGTCCAGGTCGCCGAGCGCGCCGGACACCGAGTTGGCCACGGCCAGGCCCAGGTCGTTGTGGCAGTGCGTCTCGACCGGCATCGCGGTGGCCGAGGCCAGCTTCGCGAAGCGCTCGCGGATCCGGTCGGGCGTGTCGCCGCCGATCGTGTCGCAGTAGCGCACCCGGTCGGCGCCCGCCTGCTTGGCCGCCAGCGCGAACTCCAGCAGGAAGCCGTCATCGGTACGCGAGCCGTCCTCGGCGTTCACCCCCACGGTCAGCGCGCCCGCGTCCTTGGCCACACGGACCGCCGCCGTCATCTCCCTGATGATCGCGCCGCTGTCCAGCCGGCCGCGGAACTTGTTCTGGATCATGTAGTCGGACGTCGAGATGGACAGGTTGTAGTGCTTGAGTCCGAGCGGCGCCGCCCGCTCCACGTCCTGCGGCACGCCCCGGCACCAGCCGGACAACCGCAGCTCACCGAACGCCCCCGCCTCGGCCAGCGCCAGCTGCGCCTTCACGTACGGGACCTCGTGGAAGAGGAACGGGAAACCGATCTCGGACTGCGCCACCCCGAGCCTGGCCAGATAGAAGTTGACCATGGTCTTGCCGAACTTCGACAGGCCGGTGCGCGCGGTCTGCACGCCGTCCCGGTTGGTCACATCCAGGAAATGAACCTTTGGCATGCCCCCACGTTGACACGCGTGCTCAACATGGATCAATATTGATTTTCATCAATATGGAGGCTAGAGTGGAGTGGATCGACGCGGCCACGGCGGCCGAACGGCTCGGGGTCAAGCCCGCCACGCTCTACGCGTACGTGAGCAGGGGAGTGCTGCAGCGGCGGCGAAGCGACGACGGGCGGCGCAGCCTCTTCTCCGCTGAGGAGATCGAACGGCTCGCCCGGCGGGGACGGCCGCGCAGCCAGCCGCCGGAGCTCGTCATCGAGTCGGCCGTCACCGCCCTCGGCGTCGACCGTCCCTACTACCGGGGGGTCGACGCGCTGGAGCTGGCCGGGACGACCGCCTTTGAATCGGTCGCAGAATGGCTTTGGACCGCCGACCCCAGCGTGCTGCCGGGCCCACGCCGAGGGCGGCCGGCTGCCCCTGCGGAGCCACAGGGCGACGGGCAGCAGCCGCGACATCGCGCGTCCGCCGGTTCGCCCGCGATGGCGCGGCAGCGCGACCCCGGCCCAGCGCCCGATGCCGGGGTGATGTCGTGGCGGTGCGAGCCGGGCGCGTTGCAGGCTGCGGTCGTGGCCCAGCGCGGGCTCCCGGACGACCTCCTGCCTCTCGACCGCCTGCAAGTGATCACCACGGTCCTCGGCGCGTCAGACTCCCTGCGTTACCAGCTCGACCCCGCCTCCGTCGCCGCCACCGGCCGCCGCCTGATCGCCGGGCTGGTCGATGCGCTGCCCCAGCTCAGCGAGCCGCAGGGGGAGTCGATCGCCGAGCGCCTGTGGTCCCGCCTGTGCCCGCACCCCGCTCCGCCGGCCCTGCTCGACGCGTTGCGGGCCGCGCTCGTGCTGCTCGCCGACCACGAGCTGGCCGCCTCGACGCTGGCCGCCAGGGTCGCCGCCTCCGCGAAGGCCGACCCGTACGCCGTGGTCCTGACAGGGTTCGGCGTGCTCGGCGGCCCCTTGCACGGCGGCGCGTCGTACGGAGCCGAGCGGCTGCTCGCCGAGATCGCCGAGCCCGGCCAGGCCGCGCGGGCGGTCGCCGAGCGGGTGCGGCGCGGCGAGCGCATCCCCGGCTTCGGCCACAGCATCTACAAGAACGGCGACGGTCGCGGCGGCCTCCTGCTCGACCTGGTCAAGGAGGCCGCGCCGGGACATGAGCGAATCGCCGCGGGCATGGCCGTGCTGGCGGAGATGCGCCGGCGGCGGCTCCCCGAGCGCAACATCGACTTCGCCCTCGCCATCCTCGCCGCCGTCAGCGGAATGGTCAGGGGCGCAGGGGAGGCCGTCTTCGCGGTCGCCAGGGTGGCGGGGTGGCTGGCGCACGCGATGGAGGAGTATGAGCGAGGCACCCTCCTGCGCCTGCGCGCCTCCTACACCGGCCCGCCGGTCCGCGGCGCGTGACCTCTTGGGAGGCCGCGTCAGCTGCGGTCGACGTACGCCGCCAGCGCTCGCACCCGCTCCGCGTGCTGGTCGTGCCCGACGATCACCGGAGGCTCGTTGTACGGCATCGCGTCCGACGAGCGCCGCAGCTTGACGTATTGGCCGCAGGCGTCGATCGCGTACGGCTCCATGTCGTCCTGCAACGCCCCGATCACCGTGATCCCGTAGGTCTCGCCGATCCTCCTGAACAGCGCCACCGCCTCCCTGCGGTGCTCCTTGCCCAGGTTGCGGCCCAGCTCGTCGAGCACCAGGCACAGATGCCCGCCCCCGGACGACGCGATGGCCGCCGCGCACACCAGCTTGACGGCCTTCTCGTCCATGAGCGCGGTGTTGGCCCGCCGGTTGTAGGGCACGAACCCCTGCCCCTCGCCGCGCCGCCACTTCGGCGTCACGCGCCACTGCCAGCGCTGCTCGGGATCGGCAGGCGCGGGGGGCACGGGGAACTCCAACGTCGCGCCGTAACCGCCGTAGGACGTGTCGAGCTTCTCGAACTCCTCCGCCACCCGCGTCAGCCGCGCCTTGATCGCCGCCGTGAGCGCCGCCCGGTGCACGGCCGTCGACTGCGCCGCTTCCTCCGCGCCCCTGGCCGCCGCCGCCAGGTCGCGCTGCCTGGAGACGATCTGCGCCTCGATCTGCCGCCGCTGGTGCCGCTCGTACTCCTCCTGACCTCGCAGGTACGACGCCAGCGCGCCGCACACCGCCGCGAACGTCGCCTGCTCCCGCGCCGTGCTCCCGCCCCGCTCGCTCAGCAGGAACCGCAGCTCCTCAGGGATCTCCGCGTCCTCCTCTGGGAACGTGTCGCGCAACGCCTGATCGAAGTGCCGCTCGGCGATCCGCCACCACTCCTCGGCCGTGCGCGGCCGCTCCTCCTCCGCCAGCGTGTCCAGCCATTCGCGGGCGGTCTCCACCGTGCCGCCCCAGTCGGCGGCCAACGCCGCGAGCTTGAGCGCCTCCCGCTCGGCGGCGACCTTCGTCTCCTGGTCGCGGGCCTGCGCCCGCTCGCTCTCGTGCCGCTGCCGCCGGCCCTCCAGCCGTTCGATCTCCATGTCCCGCGTACGGGCCCGGAAGTCCAGCGCCCCCGCCAGCCGCTCCGCCTCGGCGACCTTAGGAGCCAGCTCCTCGATCGCGGTGTTGAGCTCGCCGAGCCGGATCCGCCGTTCGCTCAGCTTCGCCTCGACCTCGGCCAGCCGCACCCCGGCCCTGGCCCCCTCCAGCCGCCGCTGCGCCTCCGCGACGGCCTCCTCCCCATCGCGTACGGCCTGCGCCGCCGTCTCCTGCGTGTCCTTGGCCCGGTGCAGCCGCTGCTCGGCCGCCTTGATCCGGGCCTCCCGCCCGGTCGCCACCCCGTCGAACGCCCCCACCACGCTCACCCCGGCCGCGCTGACCAGCACCGACCCGGGCAACGCCGCGAGGGCGTCGGCCGCCGAGGAGAGCTGGGCGGCATCCACGATCACGGCGTGCTCGTGCGGCCACCCGCGCAGGCCGTCCGGCTGCCCGGCCTCACGCGCCTGCTCGGCCACGTCCAGCGCGTCCAGCAGGCCGGTCGCGCCGACGCCCGCCGCCGCCAGCGCGTTGAGCTGGGCCGCCGCCGGGCCTCCCTCCGCGTCGTCCAGCGCCGCCTGGGCGGAGTGCATCTCCTGGTCGGCCACGCCCAACGCCTTCAGCGCCTCGTTGAGACGGAGCCGGACCTCCCGCAGCTCCCCCTCGGCCGTGGGCACGTCACGCCCGTCGGCGAACCTGCGGGTCTCCTCGAGGGCCTGGGTCTGGCCGCGCAGCTCGTCGGCGGAGTTTTCGGCCACGGCGCGGTCCGCGTCCAGCTTGGCGGCTCTGGCCTGCAGCGACGCCAGCTCCTTGCGGGCCTGCGACACCTGCCGGTCCAGCGTGTCCTCCCTCAGCGTGGTGATCTCGGCCTTCACCATGGCGATCGCCTCGGCCGCCGTCTCGCCGGCCGCGCGGTGCCTTTCGAGGTCGGCGGCCAGCGACTCGTCCTTGGCCGCCGCGTCGGCCAGCCTGCGCGCCTGCCTGCCGCGCCAGCACCGCAACGCGTCCGCCAGGCGGATCCTCGCCTGATCCCGCCGGTCGAACGTCGTCAGCAACGCCTTCGACTCCGCCTCGAACTCGGCCAGCCGGTCGCCCGCCTGCGCCGCGCGCACCCGCTTGGCGTGCTCGTCCCTGCGGGCCTCGCGTTCCTGCTCCAGCTCGGCGTCCAGGCCGGTGAGCGCGGCGATGGCCTCGAAGACCCGCTCGGGGGAGATCTCGTTGAGCGGCTGGGAGAGCAGGTTGGTGGCCACCTTGCTACGCACGGACGTGGACAGGAACGACACACACCTGATCCGGTCGCCGTAGAGGACCTTGGTGAGGTCGCGGGCCACCACGTCGCGCCGCCCGGCCGACCTGGGCAGCGACGCCCAGATCTCGTCGGCCCGCGCCACCCGCTCCGCCTCCGACGGTGCGGCCGCCAGGTGCACACCTTCCCGCCAGCGGATCTCCAGGTGCGGGGCCTCCTGGTTGACCTTCAACCAGACGGTGAGTGCGCCGCCGGAGGTGTCCGGCACCTCGAACAGCTCCCCCGCCCCCTCGCCATCGGGCCCTCCCAGAACAAGCTCCCCGGGGTCCTCCGCCCCGCGATCCGCCCCCGCAGCGGCGCCACCCGCCCCGCTCTCGACGCCCGCGCCCGTCCCGCCGCCCGCGCCGGTCGCGACGCCCGCGCCGGTCGCGACGCCCGCGCCGTCCGCGGAGCCGGGAGGCGTGGCGACGGCGACGGCCGTGGAGCTGGGAGGCGTCGTGAGGGCGGGCAAGCTCGACGCCCCTGCGGCGGACGTGCTGAGGCCGGCAACCGCTCGCGTGCCGTAGGCCTCGGCGGGAAAGCCCTCCATGCCGGGCGGGGCGAAGACGCCCACGATGTAGCCGTGGTCGGCGCTCGCCCACTGGCGGGCGCCCGCCCCGCTGGCCAGCTCGGCGTTGAACAGCAGCTCCGACACCGCCTTGGCGCCCGAGGCGAAGCGCCACTGCTCGTCCCCGAGCAGCGCTGTGATCGAGGCGATGAACGACGACTTACCGGCGCCGTTGGAGTCCTTCGGCCCGGCGCCCGCCACGACGATGAGCGTGCCGGGGACGGTGGGCACCGGATGGGTCGACAGCCGCGAAATGTTGACCGCCTGCACGGCGATCAGCACCCGGTCCCCGACGACGTTCTCCACCTGCGACACCTGTGACCCCCGTAGACCTTCCAGAGAACATGCTCATTGCGCGGACCTCCGCGCCCGGACAGCGACCGCCAGCGGCGTGTTCGGCCCCGCCGCCAGGATCAGCTCCTCCTGCAGCCGCCGCCGCGCCGCCGGGGTGAGCCGGTGGAACTGCGGCCCCGGCACATAGCCGCCCGCCTCCTCACCCGCCTTCACCTGGCTCAGCAGCCCGGCGTGCCGCAGCGTCCGAAGCGCCGCCTCCAGCTCGCCGATCGGCAGTTGCGTGTGACGGCGCAGCTCGTCGGCCGGGGTGGGGTGCGGCGACAACCACGAGTCCTCGGGCAGCAGACCTTCGGCCCGCGGAATGGCCACCGAGTGCACCAGCACCAGCGTCAGCACCGCCCGCTCGCTCACCCCCAACGGCGTTGCGCCAGGCTCCACGGTGGTGAGGGCGTCGTCGTAGCCGGAGATCCAGCGGTCGCGGTGCTGGATGAGGGTGCGGCCGCGCCGGGCCAGCATCTCGCCCAGCGTGCGGCGCAGCGCAGGGTCGCGCAGGGCGGCGAAGCGGACTTCCTGCACCGGCTCGGCGGCGTGCTCCACCACCATGAACGCCGCCACCAGCTCGGCTCGCCGCCGCTCGTCGTAGCCGCCCAGCAGATCGTCGAACTCGGCCGTGCCGCCCTCGGCGCGCACTCCGGCCTCCGCCTCCGGAGAAGGGGCCGCCTCGGTGGGGCGGGCGGCGGCCACGATGTCGGCGTCGCGCACCACGGTGAGATCGGGCCGCTCCGGCTCGGGCAGGCGCCGCACCAGCTCCTGGAGCTGCGCGTGCGACTCCACCGGCCACAGGGCGCAACGCGGGCCCAGCACCACCACGCCGTCGTCCAGGACGATCCACGCCGAGTCGTGCAGGCGACGCAGCGCCCCGATCGCCCAGTTGCGCATCAGATCGTCGGTACGCCCGATCAACGCCCGGTAGGTGTCCAGCACCAGCTCCACGGGCGCCGGATCCCCCGGCCACGGATCCACGGACAGGTCCGTCCAGCAACACTTCAGCACGGCGGCCAGAACCCGTCTGGTCTCGCCGGCCCGCTCCACGGGGACGGCCGCCACCTGGTATTCGTCCAGCAACGACGGCGTCACCCCGTCGGGCCACACCGGCACGGCATGCCCGGTGGAGTCCGGCCACGTCAGGCGCACCATCCCGGCGGGCGCGGCCACCGAGGCCCCGAGCGGCAGCGGCCCGCCCGAACGGGCCCGCGCATGCGCGACCTGCCCCTCGATCGCCCCGGCAAGCGTCTGCGCGGCGCCGGGCTTGTCCGTCGTGCTCATTGGACCCGCTCCAGCCATCCGTGCGACAACCACGCCGGCTCGCGGCCGGGATCGATCGTCAGCTCATCGGACCAGGCCAGCCGGTAGGGCAGCTCGGGACGCAGGTCGACCGTGGTCAGGTCGGCCAGGAGGCGGCGGGCCGACGGCCAGTCGGGGCCGAGCACGTCGGCGAGCGCCACCCGGGAGGCGCCGCCCAGCAACGACTCGGCCACCGATCGAAGCCGCTCCATCGCCGCGCCCGGTGAGGAGTCGAGCGCGTCGGAAGGCCCGGGATCGGGCAGGGTGGAGCGCGGGGGAGTGGGCTGGGCTGGTGCCGGTCGCGGCGCCTCGTCCACGGCGCGGGCGATGGCGGCCGGGTCGTGCCACGGCGCCGGCGCGTCGAACACGAACCCGTCGAGCACGGCGGCCAGCCGCTCCTTCGTGGCGGTCTGCGCGAACGTCCGCCACGTCTCCGTCGGCAGCAACGTCAGATTGCGCGTGGTGCCCGCCGAGTCGGCCAGGCGACCGGCGGCCCGGCGGGAGGCGTCGCTGTAGGAGTAGATCGCCGCCCGCAGATCGGTGCACACCCGGTCGAGCTCGGGCCAGCGGGTCAGGATCGTGCCATGCAGCCCCTGCGCGCGCCGGGCGATCTCCTCGGTGCCCCATAGCTTGGGCGCCTGCTCGCGCAGCTCCTCGATGGTGCCCGTGGTGAGCGTGATCAGCTCCAGCGCCCACAGCCGGAACGCCCGCGCCAGGTTGACCGCGCTCTGCCTGGCCTCCTCCATCGTGGTGCGCGGGTCGGCGACATTGAGGTCCTCGAGGGCCAGCAGCCGGTGCATCTCCGACTGCCCGCCGTCGTCCATCATCCGGCGGATGAACATCAGCCCGACCACGCTCGTGAACGACGCCCGATAACGCAGCTGGTTGGGCTTGGGGAACACCTCGCGGATCGCGCCCAGCCCCTTGAGCGCCCGCAGCCGGTTGTCGAACTGGTCGCTCGGGTAGGCCCGGCAGGCGAAGCGCATCTGCTCGTGCGTCAGCCACTCCTCGCCCGCCTCCGCGAACGCCGCGAACAGCGTCTCGGCGATGTCCACCAGGGCCGGGTCGTCCACCACGGCGCCGCTGTCGCGGGCCAGCGCGGCGAACATGCGGCGGTAGGTGGACAGCACCGCCTCGTCGGTGAGGACGGCGTCGAGGGTCAAGGGCTGTTCGGGCACGCGCACTAAGGTACGGCGTCCGACCGACACTCACGGAACCCAACGCGGCTACCAGCCGGTACGCGTACGCCGGCGGCGCAGCGGGTGCCCACCACTCGCCTGCGCCGGCGACTGCTCCTACGATGATCCACGCGATGAGAAGCATCGAGGCACAACTCCTGCACCGCCCGTCCGGCCTGACCGCGGGCGAGATCGTCCGACGCCTGGGGGCCGTGCAGGCCCAGGACGTGCCCGCCGCCCTTCTGGCCTTCCGCGCCCGCTCGGCCACCCTCAGCCCGGCGGACGTCGAGGCCGCCTGGCACGGTCGCGAGATCGTCAGGACCTGGGGCCCGCGCGGCACACTCCACTTCGCCCACATCGACGACCTGCCCTGGGTCCACGCACTGACCAGGCGCGACACGCACATCCTGCGCCGCCTGCGCGAGGAAGGCGTCACCGCCGACGACCCCCTCGGCCTCATCGCGGGAACGCTCGACGGCCAGGGCCCGCTCACCAAGGCCGACCTGGAGGACCGCCTGGCCGGCCGCGCCCACGGCCAGGGGATCGTCGCCCTCGTGGCGCTGGCCGCGTACCACGGACTGGCCGTGCTGGGCCCGCTCCGCGCGGGCAAACCCACCTACGTGCACGCGGCCGACTGGCTGGGCGCTCCCATCGTCCCCGAGCCTGACCGCGAACGCGCGCTCAAAGAGCTGGCCATCCGCTACCGCCGTGCCCACCACCCCGCCGCGCCCGAGGACCTGGCCGCCTGGGCGGGCCTGCCGCTCGGCCAGGCCCGCGCGGCCTGGGGCCTGAGCGCGGAGGAGCCGCCGCCCGACCGCGAAGGGCCGGGGGCACGCTTGCTGCCCGCGTTCGACGAATACCTGATGGGCTGGCGGAGCAGGGACCCGATCCTGGCCGCCGAGCACGCGAAGCAGGTGTTCCCCGGCGGCGGCGTCCTGCGGCCCGTCGTGCTGGTGGACGGCGTGATCAAGGGTGTCTGGGGGAGGAAGGGCGCGCAGGTGAGCGTGCGGCCGTTCGAGGCGCTGCCGGCCGGCCTGCTCGACGACGAGATCGCCGACGTGCGCCGCTTCCTCGCGGGGGAGCCGTGAAAGCAAACCGGTGTATCGGGAGATAACAAACGACCACTGATACATCGGAAGGTTGCACATGACGGGGGAGACCATCGCGACGGCGGTGCCGTGGGCCGCCCGCGCGCCCGGGGCCCTGCACGCCGACGGGTTCGCCGAGGTGTTCGGCGCCTACTTCGGGGAGATCCACACCTATGTCGCCCAACGGCTCGGCCCCGACCACGCCGAGGACGTCGTCGCGGAGACGTTCCTCATCGCGTTCCGCAAGCGCGCCACCTATGACCCGTCCCGCGCGGCCGTACGCACCTGGTTATACGGCATCGCCACCAAGCTCATCGGCAAACACCGCCGCCTCGAGGCCCGCGCCCTGCGCGCGCTCGGCCGCTGCGGCCCCGACGGGGACTCCCCGGGGCATGAGGACGCGGTCGCTGTCCGGGTCAGCGCCCAGAGCCTGCGCCCCGAGCTGGCCGCCGCCCTCGCGGAGCTGGACCGGCGCGACCGGGACGTGCTGCTGCTGGTCGCGCTCGCCGGGCTGAGCCACGACGAGATCGCCACCGCGCTCGGCATCCCGTACGGCACCGTCGGCTCCCGGCTGAGCCGGGCACGGAAGAAGCTGCGCGCCCTGCTCGGTGAGGCGGTGCTGGTCCATGGATGACCTCGAGCTCGTCCGCGACCTGTACGGCCGGCCGCGGCCCGGCCCGGACGCCCAGGACCGGGTGTGGCGGCGGGTGGTGGCCCGGCGCCGCCGCCGGCGGCTGTCATGGCTGGCGGTCGTCCCGGCCGTGGCGGCGGCGCTCGCCCTGGTCTTCACCGTCCACCAGCCCCAAGAGCTGTCCGGCCGGTCGATCCTGCTCGCGGCGGCCACCACGGCCGCCTCCGGATCGGGCGGGACGTACTGGCACGTCAAGAAGCTGCACGATGACGGCCGGGTGACCGAGCTCTGGGTGACCAGGCAGGGCCAGGCATGGGCCGCCGAACAGGGCAGGATCACGCGCGTGACCGGCAGGTCGCCGTTCAGCATGGCCGGGCGGGACCTGACGGTCCAGCAGATCCAGAGCCTCCCGGCCGAGCCGGGCGCGCTGCGGAAGCGGGTTGCCGCGATGTTGCCCACCGGCTCGGAACGGCTCCTCGCCGACGCGCTCGCCGGCCTGCTGTGGACCAAGCCGTCCGCTCCGGCCGTGCGCGCCGCCGCCTACCGGGCGCTCGCCGACCTGCCCGAGGTCCGCTACCTCGGCGCCCGTACGGACACGCGGGGCCGCGCCGGTGAGGCGTTCTCCTTCGGCCTGCCCTCCGGCGGCCGGCGCACCCTGATCATCGACCAGGCCACCTCACAGGTGTTGTCCAGCGTGGACAGCGGCGGCCGCTCCGAGATCGTGCTCGGCGCGGGCTGGACCGACCGCGGCCCCGACCTTCCCTGACCCTTCCCCCCGCAACAGGAGCCGCGAGGTGTTCTGGCGTGCCCGCACGACCTCAGGCAGGGCCATCTGCCTGAGCGACCGGTTTCCCGTGATCAAGGTGGAGGAGGTGATGCGCGGCCGGGTCACGTTCGCCGGGCTGCCGCCCGTCGAGCTCGGCGCCGACGTCGACTGGACCGCGAACCCGCTCGGCAACCGCTCCTGGGCGCTCAACCTGCACACCCTGCGCTGGCTGGGCGGCCTGGTCGCCGCGTACGAGCGGACCGGCGAGAGCGCGTACCTGGACCGCGCCCGCGCCCTGGCCGAGCACTGGATCCGCGAGAACCCGCGCGGCGGCCACGGGATCAGCCCGTGGGCGTGGGCCGAGCACGCGGTCGCCCTGCGCGCCCCGGTGCTGGTGTGTCTCAGCGAACACCTCCGCACCGGCGTCCTGTGGGACAGCCTGGCCGAGCACGGCGAGATCTTCGCCGACCCCGCGCTCTACCGGGCCGGCCACAACCACGGCCTGGACCAGGACATCGGGCTGCTGGTCGTCGGCTGCCGGCTGGGCCGCGCCCGCTGGCGGGACCTGGCCGTGCGCAGGATGACGGCCTCCGCCGAGCTGGCCATCGATGCCCAGGGCGTGCTGCACGAGCAGGCCCCCCGTTACGGCCTGTACGTGCACCGCCGGCTCGGCATCGCCCTGCGGGCCATCCGCGAGAGCGGCGCCGAGCCGCCGGAGCGGCTGGTGGCCAGGCGGACGGCGCTGGAGGCGTACATCGCGCACGCCACCCAGCCGGACGGCCGGCTCGTCCCCATCGGCGACAGCCCGGCCGACGTGCGCGCGGACGGGTTTCCCCATGACGGGCCGGTGGTGCGGGTGTTCGACGGCGGGTACGTCTTCGGGCGGACCGCCTGGGACGATCCGCATGCCGCCTACTACTCGATCAGGTTCGGCGCGGGGCGGCGGCTGCACGGGCACGAGGATCACCTGGGCGTCACCTACAGCGCCCAAGGCCGCCGGATCCTGGTGGAGGCGGGGTTCCACTCCTACGAGCGGACCGGCTTCGTGGAGTGGACCCGCTCGCCCGAGGCGCACAACGTGCCGGTCGTCACCGGGACCTTCAGGCCCGGCACGGCCACCCGCCTGACCGGCTCCACGATCGGGCCGTCGCGCCAGGCCTTCGAGCTGGCCGACGAGGCCTACGGGGTGCGGAGGACCCGGCACGTCCTCGTCAACCACGGGCCCGACCTGATGGCCGTGCGCGACACCGTCCGGCGCGGGACGCTTCGCAGCCTGTGGCACTTCGACCCGGCGCTGGAGGTGGTCTCCCGGGGCGACGGCGCGGTGGTGCTCGGCGACGGGGACCGGCGGGTGACGCTGCTCCAGCTGCCGGGGGACGGGCAGGCGGTGCGTCCCGGGCTGGTGTGCACCGGGTACCTGCGTACCGCGGAGGCGGTCACCGTGCTGTCCCCCGAGGCGCCCGGCGTGCTGACGATGATCGTCCCGGGCGAGGCCAGGCTGTCCGCATCCGGAGACGTCGTGACCGTCCACACGCCGGACGGCCCCGTTCAGCTGCCGTACAGCCAGTCGACGTAGGTGTGGCTCGCCATGTCCCTGGTGCGGAACAACTCGTTACGCAGCACCCTCGCCACCCCGTCCACGTGCCAGATGTCGCCCCACAGCCGGGCCGTGGTCTGGACCCGCGCCGTGCGCGGGACGCGGATCTCCTGGTAGGCGGCCAGCGCCCGGTCCCAGTCCCCGCCCGCCGCCTGCTCGGCCAGGACGTGGGCGTCCTCGATCGCCTGGCAGGCGCCCTGGGCCAGGTACTGCAACATCGGGTGGGCCGCGTCCCCGAGCAGGGCCAGCCGTCCCCGTACCCACGTGTCGATGGGCGGCCGGTCGAGCATGGGCCAGTGGCGGTCCCGCCACAGGTAGGGCAGGCCCTTGCCGATCTCCGCGCAGCAGCCGTCGAAGGTCGCTTCCAGCTCGCCGGGGCCGCGGAAGACGGCGACCTGGTTGAGCAGCTCGCCGCCGCGCAGGGCGTACTGGACGAAGTGGCACTCGGGCCCGATGTACGCGACCACGTCCGCGGTGTCGAAGTCCTCCGGAAGCGGACACGTGCCTCTGTAGGCGACATATCCGGAATTCTCGGGTTCGTCGGACGCCAGCTGTGCGCGCAGACCCGACTGCAGCCCGTCCGCCGCCACCACCACGCTGCCCTCGTGCACCGACCCGTCCACGCAGTGGGCACGCGCCCGCTCGCCCTCGGTCGTCACCCGCTCGACGTGCTGCCCGTTCAGCAGCTCGACGCCTGCCTCGGCGCAGGCGTCGAGCAGGATGGCGTGCAGGTCGCTGCGGTGTGCCACGACGTATGGCGCCCCGTACCGCCGCCTGAACTCCTCGCCCAGGTCCAGGTGCGTGAGCTCCTCGCCGGTCAGGGCGTCGCGGAAGACCAGCCGCCGGGGCAGCACCCCGGCCGCGACCACCCGGTCGAGCAGGCCCCAGGTGGCCAGCACGCGCGTGGCGTTCGGGCCCAGTTGCAGGCCCGCGCCGACCTCGCCGAACTCGGGCGAGCGCTCCAGCACCCGCACCGACCGCCCGGCCCTGGCCTGCGCGAAGGCCGCCGCCAGCCCGCCGATCCCACCGCCGACGACCAGCACCTCACTCACGACCACACCTGTCTCCCGCGCGCCGGTCGGCACTCATCGGCCATGGCGGCGGGCGGTGTTCACCAGCTCCCCGACCCCGGCGATCCGCGTCACGACCTTGCTGCCGTCCGCCAGGTAGCGCGGCGGCTTGCGGGCATGCCCCACGCCGCCGGGCGTGCCGGTGGCGATGACGTCGCCCGGCCGCAACGTGAGGATCTCCGACAGGTAGGCGATCAGCTCCGCGGGCGAGAACACCAGGTCGCCGACGTCCGCCTGCTGCATCCCCTCCCCGTCCACCTCGCACACCATGGTCATCGGAGCCCCGTCCACCTCGTCCGGTGTCACGAGATAGGGGCCGAACGGCGTGGTGGCCTCGAACGTCTTCCCCTGGAGCCACTGCAGCGTGCGGTTCTGGTAGTCCCGGGCCGTCACGTCGTTGAACACCGAGTAGCCCGCGATGCACGCCGGCGCCTGCTCGGCGGGCACGTGCCGCGCCGTCGTACCGATGATCACCGCTAGCTCGGCCTCCCAGTCCATGGCCTGGGAGACGGCCGGCAGCACGATGTCGTCATACGGCCCGATCAGCGCCTCGGCGAACTTCGCGAACACCGTCGGATGCTCGGGCAGCTCCCGCCCCATCTCCAGGATGTGGTTGCGGTAGTTGAGCCCCACGCAGATGATCTTCCCGGGCCGGGGCACCACGGGCGCGAGATCGGCCGTGGACAGCGGATGCCTGGGGCCGTCGGCGGTGGCCGCGATCTCCCGCCACTGCGGATCGGCCAGCAACGCGCCGACGTCGGGCGCGCCGATCTCCACAGCGTGGTCACCGTCGATGCGGGCGGCCGTCGTCCGGCGCGGCAGCCGCAGTGTCGCGAGCCTCACCCGAGCCCTCCTTGGGGCGTGCCGTCGAATAGGAGCGTCATGGGCCCCCACGCTATGAGATGCGTTCCGCGCGCCGCATCAGCGTTCTGCTGTGAAGAACGAGCTCGCGCTCACCCCCGGCTATCCGCCGTCGCCCACCGGAGGAGCGGGGGTGAAGCGCACGGGCATGGACTCGTACCCGGAGACGAAGTTGGCGGCGCGGTAGGCGGGCTCTTCCTCCTCGACCGGCTCCATGTCCGGGAGGCGGGACAGCAACCGCTCGAACATCACCCGTAACTCCAGCCGGGCCAGGCTGTTGCCGAGACAGAAGTGGCCGCCGAGCCCGAACGCGATGTGGTCGTTGGGCCGCCGTCCCACATCGAAGCGGTCCGGGGCGGGGAAGACGTCGGCGTCGCCGTTGGCCGAGGGGTAGAGCAGCAGGACGTTGTCACCCTTGCGGATGAGCTGGCCGCCCAGCTCGACGTCCCGGGTGGCGGTGCGGTTCATGTTCTTGATCGGTGACACCCAGCGCAGCATCTCCTCCACCGCGACGGGAATGCCCTCCGGATCGTCGATCAGCTTCCGGCGCTGCTCCGGATGCTGAAAGAGCTGGTACGCGCCTCCGGACAGGACGTGCCGGGTGGTCTCGTCCCCGCCGATCAGAATGAGCAGCGACTCGTACACGAGCGAGTCGTGGTCGAGCCGCTCGCCGTCGGTCTCGGCGTGCACCAGCACGCTGATCAGGTCCTCCCGCGGCCCCGCGCGGCGATCGGCGATCACCGTGCTCACGTAGGCCTGGTATTCCTCGAACGCCTCACCCGCGCGGCTCAGCGCCATGTCGTCGGAGATCCCCGTCAACCCGCGCAACATGTCGTCGGACCACCTCATGAGGTCCTCGCGGTCTTCCGGCGCGACCCCGAGGGCGTCACCGATCACGATCAGCGGCAGCGGCGCGGCGAGGTCCCACACGAAGTCGCAGGTGCCGCGCTCACAGACCCGGTCGATGAGGCCATCGCAGATCATCCGGATCCGGTCCTCCTGCGCGGCGACCCGGCGTGGTGTGAAGCCGCGGTTCACCAGCCTGCGCCGGCTGAGATGCTCGGGGTCGTCCATGTCGATCATCATGGGCAGCCGGCCGGTCTCTACCCGGATGCCTCCGGCACTGGAGAAGATCTCCGGGTGCAGCGACGCGTATCGCACGTCGCGGTGTTTGGCCAGGCCCCACGCGTTGGATTCGTCATCCCGGTACACCGGGGCGTTCTCCCGCATCCACCGCAGCTCGTCGTGCGGGTTACGGCCCCAGAACGCGCCGCTGATGAGCGCGATGGCGTCGTTGGTCGGATGGTCGGCCATGAGACTCTCCTTTGCGGAACCGGAACCGGTGTCGCGCCTCATGGCGATCATTACTCGACTTCTCGATAGACGCCATCGCCCCTGTCACGCGACCTTGGAAGCGGCGGCCGTCCAGGTGTTGCACGCGCCCGGCCGGCCCGACTCGTACCCCTTCTTGATCCAGGAGAGGCGGTTGGCGGTCGTGCCGTGGAATCGGTTCTTCCAGAAGTCCGGCACCTTGATGACGGGCTTCCAGTCCTTGACCACCCGCCCCACGCTCTTCGCCGAGACCCCCGCGAAGCAGTCGATCTGCAGGTAATACCGGCGGTTGTGCTCATCCATGACGGATTCCACGGCGCCGTTCTCCAGCGACCACCATGCCTCGCCGATGCCGGTCTGGCCGGTGACGACCCCGCTCCACGTCCTGACGATGGACGTGAACACCTTGAGATCGTCCTTGGCCTTGATCCAGTCATCGGCCAGCCGCACGCTGATGGTGGTGGCGCAGATCTCCGACATGGAGCCCGAGAGGTCCATGCCGGTGGAGCAGGACCGTTTGTCGGAGGTCCCCTTGAATGTCACCTCGACCGGCTTGAAATCCTTGATGGCCGGCTTCCACGCCGTGTTCAGGCAGCCGACAAGCTTGGTGACGTATTTCCTGGTCGAGGCGGAGCTCGTGCCCTTGCTCAGCTTGCAGGAGACCTTCGGAAGCTTGGCCGCCTTGTAGAGCTCGTTGTGGGTCAGCTCAGGGGCGCCCTTGATGGGCTCGGCGTGCGCTGCGGCCGTACCGGAAAGCAGCGCCAGGCAGGCGGCCGTCCCCGCTAATACACGATTGATCATGAGCGTGCATACTAGAGCCAATCCCGCCGTTTGAAGACCACGTAGAGGACGAGACAGACGACGGCCATGAGCAGGATGGCGAACGGATAGCCGAACGCCCAGTGGGTTTCCGGCATGAAGTCGAAATTCATCCCGTAAATGGTCCCCACCAAAGTCGGCGCGAACAGGATGGCCGCCCAGGCGGAGATCTTCTTGACCTCTTCGCCCTGCTGGATGCTCGCCTCCGTCATGCGCGCCATCTCCGCGTTCTGCGCCTGCGTCACCAGTGTCGAGTTGACGACCAGGATGTTCTGCAGCATCTGCCGGAAGGCCGAGATCCGCTCCGCGACCGTGATCGCGTGGTCGGCCACGTCGCGCAGGTAGCTCTGCAGCTCGTCGTTGACTCCGTATTTCGCGGCACCCGCGATGAGGCCGTGAATCATCCCGACCAGTGGCGCGGTGGCTCGCTGGAACTCGATGACCTCGCCGGACAGCTCGTACACGCGGCGCGACACCGACGGGTCCCCGCCGAAGACCTGGACCTCGATCTCCTCGATGTCCTTCTGCAGCCCGGCCACCACTGGCGCGTAGCCGTCGACCACGGTGTCGAGTATCGCGTAGAGCACCGCCTGCGGGCCCTGCCGGAGCAGGTCGGGGTCGGACTCCATGCGCTTGCGCACCGCGTGCAGATCGGGCGCCTCGGCATGCCGTACGGTGATCACGAAGTTGGGGCCGATGAAGACGTGCACCTCGCCGAAGGCGACCTCCTCCACGTCGTCCAGGTAGCGGGCGGCGCGCAGCACCACGAACAGCGTGTCGCCGTAGCGGTCGGCCTTGGGTCGCTGAGAGCCGACGATGGCGTCCTCCAGCGCCAGCTCGTGCAGCTCGAACTCCTCGCCGAGCTTGACCAGCTCCCACTCCTTGGGCCGGTACAGCCCGATCCAGGCCATGCTGCCCGGCATCTCCTTGAGGCGTTCGAAGGCGTCGGCCAGCGAGCCGGGGTTGTCGACGCGCTCGCCGTCCTGGTAGATCGCGTTGTCGATGACCGTCGGCCGGTACGGACGCTCTTCTGCGGCGCGTGGGTCCATCGAGTGTTCGGGCGCCTCCTCGCGGGCCTCGCCGCTGCGCCTGAAACCTCTGACCCTGGCCATGTTCACACTCCCGAACGACTGCTATGCGGGGCCGAGTTGCTGCGTGGTCCGGTCCCTGATGGTCTTGCGTCACATCGGCGTCCACCCGAAGAGCAGTCCGTGCGGCCGGCCGCGACCAGTGCCGGACCTCGAGCTTGTCGTGATGGCGGACAATCAGATTGTCGTCGAATCTGAACTGTGCGTCGATTTCGCCATCCATCCCGGACTACCTGCCCGTGGTCCACACCCGGCCAGAATGTTGTTCTGTGGCCGCGGCCGAGACTTCGCCCGGATAGGGTTTCTCCTCGATGGACAACTTCTGGGCCCACCTGATCAAGGTTCAGCCTGACCCCGACCCTTGGGTCGTGGTGGTCTCGGCTCTGGTCGCGCTCGTGATCGTTGGTTTCCGCATGTCCTGGCAGCTGTCCCGGGGCCTGATCACGATCGCCCACGAGGGCGGCCACGCGCTGATGGCGCTGGTCACCCGGCGCAAGCTCGAAGGCATCCGCCTGCACTCCGACACCTCCGGCGTGACGTTGACGCGGGGCCGGCCCACCGGGCCCGGCATGATCCTGACCGCGCTGGCGGGCTATCTGGCGCCGCCGCTGCTCGGGCTGGCCGCCGCCTGGCTCACCGCGCAGGGACGCATCACGCTGCTGATCTGGACCGTCCTGTTGTTCCTGGTCTGCATGCTGCTGCTGATCCGCAACCTCTACGGCGCGCTGATCCTCCTGGCGACGGGCGGCGCCGTGTTCGCCCTGATCATGTACGCGGCCGCCGAGATCCAGCAGGTCGTCGCCCTGGTCGCGGTGTGGTTCCTGCTGCTGGGCGGGATCCGGCCGATCATCGAGCTGCAGCAGAAGCGGCGCAGGCGGCAGGCGAGGGACTCCGACGCCGACCAGCTGGCGCGGCTGACGTTCTTGCCGGGCGGCTTTTACGTGTTCTTCTTCTTTCTGGTGTCCCTCACGGCCGCGGTCTTCGGTGGATATCTCATGAATCCGCTCTAGCCCCGGACGTTCGCACACGCTCACCCGCAGCACGGCGAGAGGTGCACGGGCCTCAGCCGAGGAGCTTGCGTGCCGCCTGCTCGATCTCCTCCTCCGACAGCAGCACGTGATCGGCCGCCGCCCCCAGAGGGATGAAGCTGTCGGCCGAGGTCACCCGGGCCACCGACCCGGTGTATCCGGCGTCGGCCAGCTCGGCCATGATGCCCTCCGAGACGGCCCCGGTGTGCCGGGTCTCGTCGGCGATCAGCACCTTGCCCGTCAGCTCGGCGGCCCGCAGCAGGTCGTCCAGCGGCAGCGGCGCCAGCCAGCGCAGGTCGAGGACGCGGCAGCCGTATCCCTCCTGGGTCAGCCGCACGGCGGCCCGCAGGCTCATCCGCAGCCCGTTGCCGAACGTCACGATCGTCAGGTCGCGCCCATCACCGTAGGAGCGCGCCCGCCCGATCGGCACGTGTGTCTCCGCCCACCGCGCGGGCGGCACGTAGGGCGACAGCCACCCCCCGTCGCCGTCGTCGAACAGATCCCGCGTGTGGTAGAGCGCGATCGGCTCCAGGAACACGCACACCGACCCGCACGTCTGCGCCGCCGCCAGGCAGGTGCGGAGCATCGCCGCCGCGTCGTCCGGCCGTGACGGCGAGGCGATGACCAGCCCCGGGATGTCGCGCAGCGCGGCGATCGCGTTGTCGTTGTGGAAATGCCCGCCGAACCCCTTCTGGTAGGCGTAGCCGGCCACCCGCACCACCATCGGGTTGCGGTAGGCGTGGCGCGAGAAGAACGACAGCGTGGCCGCCTCGCCGCGGATCTGGTCGAGCGCGTTGTGCAGGTAGGCCAGGTATTGGATCTCCGGGACCGGCAGCAGGCCGGACACGCCGGCGCCGAGCGCCAGCCCCAGGATGGCCTGCTCGTCCAGCAGCGTGTCGAACACCCGCGCCGCCCCGAACCGCTTCTGCAGCCCTCGGGTCACGCCGTAGACGCCGCCCTTCTTGGCGACGTCCTCGCCGAACACCGTCATGTCCGGGTAGACGGTCAGCGCGTCGGCCAGCGTACGGTTGATCGCCATCGAGAGCGTCATCGGCTTGTCGTTCTCCGGCAGCGACCCGGCGAACGCCTTTTCCCTGGCCTGACCCGACGCCGCCATCGGGCTGATCTTGGCGATCAGCTCGGGGTTGCGCGGCGCGATCGGCTCCATGATCTCCCTGGCGGTGCCCAGCCGCGGGCTGCGCGTGGTCTCCAGCGCGATGCGCAGGACGTGCTCGCGCATGGACTCGTAGGTCTTGAGCAGCTCCTCCGGAGTCTCCAGTCCCGCCTCGACCAGTAGCGCCGCCGTGCGCACCAGCGGGTCGCGCTCGAGGTCGGCCCTGATCTCGCGCTGCGTGCGGTAGGCCACCTCGACGTCGGACCCGGCGTGCCCCATCAGCCGCACCATGGACAGGTGCAGGAACGCGGGGGAGCGGTGGGTGCGCACATGCTCGACGGCGCGTACGGCGACGTCATAGGCGTCGGCCAGGTCGCAGCCGTCGGCGGCGAAGTATTCGATGCCAGGACGCCGCGCGGCCGCCTCCACCCAGCCCTTGGGCGTGCGGACGCTGATGCCGATGCCGTTGTCCTCGCACACGAACAGGATCGGCAGCGGCTGCCCCTGGAAGGTCGCGTAGGAGGCGGTGTTGAAGCCGGACAGCGCGCTCGCGTGGTTGATCGAGGCGTCGCCGAAGCTGCACACCACGATCGCGTCGTCCTGCTTCCACCGGGAGGGCGTGCCGAGGGCCCTGGCCCGCTCGATGGCGAAGGCCACTCCCACAGCCCTGGGCAGATGGCTGGCGATCGTCGAGGTCTGCGGGATGACGGCCAGGTCGGGGTGGCCGAACACCTTGTGCCTGCCGCC
Source organism: Nonomuraea sp. 10N515B (assembly GCF_052245915.1). Lineage (NCBI taxonomy): Bacteria > Bacillati > Actinomycetota > Actinomycetes > Streptosporangiales > Streptosporangiaceae > Nonomuraea > Nonomuraea sp. 10N515B. The sequence goes on from NZ_JBQQBQ010000007.1 coordinate 28,320, forward strand.
CGCGATCGGCTCTTCCGCCGATGCGGCCAGGCCCATGAGCACATCCCTGATGCCCTGCTCGGGGACCCGCTCCACCTGCTCCGACCGGGTCAGGTAGAACGCGCCGGAACGGTAGTGGAGCAACGCGGGGTCGCCGGGCCGCAGCGCGGCGGCGACGGCGGCGTTGCCCTCGTGGCCGGCCGAGCCGATCGTGTAGAAGCCCTCGTCCTGCTCGCGCAGCCAGCGGGCGGCGATGTCGAGCAGGCGGCTCTCGAGCTGGCGGCGGAACAGTGACCTGCACTGCTCGCCGGTCAGCGCCGTGCCCGCGCGGACCGGCAGACCGGGATCTCGCGCGGGACCTGCCGTCAGCGTTGCAACCGTCTGGGTGAAATGAGTCTCAACAGTGTCGCGCGCCACACCATCGATTATGTCTTTGATCGGCGCTGCCGTCTGCTGGACGCCGGTGACATGTTGTGGAGCGGTGTTATTGACCCCGATCAATAACGGTTTGTCAGTATCCACAACTTTCTCGGCCGCGTGCACGTCTACTGAGATGACACACGTGGCACCCTCAATGCCGCGTTGGACGACAGGGGTCTCCAGAAAGGAACCCACATGTTACAACGCATCCGTGTCGCCGCCCTCGCCGTCATAGTCGGCGCGGGGGCCCTGGTAGCCCTCGCACCGACCGCCGCGACGGCGGCCCCGGCACCCATCCTCACTCCCGTGGGCATCAGTCCCAGCCCGCCGATCGACGTCACCAAGGGCGCGGTCACGGCGACGTTCAGCTTCCTCACCAAGAACGCGGGGAAGGCGGAGCTCATGCTCAAGCCGCCCGGCGAGGTGAGCGTCGAGTCGCCCGTCACGCTGACGCCGTCCCCGCACGGCACCTGGACGAAGTGGACCGGCACCAAGTCCTTCGACTCCGCGAACGCCGGCAAGTGGAGCTGGCGCGCCCTCGCCCAGGGCGATGGCGACGCCTCCCGCAGCGGCACGTTCGAGGTCGTCGTCAAGAAGGTGCTCGACACCAAGATCGTCGACTTCGACGCCCGCCCGGACCTCGTCGACCGGGGTGACCTGATCAAGGTCTCCGGCCGGCTCGTGGCCGACGGCGAGGGCTACCCCGGTCAGAGCGTCTCGATCACCTTCCGCGAGCGCGGCTCCGACACCTACCGCGAGGTCACCAAGGTGACGACCGGCCGCGGCGGATGGTTCGGCGCCACCGTGCGGGCCAACGCCACCGGCTGGTGGCGGGCCGAGTTCGCGGGCACGTCCGCGGCCAAGCCCTCCGTCAGCGACGCCGACCGGGTCGACGTCAAGCGCCGCAACCTCGGTAGCAAGATCGTCGGCTTCGACGCCAGGCCCGAGCCCGTGGACAAGGGCGACAAGCTCTCCTTCACCGGCGCCCTGCTGGTCGAGGGCCGCGGCGGCGTGGCCGGCGAGCGCGTGTCGATCTTCTTCAAGGCCGGTGGCTCGTCCAGGTGGGAGTACGTCACCAGTGACGTGACCGGCCGCCACGGCCGATTCTGGGCCTCCGCCGAGGCCGTCACCTCCGGCTGGTGGCGCGCCGAGTACGCGGGCACGCGCGGCGTCAACGGCTCGGTCAGCGCGGGCGACTGGGTCACGGTCGAGCAGCCCGCCCCGCCGCCCGTGGAGAAGGCGGACACGCGGCTGATCAAGTTCAACGCCTATCCTGAGCCGATCAAGCGCGGCCGGTACCTGAAGTTCACGGGCAAGCTGCAGATCGACGACGAGGGGTCCTGGGAGGCCTACTCGGGCAAGGTGGCGCTGTTCTTCAAGCCGCTCAAGTCGAAGAAGTGGCAGTACGTGAAGTCGTTCTGGTCCAGCGACAGCGGGCGGCTTTACACCAAGGTCAAGGCCTGGAACTCCGGGCACTGGAGGTTCGTGTTCGGCGGTGACGAGGACACCTACGGCTCCAGCAGCCGCAAGGACTATGTCCGCGTGAAGCGCTGAAGGTCATGAAATGAGCTGAGGCCCGGGGCACACCACCCCGGGCCTCAGCCTTGCCCGGCTTAGTTAACCTGCTGGTCGGGCAGCTTGCCCTCGATGCGGACCAGGATGGCCTTGATGTCGGCGATCTCGCCATCGACGGCGTTGAACCGCTTGTCCACGGCGTCGAACTGCTTGTCCACGGCGTTGAACCGCTCGTCCACCGACTTGAACCGCTCGTTCACCTGGCGGGCCTGCTTCTCGATGAGCGCTTCGAGGTGCTGGAAGCGCCCATCGTGCTGGTCCAGCCGGACGTTGACCTTGTCGAGCCGCAACTCGACTCTCGAGATGTCGCCGTCGACTCGATCCAGCCTCGACGCCGTTGCCGTCGTCAAGCCGTCGATCCGCCGACTCATGTCGCGGATCTCCTCATCGACGGTGCTGACGCCTTCGCTCATCCGCTGATCGACATCGTTGAAACCCTTGCTCATCTGCGTCGTGATTTCGGCGGCCTTTTCGTCGATCTTGGCGAGGATGTTCTGCCCGACGAGGCTGACACGGTTGTGGAGCCCGTCGAAGCGTTCGGCGATGCTGTTGCCAGGCACGCCACTAACAGTAGCCTTCTCCAGCGCAGCCCGAACGCGAAAGCCCGTCCTATTCCGCCCGCCGGAACTCCGCGATCCCGATCCCCAGCAGCACGGCACCCAGCGCCGCCACGACCCCCAGCTCCAGCGGCACCGGCACCTGGTAGCCGAACCACTGCACCCCCGGGTTGAGCATCGCGTTCACCTGCGGCGGCACGTCCAGATGGGCGAAGACCGCCTGCCGCATCGGATCCACCGCGTACGTCATCGGATTGACCACGGTCAGCACGTGCAGCCACGAGGGCAGGTTCGCCAGCGGGAACATCGCCCCCGACAGGAACATCATCGGCATGATCGCCATCTGCATCAGCCCGAAGAAGGTCTGCATGTTCTTCATCCGCGCGGCCAGCATCACCCCGAAGGCCGTGATCGTGAACGCCGCCAGGAACATCTCGGCCAGCAGCGTCACCATCAGCACGGGCGAGTAGGGCACCCCCACCAGCCCCGCCATGGCGAGGATGATGATGCCCTGCGCCGTGGCGACGAGCGCGCCGCCCAGGCACTTGCCGACCACGATCGCCCCGCGCGAGACCGGCGCGACCAGCATCTCCCGCAGGAAGCCGAACTCGCGGTCCCACACGATGGACCCGGCCGAGAACATGCCCGTCATGATCACGGTCATCGAGATCATGCCGGGATACATGAACGTCCGGAAGTCGATCCCAGGGATCGAGCCCTGCACCAGCGACCCCAGCCCAGTGCCCATGACGAACAGCCACAGCACGGGCTGCACCAGCATCGAGAGCATGCGGGTGCGGTCGTTGACGAAGCGCAGGATCTCGCGGTGGAGCACGATCTTGATGGCCCGCAGGTCGTGCCCGGCGCTGCGCGCGGGCACCCGGACGCTTATCGCCTCAGTAGCCATGACGTCATCGCCTCGCCATCGCGCGCATGAAGGCCATGTTGCCGTCGCCTGCCTCGGCGTCGCGGATCGTGGAGCCGGTGTAGGACATGAACACGTCGTCCAGGGACGGCCGCGCCACGCTCACCGCCTTGATCGGCATGCCGAGCTCCGCGAACAGCCTGGGCACGAACTCTTCGCCCGACGCGACCGCGAACGTCACCGCCCCCTCGCGCACGGCCGCCTCCAGCCCGAACCGCTCCCGCAACGCCTCGATGGCCTTGGCATCATCGAGGGTGTGGATCTGCACGCGGTCCTTGCCGACGCTGGCCTTCAGCGCCTCAGGCGAGTCGATCACCACGACCTCGCCGTGGTCGATGATGGCGATCCTGTCGCAGTACTCGGCCTCGTCCATGTAGTGCGTGGTCATGAAGATGGTGATGTCCTCGGTGAGACGCAGCTGGTTGATGCACCCCCAGATGGCCGAGCGGGTCTGCGGGTCCAGACCGACGGTCGGCTCGTCCAGGAACAACACCCGCGGGGAGTGCAGCAGGCCGCGGGCGATCTCCAGCCGGCGCTTCATGCCGCCGGAGAAGGTCATGACCTTGGCGTCCTTGCGGTCCCACAGCGCGACCATCTCCATCACCTGGCGGATGCGGTCGCCGACGACGTCCTTCGGCACGCCGTACAGCTCGGCGTGGAAACGCAGGTTCTGCTCGGCGCTCAGGTAGCCGTCGAGGGTGGGGTCCTGGAAGACGAGGCCGATGTTCCTGCGTACCTCGTCACGCTCGCGCACGACGTCGTGCCCGGCCACGGTCGCGCTGCCGCCGGTGGGGTTGACCAGGGTGCAGAGCATGCTGATGGTGGTGGTCTTGCCGGCGCCGTTCGGGCCGAGGAAGCCGAACACCTCACCGGGACGCACCTCGAAATCGACGCCCTTGACGGCCTCGACCTTCCCGTATGTCTTTCTCAGGCCCCGTACGGCGACGGCCGGTTCGCCGCTCATCAGTCCTCCGCCAGAATCTGGAAAACGGCTTTGCGGGTCTTCTTGATCAACTGTTTGGCCTCCTCCACCTGCCGGTCCCCGGCCGTGCGCACCAGGTGGGCGAAGGCCTCGTTGAGCTGGGCCCACAGCAGGCGCAGCTCGTGGCGGTCGGCCGGAACCGACCTCGCGACCTCCTCCCACGGCGCCTCCTCGGCGTGCCGGGCGGCCTGCTCGCGGCCCCCCTCCGTCAGCTGGTACGTGCGGCTGCCGCCCGACTCGTTCGCCGTCACCAGCCCCTCGTCCTCCAGCTGCTGGAGCGCCGGGTAGACCGAGCCGGGGCTGGGGCGCCACACGCCGCGGCTCCGTTGTTCGATGTCCTGGATCATCTGGTAGCCGTTCTGTGGCCCCTCCAGGAGCAGGGCCAGCAGGGCCGCCCGGACGTCGCCGCGGCGTACGCGCGGCGCGGGCGCCTCCCAGTGGATCATCGCGCCGAACTCCGGCGCAGGCGGTGCGAACGGGTGGTCAGGCCCGAACGCCGCCCGCCGTAACCTCTCCGGGCCGGGCGGTGGGCCCGGCGGTCCCGGCGGGAACGGGGGAGTGGGAGGGACAGGGGGCGGCGGGGCGTCCCAGAAATCTGGATCTCGCATGACGTCCTCCAACTATCGAGATACCGTGACGATATATCTAGATAGTTGGGCCAACAAGGCCTTTATCGACGAAGCAGATGAGTTAGCGTTCGCTAACAGCGGCGGCGATGGCCGCCTTCGCCATCGCGTGCAGCAGCGGCCGCATGTCCCGGCCCGGCAGCTCGCCCGCGCTGTGCGGGGTCGAGTTGAGCAGGCCGAAGACGGCGTGGGTGGCGGCGCGCAGGCGGGCCGCCGGGCACCCGGGGTGCAGCTCGGCCAGCACGGTCACCCACTCCTCGACGTAAAGCCGCTGCAGCCGCCTGATCTGCCGCCGCTGCGGCTCGGGCACGTTGCCCAGTTCCCTGTCGTGCACGGTGATCAGCGCCGGCTGCTCGATGGAGAAGGTGATCTGCACGTTGAGCAATGCGTCGAGGGCCTGCCGCGGGTCCGGGGCGGACGTGGCGACCGCGACGGCCGACTCGCGCAGCCGCGAGCTGATGTCCAGGAGCATCTCGGCGAGCAACGCGTCCTTGCCGCTGAAGTGCCGGTAGAGGGCCGGACCCGAGACGCCCACCGCGCCGCCGATGTCCTCGATCGAGACGCCGTGGAAGCCGCGTGCCGCGAACAGTCGGGCGGCCGCGTCCAGGATCTCCGCGCGCCTGTTGCGCCGAGGGCGGGTAGAGGTGGTGGGAGCCGTGGTCACGTCTCACATACTAGACGACTACGTTAATGATGACTAACATCCGTGCCATGAGAGGGGACTCATGAGCAGCGACTGGCCGGTGCTGAAGTCGGTCGCCGACCCGGGGAGTGAGGCGTACAAACACAACGCCGAGCTCAACGAGCGGCTCGCCGCCGAGCTGCTCGAACGCCTCGCCGCCGCCGCGCTCGGCGGCCCCGAGCGGTCCCGGCAGCGGCATGTCGAGCGCGGCAAGCTGCTGCCGCGCGACCGCGTCGACGGCCTGCTGGACCCGGGCTCCCGCTTCCTGGAGCTGTCGCCGCTGGCCGCGAACGGCCTCTACGACGACCAGGCGCCCGCCGCCGGGATCATCACCGGGGTCGGCCGGGTCTCCGGCCGTGAATGTGTGATCGTCGCCAACGACGCCACCGTCAAGGGAGGCACCTACTACCCGATCACCGTCAAGAAGCACCTGCGCGCGCAGGAGGTGGCCCTGCACAACCACCTGCCGTGCGTGTATCTCGTGGACTCCGGTGGAGCGTTCCTGCCCAAGCAGGACGAGGTGTTCCCGGACCGCGAGCACTTCGGGCGCATCTTCTACAACCAGGCCACGATGTCGGCTCGCGGCATCCCGCAGATCGCCGCGGTGCTCGGCTCCTGCACGGCGGGCGGCGCGTACGTGCCCGCGATGAGCGACGAGGCCGTCATCGTGCGCGGCCAGGGCACGATCTTCCTGGGGGGCCCGCCGCTGGTGAAGGCGGCCACCGGCGAGGAGGTCACGGCCGAGGAGCTCGGCGGCGGCGACCTGCACGCGCGGGTCAGCGGCGTCACCGACCACCTGGCCGAGGACGACGCCCACGCCCTCGCCATCGTCCGCGACATCGTCTCCACGCTGGCCCCGCGCCCCCCTCGGCCGTGGGAGACGATCGCGCCGGAGCCTCCCCGGCACGACCCGCGCGACCTGTACGGGATCGTTCCCGGCGACACGCGGCAGCCGTACGACGTGCGCGAGGTGATCGCCAGGATCGTGGACGGCTCGCGTTTCCTGGAGTTCAAGGCGGAGTACGGCTCGACGCTCGTGACCGGGTTCGCCCACGTTCACGGCCACCCGGTGGGGATCGTGGCGAACAACGGCATTCTGTTCAGCGAGTCCGCCATGAAGGGCGCGCACTTCATCGAGCTGTGCGACCAGCGCCGCATCCCCCTGGTCTTCCTGCAGAACATCAGCGGGTTCATGGTCGGCAAGGCGTACGAGGCGGGCGGCATCGCCAAGCACGGCGCCAAGATGGTCACCGCCGTGTCCTGCGCGCGAGTGCCCAAGTTCACGATCGTGATCGGCGGGTCGTTCGGGGCCGGGAACTATGCGATGGCCGGGCGGGCGTACGCGCCCAGGTTCCTGTGGATGTGGCCGAACGCCCGCATCTCGGTCATGGGCGGAGAGCAGGCCGCGAACGTCCTCACCACTGTCGGCAACGCCGACGCCGATGCGATCAGGGCCCAGTACGAGCACCAGGGGAACCCGTACTACTCCACGGCCAGGCTCTGGGACGACGGCGTGATCGACCCGCTCGACACCCGCACCGTTCTCGGCCTGGCGCTGTCCGCCGCGGCCAACGCCCCGCTCGAGCCAGCAGGCTACGGCATCTTTCGGATGTGACGGATGTGACCATGTTGTTCGACCGTGTTCTCATCGCCAACAGGGGCGAGATCGCCGTACGGATCGTGCGCACCTTGCGCGGGCTCGGCCTGACATCGGTGGCCGTGCACACGGCGTCCGACGCGGGCGCCAAGCACGTGCTCGAAGCCGACATAGCCCTTCAGGTGCCGAAATATCTCGATATTGAGGCGATTGTTGGGGCGGCTCGGGATTCCGGGGCGCACGCCATCCATCCCGGATACGGGTTTCTCGCCGAGAACGCCGAGTTCGCGCGGCGGTGCGCCGCGGCCGGGCTGGTCTTCGTCGGCCCGCCGGCCGAGGCCATCGAGGCGATGGGCGACAAGATCCGCGCCAAGGCCACCGTGTCGGCCGCCGGAGTGCCGGTGGTGCCGGGCGCGGCCGAGCCGGACGAGGCGCTGGAGAGCTGGCGGGACTTCCCCGCGCTCATCAAGCCGTCCGCCGGCGGCGGTGGCAAGGGCATGGTGCTGGTGCGATCGGCCGCCGAGCTGCCCGACGCGCTGGAGTCGGCCCGCCGTACGGCACGGGCCGCCTTCGGGGACGGCACCCTGCTGATCGAGCGGTTCGTCGAGCGCCCCCGCCACATCGAGATCCAGATCCTGGCCGACGGCCACGGCAACGTCGTGCACCTGGGCGAGCGCGAATGCAGCCTGCAGCGCAGGCATCAGAAGATCATCGAAGAGGCGCCGTCGCCCTTCGTGACGCCGCCGATGCGCGCCCGGATGGGGGCGGCGGCGGTGGAGGCCGCGCGGGCGGTCGGGTACGTCGGCGCCGGCACGGTCGAGTTCATCGTGGACGGCTCCACCGGGGCCTACCACTTCATGGAGATGAACACGCGCCTGCAGGTCGAGCACCCCGTCACGGAACTGGTCACCGGTGTGGACCTGGTGGAGCTGCAGCTGCGGGCGGCGGCGGGTGAGCGACTGCCGTTCTCGCAGGAGGACGTCCGGCTCGACGGGCACGCGGTCGAGGCCCGGGTGTACGCCGAGGACCCGGCCCGCGGTTTCCTCCCCACGGGCGGCCGCGTCCTTCTCCTCCGCGAACCTGGTCACCTCCCTCCCGGCGGCGTTCCTTCGCGCGCGCCTGGCGACCCTTCGCGCACACCTGGCGACGCGCCGCTCGGGCCGCCGGCGGGGGGCTCGGGCGGGCCGGCTCAGGCCGGTTGGCGCAGGGCGGCGGCGTCGGTCGTGCGGGTGGACTCCGGGCTGGTCGAAGGCGGGGTCGTGGGCAGCGAGTTCGACCCGATGTTGTCCAAGGTCGTGGCCTGGGCGCCGGACAGGGAGGCGGCGCTCGGGGCCCTCGATCGGGCCCTGGCCGGCACGGCCGTCCTGGGCGTGGTCACCAATGTCCCGTTCCTGCGCGCTCTGGCCGCCCACCCGGGCGTCGTGGCGGGCGAGCTGGACACCGGCCTGGTCGAGCGCGTCCTCCCGGGCCTGATTCCCGGCGTTGAGGTGCCGGACGAGGTGCTCGCCGCCGCCGCGCTGGTCTTCCACGCCCTCCCGCAGGGCGACGACCCGTGGGAGGTCACCGACGGCTGGCGCGTCGGCGAGCCCGCGTGGACGACCTGGCGGCTGGAGTCCCGGGACGGCGTGCACGCGGTCCAGGTGCGCGGCCTGCCCGAAGAGTCCGCCGAAGTCCTGATCAACGGTGAGAGGGTGGCCGCGCGGATCCGGAAGGGCAGCGGTGAACAGGCCGGGCTGGCGGTCAGCGTCGGCGGCCGTACCGAGCACTACCTGCATGTCCGCGACGCCGACACGCTCTGGCTCGGCAAGGACGGCCGGGCGTGGGCGTTCACCCGTCACCTCATCGGCGACCCCGGCGACCGCCCAGGCGCGGCGGCGGCCGGCGACGGCGTGGTCAGGAGCCCCATGCCGGGCACCGTCCTGGTCGTCAAGGCGCAGGTCGGCGAGCGGGTGAGCGAGGGGCAGGCGCTGGTCATCGTGGAGGCGATGAAGATGGAGCACACGGTCACCGCCCCGTGCGACGGCGTGGTCTCCGAGCTGTCCGTGGAGCCCGGCCGGCCGGTCGACATGGATGCCGTCCTGGCCGTGGTTACCAGCGAGGAGGCGTGATGCCGTACCCGATGGAAGGCCTTCCGCAGCAGGTCACGATCTACGAGGTCGGGCCGCGCGACGGGCTGCAGAACGAGTCCGCGGTCGTGCCCGTCGAGGTCAAGGCCGAGTTCATCGACCGGCTCGCGGACGCGGGGCACAAGGTGATCGAGGCGACCAGCTTCGTGCACCCGAAGTGGGTGCCGCAACTGGCCGACTCCGACGAGCTGCTCACCAGGCTGCACCGCAGGCCGGGCGTGCGCTACCCGGTGCTGGTCCCGAACCTGCGCGGCCTGGATCGGGCGCTCGACCGGGGCGTGGACGAGATCGCGATCTTCGCCAGCGCCACCGAGACGTTCGCGGCCAAGAACCTCAACCGGAGCCTGGAGAGCCAGTTCGAGATGTTCGAGCCGGTCGTCGCCAGGGCGGTGGACAACGGCGTCCAGGTGCGGGCGTACGTGTCGATGTGCTTCGGCGACCCCTGGGAGGGGCCGACGCCTATCTCGCAGGTGGTCACGGTCGGCGAGCGGCTGCTCGGGCTCGGCTGCTACGAGCTGTCGCTCGGCGACACCATCGGCGTCGGCACGCCCGGCCACGTGACGGCGCTGATCAAGGCGTTCCGCCGGCCGGACCGGCTCGCCGTGCACTTCCACGACACCTACGGCCAGGCGCTCGCCAACACGCTGGCCGCGCTGCGGGCGGGCGTGACCACCGTGGACGCCTCCACGGGCGGCATCGGCGGCTGCCCATACGCCGAGTCCGCCACCGGCAACCTCGCCACCGAAGATCTCGTGTGGATGCTGCGCGGACTCGGCATCGAGACCGGGCTGGACCTGGGCAAGCTCGTCGCCACCAGCACCTGGCTGGCGGAGCTGCTCGGCCGGCCCAGCCCATCCCGCGTCGTGCAGGCCCTGTCCAAATAGGCGCTGTCGAAATAGGCCCTGTCGAAATAAGCGCTGTCGAAAGGCTGACATGCTCAAGGACGAGTACGAAGAGCTGCGCAAGACGGTCGAGGCGTTCGCCCGCGACGTGGTGGCGCCCGTGATCGGCGACTATTACGAGCGCGAGGAGTTCCCGTACGACATCGTGCGTCAGATGGGCGCGATGGGCCTGTTCGGCCTGCCGTTCCCCGAGGAGTACGGCGGGATGGGCGGCGACTACTTCGCCCTGTGCCTGGCCCTGGAGGAGCTGGCCCGCGTCGACTCCAGCGTGTCGATCACCCTGGAGGCGGCGGTGTCGCTGGGCGCGATGCCGATCTACCGGTTCGGCACCGAGGAGCAGCGCGCGCACTGGCTGCCCAGGCTCACCTCCGGCGCCGAGCTGGGCGCCTTCGGCCTGACCGAGCCGGGCGGCGGCACGGACGTGCCCGGCGGGATGCGGACCACGGCCGTGCTGGACGGCGCGGAATGGGTGATCAACGGGACGAAGGCGTTCATCACGAACTCCGGCACCGACATCACCAGCGTCGTCGGCGTGGCCGCGCTCACCGGCGAACGGGAGATCTCCACGATCCTCGTCCCCCGCGGCACCCCGGGCTTCACCGTCTCCAAGAAGTACTCCAAGGTCGGCTGGAACGCCTCAGACACCCGCGAGCTGTCCTTCGCCGACTGCCGCGTGCCCGCCGGCAACCTCCTCGGCGAGCGCGGCCGCGGCTACGCGCAGTTCCTCCAGATCCTGGACGAGGGCCGCATCGCGATCGCCGCGCTCAGCGTGGGACTGGCCCAGGGCTGCGTGGACGAGTGCCTGAAGTACGTCAGGGACAGGAAGGCGTTCGGCCATCCGATCGGCCACTACCAGGCCATCCAGTTCAAGATCGCCGACATGGAGGCGCGGGCCCACACCGCCCGTCTGGCCTACTACCACGCGGCCGAGCGCATGCTGGCCGGGCAGCCGTTCAAGAAGGAGGCGGCGATCGCCAAGCTGGTGGCGTCCAACGCGGCCATGGACAACTCCCGCGAGGCCACGCAGGTGTTCGGGGGGTACGGGTTCATGAACGAGTTCCCCGTCGGCCGCTTCTACCGCGACGCCAAGATCCTGGAGATCGGGGAGGGCACGAGCGAGGTCCAGCGCATGCTCATCGCCCGCCAGCTCGGCCTCGGCGACCTGTAGGGGGTATTTGCGCAGGCAATGCAGCACCGTCTAATGTCATTGCTCATGACGGCTGACGATCTTCTCATCAGGAGGGCGGATAAGTCGGACGCGGACGAGGTGTTCGCGTTGGCGCGCGACTTCGGGCTGACGTTCCGGCCCGAGCGCGAGGCTTTCGACGCCGCCCTGCCCGAGCTGCTGGCGAACCACGACGCCCTGCTGCTCACGGCCGTCGTGAACGGGCACGTCCACGGTTACCTGCTGGGGTTCGTGCACTTGACGTTGTTCGCGAACGGGCCCGTCGCCTGGGTCGAGGAGGCCATGGTCCAGCCGGGGTCGCGCCGGCAGGGGCTCGGGCGGGCGCTGCTGGAGGAGTTCGAGCGGTGGGCCCGCTCACGCCAGGCGGGATACGTGGCCATGGCGACGCGGCGGGCGCCGGAGTTCTACCACGCGCTCGGATACGAGGCCTCGGCCACGTTCTTCCGCAAGGTGCTGCGCTAGCTCCTGCTTCCCGCACCCGGCGCCGGCCGCCGGCCAGGACCGCCACCAGAGCGCGGCCGTCTCATGGGCCGTCACCGGAGTGCGGCCGTCTCAAGGGCTGGCGGGCCGGAACTTCTGTCGGAGACGGATGGCATCCTTGCCTACGTGAGTATCCACGCCGTGAGCCCCTTGTTCGTTGGGCGTGCCCGCGAGCTCGCCGTGCTCGGCGACGCTCTGGCCAGAGCGCGTGCCGGGGTGCCGTCCACCGTGCTGGTCGGCGGCGAGGCCGGGGTCGGCAAGACGCGGTTGGTCGGCGAGTTCGCCGGCCGGGCCGACGACGCCAGGGTGCTCGTCGGCGGCTGCCTGGAGCTGGGCACGGAGGGCCTGCCGTTCGCGCCGTTCACCGCCGTTCTGCGCGGGCTCGTGCGGGAGCTGGGCCGCGACGGGGTCGCGGCGCTCGTGCCCGGAGGCGCGACGGGGGGTCTGGCGCGGCTGCTGCCCGAGTTCGGCGAGCCGGACAAGGACGGCCCTGAGGCCAGGGCCCGACTGTTCGAGCTGGTGCTGGGGGTGCTGGAGCGGCTGGCCGAGGAGCGCGCCGTCGTGCTCGTGGTCGAGGACGCGCACTGGGCCGACCGGTCCACCCGTGACCTGCTGTCGTTCCTGGTCCGCTACCAGCGCACCGCCGGCCGGTTACTGATCGTGGTCACCTACCGCACCGACGAGCTGCACCGCACCCACCCACTGCGGCCGATGCTCGCCGAGCTGAGCCGGGTGGAGTGGGTGGCCAGGGCCGACCTGCGCAGGCTGACCCGCAGGGAGGCGGTCGCCCAGGCGGCCAGCATCCTGGAGCGGGAGCCGTCCCCCGCCGACATGGACCTGATCTACGCGCGCAGCGAAGGCAACCCGCTGTTCGTCGAGGCGCTGCTCAGCGAGGCCGGTGGCGGTGACGCGCTGCCCGAGTCGCTGCGCGACCTGCTGCTCGCCAGCGTCGAGCGGCTGCCGGAGGAGACCCAGGAGCTGCTGCGGGTGGCCAGCGCGGGCGGCCAGCGCCTCGAGCACGACCTGCTCTCCGCGGTCGCCGGGCTCGACGAGAGCGCGCTCTCGCGCGCGCTGCGGCCCGCCGTGGCGGGCAACGTGCTGGTGGTCGACGGCGAGGGCTACAGCTTCAGGCACGCGCTCATCCGCGAGGCGCTCCACGACGACCTGCTGCCCGGCGAGCACACCCGCCTGCACGTGCGCTACGCCGAAGCGCTGGAGCGCGACCTGTCGATCCTGCCCGCCCCGCGCGGCGCGATCGAGCTGGCCCACCACTGGCACTCCGCCCACGACTCCACCTGGGCGCTGGTCAGCGCATGGCACGCGGCCGCCGCCGCCCGCAAGTCCACCGCCTACGACGAGCAGCTCGGCATGTTGTCCAGGGTGCTGGAGCTGTGGGACCAGGTGCCCGACGCGGCCGAGCGCATCGGCTGCGACCGGCTCGACGTGCTCAAGCAGATCGCCACGGTGGCTCACCTCGCCGGCGAGTACGAGCGGTCCATCGCCCTGGCCAGCGCCGCGCTGGCCGAGCTGGACCAGGAGGCCGACCCGATCAGGACCGCCGTCGTGCTGCGCCAGCGCGGGCTGACCCGCTACGACCTGGGACGCTCCGGCTACCTCGACGACCTGCGCCGCGCCGCCGAGCTGGTGCCCGCCGACCCGCCGAGCAAGCTCCGCGGGCAGGTGCTCGAGACCCTGTCACGCATGCTCCACGGGCCCGAGGACTGGCCGGAGAAGATCGCCACGGCCGAGCAGGCCAGGCAGATCGCCCGGGAGGTGGGCGACGCCAACGTCGAGGCGCACGCCCTCATCAATCTCGCCTGGGCGCGCTTCGGCTATTCCGAGGTCGAAGCCCAGATGGCGGCCTTCGCCGAGGCGCGAGGCATCGCCGCCGGCGGGGGCGCGTACAACGCGCTGATGCGCTGGGCCATCTCCGAGTCCGACGCGCTGGAGGGCGCGGGCTGGCACGAGCGAGCCGCCCAGGTCGCCAGGGACGGCGCCGAGGAGGCCGCCCACTACGGACTGGCCCGCACGTCGGGCACGTTCCTGGCGATCAACCTGGCCGAGCCGCTGGTGTCGCTCGGGCGGTGGGACGAGGCGCTCCAGGTCATCGAGCACGCGCTCGACCTCACACCGCCGGCTCCCTACCGGGCCAGCCTGCAGGGATTCGTCACGGACATCGCCCTCGCACGTGGGCAGTTCGACCGGGCGGAGCAGATGCTGGGGGCCTCGCGCAGCGTGTTGTCGCGGGGGACATACCGGGATCAGACGGTGCTGCCGCATCTGTGCAGGGAGGTGCAGCTGCTGCAGGGGCGGGGGCAGATGGAGGAGGCGGTACGCGTGGCCGCGCGCGTGCTGGAGGAGCGCGATCTGGTGTCCAGTCCGCGTTATGTCTGGCCGGTGCTGGTGACCTTCGCCCGGCTCCTGCTGGCCGTCGTGCCGCCCGCGCTGCGCTCCTGGTCCACCGCCGGTCTCGCCCAGTCCGGTGCCGGTGTGGGCGCTGCTCAGCCGGGCACCGGCGGGGGCGCTCAGCCGGGCACTGGCGGGGGCGCTCAGCCGGGCACTGGCGGAGGCGCTCAGTCCGGCTCCGCCGCGGGTGTGGGCACGGCGCACGCTTCCGGCGCGCTCGCGCAGTTCGGTCTGGCGCTCCTGCCGCGGCTGCGGGCGCTGGGGCAGGGGCTCGCGGTCGTGGGGGATCTGCAGCAGGCGCACCGGCTCACGTTCAGCGCGTTGACCGGGCCGGAGACCCCGATCGAGGACGCGGCGGAGCTGGCCGCCTGGCAGGTCAAGGCATGGGATCTGGCGGCGGGGGCGTGGGCGGCGCTGCGACAGCCGTACGCGGAGGCGAGGAGCACGCTGGGGGCCGCGCAGGCGGCGCTGGCGACCGGGGACCGGCAGGAGACAGCCGTGCGCCTGACGCGGGCGCGGGAGCTGGCCGCGCACCTTGGGGCCACGCCGCTACTGGAGCAGATCGACGTCTTCGGGCGGCGGGCCAGGATCGGGGGCTCCGAGGAGTCGGCCGCGGGCGGGCAGCCGACGCTGGGTCTGACGGCGCGGGAGCTGGAGGTGCTGCGCGAGGTGGCGAACGGGCGGAGCAACCGGGAGATCGCCGAGGTGCTGTTCATCTCGGTCAAGACGGTGAGCGTGCACGTATCGAACATCCTGGCCAAGCTCGGGGCCGCCACCCGCGGCGAGGCCGCTGCCACCGCCCACCGCCTCCACCTCTTCGACGCCCCGTGACGGGCGCACCTCCCGCGCCGAACGGCCGCTCGTGCTATCTACCGCCCGCCTATCGCCCGCCGCGTCCATGACCCGTGCAGGCCCCGTGCTGGCCCGCCCGTGCTGGCCCGGCCTGTCTGGTCCGTGCCCGTGCTGGCCATGCTGGCCTGCCCATGCCCATGCTGCCCCGTGCCCGTCTGCCTCGTGCTGGCTGGCCCGTGCCGGACGTGTCCGTGCTGCCCCGTGTCCGTCTGCCTCGTGCTGGCTGGCCCGTGCCGGACGTGTCCGTGCTACCCCGTGTCCGTCTGCCTCGTGCTGGCCGTGTCTGTGCTGGCCCTGCCCATCTGGTCCGTGCCCGTGCTGGTCCGTGCCCGTGCTGGCCCGCGTGCTGGTCCGTGCCCGTGCTGGCCCGTGTTGTGCTGGCCCGTGCCGTCTCGTGCTGGGCCGCGTTGGTCCCACGCTGGACTCCCGCTGGCTTGGTGGTTTGGCTTTGTGCGGGCCGTGCAGCCGTTGCGTCGCTCGTTGCTCGCGCTTCGGCAGCGCGTCCGATTTCGCACCTTGCGTCACGCGGCGGTGTGGCTTCGTGCGGGGCGTGGTTCGGTGCTTCTGCGTCGTGCCGGGCTGTGGCTCGTCTCATGGCACGGCTGCGCGCCGTTGCCGCTGGGGTCGACGGCGCGCGTCGGCGGCCGCCGCTCTCCAGACGCGGGCTTTCCGTTCCACCCCCATCTTGTACGGCTTCGCCACGTGGACCGCCGCACGTGGCCGGGGGCCTCCAGGAAAACGCCCTCTGACCCCGCACGGGGCCGGGCGCCGTTACGTGCGCACCGGACCCGATGGCCGTGGTGAGCGCTCAGGCGGTCAGCTGGGCTTCCAGGCGATAGCCGTCCACCGTGACGTACACCTGGTCACCCGGGCGCGCGTTCAGCCGCATGAGCACCGGCTGGAGCGAGTCGAAGACCGGCTGGTGACCTTGCCAGACCAGGACGATGGCGTTGTCGCCGGGACCGGTGACCGACAGCAGGGTGCCGGGACGCATGCCGAGTTGCGCGGCGTAGCCCTCGGGCACCGGTACCGGGCCGCCGCGCAGGTGCTCGGGGGTGACCTCTATGCGCTGCCAGCGGCGCGGGTCCGAGGATGGGCTCGGCAGCGGCGGGGGCGGGGTGGCCGGGGCGCCCGCCACGGGCAACATGCCGGAACGGCCGCCCGACAGCGCCGACAGCGTGGCCAGAGCGGCGGACGGGTCGATGGAAGCGGTGGTCGCGGGTGGGATGGGCTGACCACCCCGGTGGTGGTGGCCGTTGACGCCCGGGGTGCGGCGAGGCAGAGGCTGGGCCGGCGACGGGGACGAGGCGACCGGGTCGGTCGCGGTCTCGGAAGGCAGGGCGTCGAGCCACGCCTGGGCCGAGTGGGCGCGGATGCCCAGCTCCGCCATCAGCTCGACGACGTCGGCGTCGGGCGGGCTGGAGGCCAGGAGTTGCCGCGTACGGGCCTGCAGGCCGTGGATATCGCCCACCACCAGCCAGCCGTCCTGGAGGCGCCGGTCGGGCATGAGCGTGACCAGCACCCGCCACAGCGGGGTACGCAGCGACGGCACCGTCACCGGGTGGGCCGGGTCGGCGCCGATGAGCTGGTCTTCCGTGGCGGCGGCGCCGAGCCACTCGGTCAGGCGGAACATGTGTCCCGTGACCGGGGCGGACTCCGACGAGCGCAGCCAGTGCAGAACACGCTCCTCAGCGGTGCGCTGGGCATGCGAGAGCGCATCCCGCTCGACCAGCATCTTGTGTGCGAGCGTGCGCAGGCTGACCGGGTCCTCGGCGAACAGCCGCTGCACGGCCACCGCCAACTCGAGTTTGTCCAGGCCGCGGAACAGGTTGTCCACCACTCGCACCATGGCGTGGTCGGTGTCGGACGGTACGGGGCCGGCGGATGCCGTGCCGGGCGTCGGGTACGCGGGAGTCCGCGGGGCGCCGCCCTTGGAGGCGTCCTCCCCAGGGACGGCGGGCAACGATCCGGTGCTCGGACCGCCCGGGATGGCTGGGAACGACCCGGTGCTCGGACCGCCGGGGATGGCTGGGAACGACCCGGTGCTCGGACCGCCGGGGATGGCCGGGAACGACCCCGTGCTCGGACCGCCGGGAACGGGCCCGCCCGAGGTTGGGATGCGGGGCAGGGAGCCGGTGTCCTGGCGGCCGGGTTGAGGGCCTGCGGGGCGCTGCGGGAGGCGTTCGGGCTGACCGGGGCGCTGGGGGAGGCCGCTCTCGCCGGCTTGGCCCTGGCGCGGGCTGCCGCCGCCCTGCGGCTGCGCGGGGAAGGACCCGGTCTGGCGCTGTGGGCCGCTCTCCGGCTGTGCCGGGAAGGACCCGGTCTGGCGCTGTGGGCCGCTCTCCTGCTGCGCCGGGAAAGACCCCGCCTGACGCTGCGGGCCGCTCTCCTGCTGGGCGGGGACGGACCCGGTCGGACGCCCGCCGTCCGATGGAGGCGCCGTCTGGTGCTGGGAGCCGGCGTCCGCGGCAGGGAAGGAGCTCGCCGGACGCTCCGGCGGCTGGCCGGGGAAGCCGGCGTTCTGGCGTTGCGGCGGGCCGTCACCCTGGGCGGCGGCGAAGGGGCCGGCGGTTTGCGGTTGCCGCGCGGGGCCTTCGGGCCGCGCCGCGGGGGAACCACCCTGGGCGGGGGCGAACGGACCACTCTGGGCGGCGAACGAGCCGGTCTGGGGCTCCGGCCCCGTCCTTCTGGTCTCGTCCTGTGCGGGGGTGGCGCCGCGCTGCAGCGGGCGCGTCACCTCCGGATGATCCGGCTGTCCGGCCTGGCGCTGGACGGGGATGCGGCCGAGGATCTCGCGGAAGATCGAGCCGATCACGACTTCGGGCGTCGCGGACGGGGTGCTCAGGTCGCTGGGGGACAGGCGGCGCAGCCGCTGCCAGCCGCCGAGACCGGTGATCGCCGTACGGGTGGCCTCGGGCCAGCCGGGCAACGCCGGGTCGACCTGGTGGACCGTCAGCGCGGGCAGCAGGTCGATCAGCGGCAGGTGGTCCCAGCGAGAGAAGGCCAGCCTGGCGAGACGTTCGCAGATCCAGTCGAGGCCCGCCATGCCGAGCGCCTTCGACAGGGCGAGCGAGGACCACCACCCCGCGGGCAGGCGCGGATCGCCCAGCGCCTCGGCCACCTGCTGTGGTCGGCTCCAGCGCAGAGCAGGGACTAGGTCGCTCAGGCAGATCGATGACTCGACTTCCATCGGCGGACCTTATCCTCCCCAGTGAGCCGCGTGGTGGCGCCCGTTACGCATGTGGCTAATGGTGCAGCCTACGCGGCAAGCTATCAATCAGTGTGAATAGGGTAAAGACGGTTCAGGTCCAAACCGTACCGTGGACGGCCGCCCACCTGGGCCACACATGCGGCACCCGCACGGCAACCTGACTCCAAAGCGCCCCGCTCGCCGACCCCCTGCAAACTTGCTGTGAGAAACCCCGCGGCGAAGGCGTCACCTGCTCCGGTGGAGTCTACGACCTCGGCGGGCAAGG
This sequence comes from Nonomuraea sp. 10N515B, assembly GCF_052245915.1. Classification (NCBI taxonomy): domain Bacteria; kingdom Bacillati; phylum Actinomycetota; class Actinomycetes; order Streptosporangiales; family Streptosporangiaceae; genus Nonomuraea; species Nonomuraea sp. 10N515B. The sequence continues at coordinate 47,091 of NZ_JBQQBQ010000007.1, forward strand.
CGGGGGCGGTTGCCACGATCGCGCCGTCCACAGCGGCCAGCGCGCCCTCGGCGCCCTGCTTCACGACCGCTGTGCCATATCTCTCACTCAGCAGTACGGCGGCGCGCTCCGCGGTTGACGCGCCGGTGAGCAGAAGGGCTTCGTCGAGGTTGGGGATGACCAGGTCGGCAGCGGCGCTCTCGCAGAGGAAACGTTCAACGCCGAAGTCGCGCAGCGGTCCCGTCGAGGCCGGGTCGACGCTGATCGCCACGCCCGCGGCCGCCGCGTCCGCCATGGCGACCCTGGCCAGGCGCAGACCAGGCGCGGTGAAGAACACGTATCCGGACAGATGGAGCCGGCCGACGCCGTCCAGCAGGGCGGGGTCCCAGTCCTCGTCGGAGATCAGGCCGCCCGCGCCGCGGTTGGTGAGCATCGAACGCTCGCCGCTTCTGTCCACCATCGCGATCACCACGGCGGTGGGATGGCCGGGATCCACCCTCACGTGGGGGCACACCCCGGCCTTGACCAGTTCGGCGGTGTGCCAGTCGCTGCTGTCGTAGCCGAGCCTGGCCAGCAGGCGGGTATCGGCGCCCAGGCAGGCGGCCCAGGCGGCGGTGTTCGCGCCGGAGCCGCCGGGGCGCAGCACGATGTCGGCGGCCGTGTCGGTGCCCGACATGACCGGCGAACCGTGCAACGCCACCACATCGGTGACCACGTCGCCGATGACCAGCAGGCCGCGGTCCGTCACAGCGGCCTCAGATGTCACCGTCGCGCCCAGGCAAGGGCGATCCGGGTGGCCAGGGCGGTGTTGCCGCGGACGGCGGCCAGGTTCGCCTCCAAGGACGCGCCGCCGGTGCCGTTCACCAGGTAGCCCAGCAGGAACGGGGTGATCGCCTGACCCTTGACGCCCTCGCGCTCGGCGGCGGCCAGCGCCTCGGCCAGCACGCGGTCGTGCAGCTCGGGGTCGAGCTGCAGGTCCTCGGGGACCGGGTTGGCGACGATCAGCGCCGTCTCCTGGCCGCCGAGCGTGTCCTGGCCGCGCATGATCTCCGCCGCCTCCTCGGGCGACTCGATCCGCCAGTCGATCGGCTGGCCGGAAGAGTGCAGGTAGAAACCGGGGAAGGTGTCGGTGCGGTAGCCCACCACGCTCACGCCCCTGGTCTCCAGCCGCTGCAGCGTCGCCGGCACGTCGAGGATGGACTTCACGCCCGCGCACACGACCGTGATGCGGGTACGGGCCAGCGTGTCGAGGTCGGCGGACTCGTCCTGATCCTCGGTCCAGCCACGGTGCACGCCGCCGAGCCCGCCGGTGGCGAACACCCGGATCCCGGCGCGCGCGGCCAGGAACGACGTGGCCGACACGGTGGTCGCGCCGCTGGCCTTCAGCGCCGCCGCCACGGGCAGGTCCCGCTGGCCCAGCTTGCGCAGCCCGGACTCGGTCGCGATGCGCTCCAGCTCCACCTCGGTCAGGCCGATCCTGGGCACGCCGTCCAGCACGGCGATCGTGGCCGGCACGGCTCCCGCGGCGCGGACGACTCCCTCCAGCTCACGTGCCACCTCCAGGTTGCGCGGCTGCGGCAGTCCGTGGGAGATGATCGTGGACTCCAGCGCGACCACGGGCGCGCCGTTGGCCAGAGCCTCGGCCACCTCGTCGGACGGCTGGAGTACGGAGTCGGTGGTGCGGCGCATGGTCGGTTTCGTGCTCCTCGCGTGATCCTTGCCCTGCTCAGGGCGAACGTGGAAGTTTACGGCATTTCCCGGGATCCGTCGGTCGCCGAGCCTCGGTGTTCCCCGTGAGGTGATGTTTCCTGGAACGTGCCGTCCCGAGCAGCATCGCATCGCGAGCCCGAGCCGATCAAGAAACCCCTCCCCCGGCGTTGACGAGGGTCGTGGTTTGGGCTTTAAAGTGCGGGGATGAGGTCGTATGACGTGATTGTCGCAGGAGGCGGGCACAACGGGCTGGTCGCGGCCGCCTACCTGGCCGGGGCCGGTCGGCGGGTCCTGGTGCTGGAGCGGCTGGACCACGCGGGCGGGCTGGCGATCTCGGCGCGGGCGTTCCCCGGCGTGGACGTGCGGCTGTCGCGCTACTCCTACCTGGTCAGCCTCCTGCCCTCGAGCATCGTCCGCGATCTAGGGCTAGACCTGGAGCTGCGGCGGCGCCGCTACGCCTCGTACACGCCCACAGGCGACACCGGGCTGCTGGTCGACAACGAGGACGCGGCGCGTACGGCGGCCTCGTTCGCGGCCGTCACCGGCGGCGGAGCCGATCACAAGGCCTGGGACGACTTCTACGCCATGACCGCGCGGGTGGCGCGGGCCCTGGCCCCCACCCTGCTCGAACCCCTGCGCACCCCCGCCGAGATCGAGCGCCTGGTCGGCGCCGAAGCGTGGCGTGAGCTGTTCCAGCGGCCGATCGGCGAGAGCGTCGACGAGCGGTTCGGCGACGACACCGTGCGCGGCGTCGTGCTCACCGACGCGCTCATCGGCACGTACGCCGATCCGGCCACCGATCTGCTGGCCAACCGGTGTTTGCTCTACCACGTGATCGGCGACGGCACCGGCGAGTGGAACGTGCCCGTCGGCGGCATGGGCGCGGTATCCGGGGCGCTCGAGGCGGCGGCCCGGCGGGCGAGCGCCGAGATCAGGACCGGTGCGGAGATCATCGGGATCTCGCCGTCCGGTGAGGTCGCGTTCGTGGACGCGGACGGCGAGCACGCGGTGAACGGCGGGCATGTGCTGGTCAACCTGCCGCCCGCAGTTCTGGACCGGCTGCTCGGCAGGCCGGAGGCGGTGCCCGAAGGAGCGCAGCTGAAGGTCAACATGGTCCTCAGCAGGCTGCCGAGGCTGAAGGACACCTCCGTCGATCCGCGGGCGGCCTTCAGCGGGACGTTCCACATCAACGAGGGGCGCGACCAGTTGGCGACGGCGTACGCGCAGGCGGCGCGAGGGGAGATCCCGGCGCTGCCGCCGGCCGAGGTCTACTGCCATTCGCTGACCGACCCGTCGATCCTCGGGCCCGGGTTGAGGGGGAGGGCGGAGACGATGACGTTGTTCGGGCTGCACATGCCCGCCCGGCTTTTCCGGAAAAATCCCGATCAGGCGCGTGACGATGCTCTCCGCGCCACCTTCGCCTCCATCAATTCCGTCCTCGCCGAGCCCATCGAGGACTGCCTGCTCCAAGCCCCCGACGGCACCCCGTGCGTGGAGGCCAAGAGCCCAGTGGACCTGGAACGGGAGGCCGGGCTGCCCGGCGGCCACATCTTCCACACCGACCTGAGCTGGCCGTACGCCGAAGAAGGCCAGGGTGGATGGGGTGTGGAGACCGAGCACGAGCGTATCCTCATGTGCGGCGCGGGCGCCCGCAGAGGCGGCGGCGTGAGCGGCATCGGCGGCCACAACGCCGCGATGGCCCTCCTCACGTCCTGATCCTCAGGAAACATGGGTGAGCGCGTTTATGAGCTTTTCATGATGAGCCCTTAGCGTTTGCACCATGAGTGAGCCCGCACGGTTGCTGGTGGTGGACGACGAGCCCGCGTTGCGCGAGGCGCTGCAGTCGAGCCTGGAGTTTGAAGGCTACAAGATCGTCACGGCCAACGACGGGCAGGCGGCGCTGGACGAGCTCGCCCGCGAGTCCTATGACGCCGTGCTGCTCGACGTCATGATGCCCCGCCTCGACGGGCTGACCGCGTGCCGAAGGCTGCGCGGCTCGGGCAACCACATCCCCGTCCTCATGCTCACGGCCCGCGACGCGGTCGGCGACCGCGTGTCCGGGCTGGACGCCGGCGCCGACGACTACCTGGTCAAGCCGTTCGAGCTGGACGAACTGCTGGCCCGGGTCCGCGCCCTGCTGCGGCGCGGCGCGCTCAGCACGGGTCCCGAGGAGGACGGCACGCTGTCGTACGGCGACCTGCGCATGGACCCGGCGACCAGGGAGGTCACCCGGGGAGCGCGCCGGCTCGACCTGACCAGGACCGAATACCTGCTGATGGAGCTGTTCCTGGCACATCCGCGTCAGGTGCTGACGCGGGATCAGATCCTGAGCGAGGTGTGGGGGTTCGACTTCGAGCCGACGTCCAACTCACTCGACGTGTACGTGATGTATCTGCGGCGCAAGACCGAGGCCGAGGGTGAGCCACGGGTGATCCACACGGTGCGCGGGGTGGGTTATGTGCTCCGGACGTCGCCGTGATCTGGCGCAGCCTGCGTACCCGGCTCACCTTCCTGGTCGCGGCCGCGGTCGCACTGGCCATCGCGATCAGCGCGGGCGCATGCTTCATGATCGTGCGCAAGCAGCTCTACGACCAGGTGGAACGGGAACTGAAGCCGAAGGCCAGCAACAGCCTGCCCTGGCTGATGGAGAAATGCGGGCCGGACCCCGCGCCCGCCGGCCCTTACGGCCCGCCGCAGTCGACCCAGATCATCTACAGCGACGGCCGCCCCACTTGCTACTACGGCGTGGCGCTGAAGGTCACGCCGGACGATATCCGGATCGCGCGGGAGGACGGCAGGCCTCACATGCACAACGGGGTCGCCGAGGACGGCACCCCCATGCGCATCGTCACCATCCACGTCGGCCCGGGCATGGCGGTCATGGACGCCCGGCCGATCGGTCACCTGCAGGACACCCTGCGCAATGTCGCGATGCTGCTCGGTTTCGTCTCCGCGCTCGGCGTGCTGGGCGCGGCCACCGCCGGCCTGCTCATCGCCCGCACGGCCCTGCGTCCCGTGGGACGGCTCACCCGCGCCGTCGAGCACATCGCGCAGACCGAGGACCTCGACACGCGCATCCCCGTCAAGGGCAACGACGAGATCGCCCGGCTCAGCTCCTCCTTCAACGCCATGACCACCGCGCTCGCCGGTTCTCGCGAACGACAGAAACAGCTGGTCGCCGACGCCGGGCATGAGCTGCGCACACCCCTGACGACCCTCCGTACCAACATCGACCTGCTGCTGCGCAGCGAGCAGACCGGCCGCAGCCTCGACCCCGACGCCAAGCGGCGCCTGCTGGTCAACGTGAAGGCGCAGTTCGCCGAGCTGACGACGCTGGTCGCCGACCTGCTCCAGCTGGCCAGGGGTGACACCGAGCACGAGCCGCACGTCGAGCTGCCCTTCCATGAGGTGGTGACGGCGGCCGTGGAACGGGCCAGGCTGCGCGGTGCCGAGGTCGTCACGGACCTCACCCCTTGGTACGTCGTCGGCAGCGCCGCCTCGCTCGAACGCGCCGTGCTCAACCTCATCGACAACGCCGCCAAGTTCAGCCCCGACAGCCAGGTCGAGGTGTCGCTGAAGGGCGGCAGGCTCACCGTGCGCGACCACGGCCCGGGACTGCCCGAGGAGGAGCTGCCGCACGTCTTCGAGCGGTTCTGGCGCTCACCCTCCGCCCGTGGCCTGCCCGGATCCGGGCTCGGGCTGGCGATCGTCGCCCAGTCCGTCCAGGAGGCCGGCGGCAAGGTCAGCCTGGCGAACGCGCCGGGCGGCGGGGCGATCGCGACGATGGATCTCCCGGGAACTCTCAGCCGAGGCTCGGAATCGGAGACGCTGGAATCCTCCGGAACTCTCATCCGTACCTCAGAGTCGGATAAGTCGCGTTAAAGGCGTGAACCGTGTGCTGGATGCATGCACACGACAGCAATAAAGACGCGCCTGGTCGAGGTGGTCGTCCCGGTCTACAACGAGCAGCGGGCGTTGCGCGCGAGCGTCACCCGTCTGCACGCCTACCTGACCGGGAACTTCCCCTACGGGTTCCGGATCACCATCGCGGACAACGCCAGCACCGACAACACCTGGCAGATCGCCGCCGAGCTGGCGGGGGAGCTCCCGCACGTGCGGGTCGTGCACCTCGAGGAGAAGGGCCGCGGGCGGGCCCTGCGGCGGGTCTGGTCGCAGAGCGACGCCGACGTCGTCAGCTACATGGACGTGGACCTGTCCACCGATCTGGACGCGTTCCTGCCGCTTGTGGCGCCGCTGCTGTCGGGCCACAGCGACCTGGCCATCGGCACCCGGCTGGCACGCGCGTCGCGGGTCGAACGCGGCCCCAAGCGCGAGTTCATCTCCCGCTCGTACAACCTGCTGCTCCGCTCGGTGATGGGGGCCGGGTTCTCGGACGCGCAGTGCGGCTTCAAGGCCGTCCGTACGGAGATCGCCCAGGCCCTGCTGCCCGGTGTCGAGGACGAGGAGTGGTTCTTCGACACCGAGCTGCTGCTGCTGGCCGAGCGCCACGGGCTGCGCATCCACGAGGTGCCCGTGGACTGGGTGGACGATCCGGACAGCCGGGTCGACGTCCTCCGGACCGCCCTCGACGACCTGCGTGGCGTGGCCCGGGTGGCGCGCAGGACGCTGTCCGGGGCCGCGCGCATCCCCGTGCCCACGCGGGTGCAGCGGGCCGAGCTGCCGAAGGGGATGGCCAGGCAACTGCCCAGGTTCGCGATCGTCGGGGTGGTCAGCACGCTGGCGTACCTGGCGCTGTACTCGCTGCTGCGGCAGCTGGTATCGCCGCTGGCCGCCAACGCGGTAGCGCTGCTGGTCACGGCCGTGGCCAACACTGCCGCCAACCGGCGCTTCACCTTCGGCGTCACCGGCTCGGCCGGGGCGATGCGGCACCAGTTCGAAGGGCTGATCGCCTTCCTGGTCGGGCTGGCGCTCACGTCGGGCAGCCTGTCGCTGCTGCCTGACGGGGTCTCGCACGGGGTGGAGCTGCTCGCGGTCATCGTCGCGAACGCCGCCGCCACGCTCGTGCGCTTCCTGCTCCTGCGCGTGTGGGTCTTCAACCCGAAGCGGAGGACCGTACGATGACCGCCACCGCGCTGCGGCCCGCGCACCGGGCCGCCGAGAGCCGTTCCCTGCCCGCCCGCCTGTTCCTGGGCGCCGAGGGAGATCCTCGCTGGTCGCGACCCGCGTTGTGGGCGGTGCTGGCGACCGCGTCCGTGCTCTACACCTGGGCGCTGAGCGGCAACGCCAACGCTTACTACGCCGCCGCCATCGTCTCGGGGACCCAGAGCTGGAAGGCGTTCTTCTTCGGCGCGCTCGACGCCGGGTCCTTCATCACCGTGGACAAGCCGCCGCTGGCCCTGTGGGTCATGGGGCTGTCGGCGCGGATCTTCGGCTACAGCACGTGGAGCATGCTGATCCCGCAGGCCCTGGCCGGCGTGGCGGCCGTCGGGCTGGTCCACTCCGCCGTGCGGCGGGCCTTCCCGCCGGCGGGGGTACGGGCGGGACACGTGGCCGCGCTGGTCGCGGCCGTCGTCATGACGCTCACGCCGATCACTGTGGCGATCAACCGGGACAACAACCCCGACACGGTGCTCGTGCTGCTGCTGGTGCTGGCCGCCTGGTTCTGCCTGGAGTCGCTGCGGACCGGGCGGCTGCGGTCGCTGCTGTTCGCCGCCTTGTTCGTGGGGCTGGCGTTCAACGCCAAGATGTTGCAGGCGTACCTGGTGGTGCCGGCGTTCGGCGTGGCGTACCTGGCGTGCGCCCGGGTGTCGTGGCTCAAGCGCGTGGGGCATCTGCTGACCGCGGGCGCGGTGCTGCTGGTGTCCAGCGTCTGGTGGATGGTCATCGTGGACCTGTGGCCGGCCGAGTCGCGGCCCTACATCGGCGGCTCGACCGACAACTCCGTCTGGGACCTGGTCATCGGCTACAACGGCCTCGGCCGGATCTTCGGCCAGGGCGGGGGCGGCGGCGGGGGCGGCGGCGGTGCCGGCTTCGGCGGGGAGTCCGGGGCCGGGCGGCTGTTCAACGACATCATGGCCGGGCAGATCTCCTGGCTGCTGCCGTTCTGCGTGGCGGCGCTCGCGTTCGCGGTCGTGATGCGGGTGCGGCGCATGCCGTCCGAGGACGCGCCCTCGGGGGCGGCGTGGCTGGTGTGGGGCGGCTGGCTCGTCGTCCACTACGTGGTGTTCAGCTTCTCCAGCGGCACCTTCCATCCGTACTACACGACCGCCATGGCGCCTGCCGTGGCCGCGCTGAGCGGGATGGGCGTGATCGTCATGTGGCGGGCGTACCGGCGGTCCCGGGCCTGGGCGTGGGTGCTGCCGCTCGCGGTGGCCGTGACCGGTGGCTGGTCGTTCACGGTGCTGCGTCGTACGCCGGACTGGGCGCCGTGGCTGGCCTGGGTCGTGCTCGGGGCGACCCTGGTGGCCGTGGTGGTGCTCGTCCTGGCCCGGATGCGGGCGCAGGTCACGGTCAAGGTGGCGGCGATCGCGCTGGCGGCCACCGTGATCGCCGGGCTGGCGGGGCCGGCCGCGTACGCGGTGACGCCGCTGCAGTCGCAGGTGAACGGGACCAACCCGACGGCCGGGCCGGCGACGGGCGGCTTCGGGCGGGCGGGTGGCATGCCCGGCGGCGGTCAGTTCCCCGGCCGCCCGCCCGGACAGGACGGGACCACGCAGCGGCCTACCGGTGCTTCCATGCGAGGTGGGCCTGGGGGCGGGGTGAGCGACACCGTCGCCAAATACCTCGTCGCCAACCAAGGCAAGGCCACGTGGCTGGTCGCGGTGAGCAGCGCACAGCAGGCGTCGTCGCTGATCTTGTCCACCGGCAAGCCCGTGATCGCCATGGGCGGCTTCACGGGCAGCGATCCGGCCATGACGGTGGAGCGGCTCAAGGAGCTCGTGTCGTCGGGACAGCTCCGTTATGTCATGGCGGGTGGTGATCAGGGTGGGCCCGGTGGCCGGGGGAACGCCGAGGTGACGAGTTGGGTGCAGGAGAACTGCACAGCGGTGGATGGGCAGGACGGTCTATACGACTGCACGACGTAATTACACAAGGGGCGCCGCGCGGTCGGCGCCCCAATTATTTTCGCCCCGATATAGGCGGATGGGTCCGGATTTAGTGCCGCGATTAGCCCTCTGACCTGGAGAAACTTTTTTCGGATTCGTTTCCTGCCGACGATCAGCGGAGTATTCTCGACGCAGTCGACGGGACCGGAGATGACTCGTATCCCCGGTCCCTCCCCCCAACCTATGGGAGATCATCTTGGGTTACAAGGAAATGGGCTGCGCACTCTTCACCTCCCTCGACAACGACTTCATCCAGGTGCGCGCAGACCACGCCGAGTTGGCACAGGACCTCACCGAGCGGATCAACGGCGTGGCCAGCCGCGTCAAGACCCTCGACGGGAAGGTGACCGTGCTCGATGAGCGGGTCACTCGGGTCGAAGACAAGGTCGACAAGCTCGACACCAAGGTCGCCAGGCTCGACGAGCGGGTTACCAGGGTCGAGGTCAAGGTCGACATGCTCGACGAGCGGGTCGCCCGGGTCGAGGACAAGGTCGACATGCTCGACGAGCGGGTCGCCCGGGTCGAGGACAAGGTCGACAACCTCGACACCAAGGTCGACAACCTCGACACCAAGGTCACCGCGATGCAGGGTAATCAGACGGAGATGATGCAGATCCTCGTCGCCATCCAGCGCAAGCTCGACATCGACCGGCCCGACATCGACAAGGCCGACCTCAACTAACGCATCCCCATGCCGAAGAGCGGGCCCGTCTGTGCCACGGGCCCGCTCTTCTCAACAGCCGACGTCAGGCGGGCAGGGCCGCGAGGAGGAAGGCGAGGCGGGCGGCGGCGGATTCCACGTCGTCGGTCGTGCCCAAGCGGTAACCCCACGACGTAATGAACGCCCCCTCGTCCGAACACGTCACGGTCTCCGCGAGCGTGGCCGAGAAGCGGTTGCGGACCGATACGTAGGCCGGGTCGCTCGACAGCGCCAGGGTCTGGACGGACAGGTCGGCGTGACGACCTGCGTGCCAGGCGAACCGCTCGAGGCTGAGCGCGGTATCAAGCATCATGTGTCACCTCCGCATCGTCTCGCGCCAGAATTGCACGATCTTGCGGTGGGAGGCAAGCAATTGCGGCAGTTAATGTGGGCCTTGTTTACGGTAAGCGTGAAGAATGCGGATCAGAACCTCCCTCCCGCCCTCATCGAACTCGGCCACTTTCGCATAGGCGTCGAACGCGTTGACGTAGAAGGCGATGTCATCGGGATCGCGTAGGACCAGGTCTTTCGTCATGGTGGCCACGCCTACCATGGCGTCGTTGTAGATCCAGAACCCGTTGATCGGCGCGGACGGCAGCTCGGTGCCGAAGGGGATCACGCCGAACTCGACGTTCGGCAATGTGCTGACCGCGAGCAATCGATCAAGCTGGCCGCGCATGACGTCCGCCGGGGCCAGCGTGGTGTGCAGCGCAGACTCCGGCACCACGAACCTGAAGGTCCTGCTCCGGTCGTACAGGATCTCCTGGCGCTGCATGCGCACCCGCACCGCCGCGTCGATCTGGTCGGCGGCGCTGTAGAGGCGCTTGACCTTGCGGAAGACGTGCCTGGCGTATTCGGCGGTCTGGAGCAGGCCCACGACGATGCCGGGCTCGAAGGCCCGGAACAGTTTGGTCCGGGCCTCGAGGTCCCGCATGTCCTCCTGAATGGCGGCCAGGCCGCTGCGGTAGCGCTGCTTCCAGCTGTCGTGCCGCTCCGCCAGGGCGATGACCTGCCTGATCAGCTCGTCGGTCGTGTCGGGCGTGGCGCTGACCGCCTGCGCCCACGCGACCACGTCATCCTCGGTAGGCGTCTGCCGGGCGTTCTCCAGCCGTGAGACCTTGGACGGCTGCCAGCGCAGCCGCTCGGCCAGCTCTTTGCCCGACAGGTGGACGGCCTCGCGCAGCTGCCGTAGCTGACCGCCGAGGTCGATGCGCGCCTGCTGAAACGAGGTCACGCCGCAAGAGGCTAGTCCCGATTGCGTCGATCATGCCAGTGCCCGCCGCAATTGTGATCAACCGGTTGCCGTGGGTGTTTCTCCGCTGGTCGGGAAAGCGGTTGCCGCGCCGTCGGGCAGGACCCGGCGGGCGATTTCGGTGATGAGTTCGCGGGGGACCTCGACCGCGGTCTCGCCGTCGAGGACGTCGCGGAGGTCCGCGAGCGCCTCCGCGTCGGTGACCTCGAGTCCTTGTATGACGATGGTGCCGCGGTCGGTCTCGTACAGGGTGGGACAGGCGCCCGCCTCCGAGGTGGAGCCGAGAAACCGCATGCGCATGACGATCCTTCCCCGAAATATCAGTGCAATTGCGCGCAATTGTACGTCTCGGAGAGGAGGGATGATCGTGCTTTCCGAAAATTGCGATATACGGTCAGCCGAGAACGCCGTCCCTGAACTCCCGCGCCCGCTCGAACAACTCCAGCGTCGTCGCGTGCAGCAGGTCGCCGATGTCCTTGGGCGCCTTGCCGGCGAACGCCCGGGCGTGCGTGCCCTCCAGCACGATGCCGAGCTTGAAGCAGGCCATGACCGCGTACCAGTCGATCGCCGACAGGTCGCGCTCGGACAGCGCCGCGTAGTAGGCGACGAGCTCCTGCGGCGACGGCAGCCCGGGCACGTGCCCGTTGTTGACGGGCCAGGTGGCCAGCAGCCAGCCCAGGTCGAGCAGCGGGTCGCCGATCGTGCACATCTCCCAGTCCACGATCGCGGCCACGCGGGGGCCGTCGCAGGCGAACATGAGGTTCGCGAAGTGGAAGTCGCCGTGCATGATGCCGGGCGTGAACGATCGGGGCAGGTGGCGGGTCAGCCAGTCGGCGGTCTCGCGCAGGCCGGGGATGTCGGGGCCGGGGTAGCCGTCGAGGTCGCCGTAGGAGTCGAGCTCCTTGAGCCAGCGCGGCACCTGCCGCTCCAGGAAACCGTCGGGCCGGCCGAACCCCGGCAGCACCCCCGGATCGACCCGCCCCAGCTCGGCCAGCGCGGCGGCGGCCTCGAGCCCCATCCGGTGCCTGATCGCCGGGTCGGACGCGTGCGGCTCGGGAAGCCCCACCGACGGGTTGAACCCGTCGACCGGCTCCATCAGGTAGAAGACCGGCTCCCGCGCCGTCTGCGCGGCCACCAGCACGGGCGCGGGGACCGGCGTGTCACGCAGCGCCGTCAGCAGCCGCGCCTCGCGGCGCAGCACCTCGTTGCTCTTCTGCCGGGCGTGCAGGGGCGGGCGGCGCAGGATGTACGGGCGGCCGCCGCGTTCGAGCCGCACCATGACGTTCTGTGTGCCGCCCAGGACCGGCGCCACACCCGTGATCGGGCCCCCAGGCAACCCTTGGCCGTCCATCCACGCGCCGAGCGCGTCGAAGTCGATGGCGCCGACGTCGATGTGGGTGGAGGTCATGTACCGCCCCTCGAAGGCCAGTTCGCGCATGCACAAAGCCGCCGAGCCGCCGCCGACCGGCCGACTTCCGGACAGAACGATATTCTGGTGGTGACCCTACGAAGGCGCCGCGCCCCGGTCAACCCAGGGCCTGCATGAACGGCAGAAACTGGCGGGCGGGATCGCCGGGCAGGCCGCTGCCACGCACCATGCGCGAGACCTGCCACGAACTGGTGACGCCGTGCTCGGCCGCCCACCTGATCACGGACTCGTGGGTGAGGTCGAAGTCCATCCGCACCTCGCCCTCCGCCCCCAAAGCCAGGTCACCGATGAGCGCCCGCGCGGTCTCCTCGTCCCGCGCCACGACGGGGCCGATGACCGTGTTGTCGTCGTTGCGCCAGCGGTGACCGAAACCGCCGTCGGCGATCCTGACCTCCTCGCCGAAGGTGAACATGCGGCGCAACACCGCGGACCTGTCCGTGCCCAACGCCTCGGCGTCCAGTGCCAGGATCGTGCCGAGGTCGTCCGAGGTGGCCGGGCGCGTCCGGCCGGAGGGCTCGCCGCTGAAGTGGCCCGCGTGCTTGCCCGCCGTGCCGACGACGCGGAAGCCGAGTCGTTCGTAGAGCGGGCGGCCGTACTCGGTGGCGTAGAGGGAGACCGTCCGGTCCCCGGCCCGCTCCAGCACGTGCTCCATGAGGCGGCGGCCCAGGCCGCGCCTCATGCCGAACCTGGAAGCCGTGAGCACCATGCTGATCACGGCGTGGTCGTCGCCGTAGGAGGTCAGGATGTTCGTCGCGGCCAAGCCGTCGCCGTCCGGCGCGTCGATGCCGTACGGCTCGCCGACCTCGAGCAGCAGGCGCCACTTGTGCTGTTCGGGCAGCCAGCCGCGGTCCTTGGCCAGACGCGTGCAGTCGTCCAGGTCGTCGAGAGTGAGACGGCGAGGGGTCATAGGGGACATCTTTCTCTATGGGGGATGCTGATCTCAAAGTGATTGTTGGAGGGCGGGATGGAATGCGTTGCGGCGGTCGATGTCGGCGGGACCACCATGAAAGGTGGACTTGTCGCCCGTGATGGGACGATCCTCTACGCCGAGCGCCGGCCCACGCCCCGCGTGGAGGGGGCGGAGCGGGTGATCGCCGCCATCTCGGCCTTCGTCGGCGACCTTTCCAGTCCGCGGGTCGGGATGCGGCCGGTGGCCGTGGGGCTGGCGGTGCCGGGGCTCGTCACGGCCACGCACGCGGTCTTCTCTGCGGCGTTCGGGTGGCGAGACGTTCCGGTCTCCGCGTTCACGGACGTCGACCTGCCCGTGGTGCTGGGGCATGACGTGCGGGCCGCGGGGGAGGCCGAGCTGGTCTACGGAGTGGGCGGCAGGGATGTGTTGTTCCTGCCCATCGGCACGGGCATCGCGGGCGCGGTCGTCCTGTCGGGCTCCCCGTACGGGGGCGCGGGCGGATGGGCGGGGCAGATCGGGCATATCCCGGTCCGGCCGGACGGGCTGCCGTGCGGGTGCGGGCAGCGAGGCTGCCTGGCGGCCTACGCATCGGCCGGGGCCATCGCGGCGCGATGCGGCGAGCCGTCGGCCGAGCACGTTCTCCGCAGGATGCGGCAGGGGGACGAGGCAGCGGCCGAGGTATGGCGGGAGGCGGTCGAGGCGCTCGCCCTGGCGCTGGCCACGTACACGCTGCTGCTGGATCCGGCACTCGTCGTCATCGGCGGCGGCCTGTCGCAGGCGGGTGAGGTCCTGCTGGAGCCGGTACGGGCCCGCCTGGCCGAGCGCCTCGCCTTCCGTCCCGCTCCGGACGTGCGCGCCTCCCGGCTCGGCGTGCAGGCCGGCCTGCTGGGGGCGGGGCTGCTGGGGTGGCGGGCGCAACGCACGGTCGCTCGCTGAACACAGGCCGGCCGGGCGGGGCGACCCGGCCCTCAGGGGCCGGGCAGGAGCACGGCGGGGATATCGGTGAGCTGGGCGCGTAGTTCCTCGCCCAGGGCCTTGGCCTGCGGGTCCATCCGCGGGCTCGCCGCCACGCCCCGGCCCAGCAGGCCGTGGACGACGAAGTTGAGCGCCAGGATGTTCGGCAGCTCGAAACGCTCGATCCGGTACGGGGTCAGGGCCGGGAGCAGTTTCTTGAGCGTGGCGATCGTGAGATGGCCGGCCAGCCAGCCGTACCGGTCGGCGGTGTCCGCCCAGACCCCCAGGTTCGCGTTGCCGCCTTTGTCGCCCGACCGAGCGCCGGCGACCCGCCCCAGCGGCGCCCGCACCACGGGACCCTCGACCCTGGACGTCACGTCGCGCCGCGCGGGGGCCGGGAGCGGCTCCGCGGCCGTCGCGGTGTGGGAGGCCGCGTCAGCGAGGGTCAGCTCGTCGCCGTTCATGAACACCCGAGGCCGGACCTCGGCGGCCGGGACGAGGACCGGCCAGTACACGCCGTACGGCGATGCGTCGCCCGGCGGCGTCAGCCCGTAGAAGCCCGGATAGCTGGACAGCCCCGTCTCCACCACGGCCGAGGAGAAGGCCCGGCCGGCCGTGCGCCGGTCGGCGTCCATGACCGTGATCCGCAGCAGCCCGCCGTCGGTCAGCGTCACGTCCACCTGGTCGAACGACTCACGCGGGATCCGCGCCCAGATCGCCTCCTCCGCGACCCTGGCCTTCGCCTCCACGTCCAGCCCCGTCAGCACGAGCGTCATCGTGTTGCGGTAGCCGGCCAGGTAGTTGACCGCGACCTTGAGCGTGTCCGGCGGCGCCTCCCCCCGGACCCCGGACACGAGCACCCGGTCCGGCCCGTCCTCGGACAACGTGATCGTGTCGAACCTCGCCACCACATCCGGACCGGGATAACGCGGGCCGCCGATCTCGTAGACGAGCTGCGCGGTCACCGTGCCGATCGAGACCAGGCCACCCGTGCCCGGATGCTTGGTGATCACGGCCGATCCGTCGGCCCGCAGCTCGGCGATCGGGAAGCCGCAGTGAGCCAGGTCGGGCACCCGTTGGAAGAACGCGTAGTTGCCCCCGGTCGCCTGACAGCCGCACTCGATGACGTGCCCGGCGACCACCGAGCCGGCCAGCGCGTCCAGATCGCCGGGACCCCAGCCGTACCGCCACATGCCCGGCCCGGTGACCAGCGCCGCGTCCGTCACCCTGCCGGTCACCACCACGTCCGCCCCCGCCGACAATGCGGCCGCGATGGGGCGCCCGCCCAGGTACGCGTTCGCGGTCAGCGGGGTCGCGTCGAGCCGCTCATCGGTGTCGGCGTTGACCAGGTCGAGCGGCCGGCCGGTGAGGTCGTCGCCGGTGACGTGCGCGACCCTGGGGGCCAGGCCGAGCCGGGCGGCCAGCTCATGCACGGCCTCGGCGCACCCCGCCGGGTCCAGGCCGCCCGCGTTCGAGACGATCTTGATGCCTCGGTCGAGGCAAGGGCCGAGGACGTCCTCCAGCTGCCGCAGGAAGGTGGGCGCGTAGCCGGGACGGCCCTTGAGCCGGTTGCCCGCCAGGATGAGCATGGTCAGCTCGGCCAGCCAGTCCCCGGTCAGCACGTCGATAGGCCCGCCCTCGACCATCTCCCGCGCCGCCGAGAGCCGGTCGCCGTAGAACCCGCTGCAGTTCGCGATCCGCAGCGTCACGGGGACGCCCACTTCGGCGGGCGTTTGTCCCAGAACGCGGCGATGCCCTCCTGGCCCTCCTCCGAGGTGAACCGCTCGGCGGACAGCTCCGCCATGCGTCGCAGCCCGTCCGCGAACGACAGCTGAGGCACCTCCCTGACCAGCCGCTTGGTGATCGCCAGCGCCTCCGGTCCGCCCTTGATCAGCAGCTCGGCGTAGTGCGCGACGGTCGCGTCCAGCTGCTCCTCCGGCACGGCCCGTGACAGCAACCCGATCTCGGCGGCCCTGGCGGCGTCGAACACCTCGCCGGTCAGGAAGTATTCAGCGGCCGCCCGGGCATCGAGCCGCCTGAGCACCGGTACGGAGATCATGGCGGGCACGACGCCGAGGCGTACCTCCGTGAACGCGAACGACGCCGTCAGCGGCGCGATCGCGAAGTCGCAGGAGGCCACCAGCCCCAAGCCGCCTGCCCGGGCGGTGCCGTTCAGCCGGCAGACGACCGGCTTCGGGCTCTCCCAGAGCAGCGTGAAGATCTCCGGGAGCGACGCCGTCACCGGTGCGCCCGCCCCCTTCTGCTCCTTCAGATCGGCGCCCGAGCAGAACACGGTCCCGGTGGCGGTCAGCACGACCACCCTGGCCGCGGGCTCGGCCACCGCCCAGGTGAGCCCCTCCATGAGGTCGGCGAGCAGGCGTGCGGACAGGGCGTTGCGGTTGTGCGGCGAGTCCAGCGTGACGGTGGCGACGCCGTCCGCCAGGTCCTTGCGCACGAGGCTCGTCATTGGTCCCCCTCCTGAATGATCGCCAGTACGGCGCCCGCGTCGACCTGCTGTCCCTTCTCGACGTGCACGCCGGAGACCACGCCGTCGGCCGGGGCGGCGATCCGATGCTCCATCTTCATCGCCTCCAGCACCAGCACCGACTGGCCCTTCGTCACGCGGTCGCCGGCCGCCACCTCGACTCTGAGCACGCTGCCCGGCATCGGGGCCAGCAGGGATCCCGGCGCGACGCGCTCGACGGGCTCGGGCAGGCGCGGCACCGGGGTCAGCTCGGCGTGGCCGCCGGGATGATCCACGTAGACGGTGCCGCCCTCGTCGTACTGGGCGATCTCGAACGTGTGCCGGACGCCGTCGCGTTCCAGGACCACCCGGTGCGGCTCGGCGCTGATCGTGACGACGCCGCCGGGCAGCGGGTCGTAGACGACCTCTGTTCCGGCGAAGCCCGCCCTGCGGGGCTGGGAACGAACGTTGCGCCAGCCGCTCGGCAGGCCGGCCAGCACGCCGGCGCGGCGGCGGTTCGCGGCGGCCAGGGCGAGGGCGGCGGCCAGCGCGGGCAACTCGTCGGCCGGCTCAGCGGCGTCAGCGCCGACGGGACCGCCGGGAGCCAGGGCGTCACAACCGACGGGACCACCGGGAGCCAGGAAGCCGGTGTGGGTGTCACCGGCCACGAAAGCGGGATTTGTCAGGATTTTCAGCAACAAATCGCGATTGGTGGTGAGGCCGTGCAGCCGCGCTCCCCGCAGCGCCGCCACCAGCTTCCGCACCGCCGCCGCCCGGGACGAGCCGTGCGCGATCACCTTGGCCAGCATCGGGTCGTAGTACGGCGAGACGACCGATCCCGACTCGACCCCCGAATCCACCCGCACGTCCCCGCCGATCTCGAACCGCCGCAACACCCCCGACTGCGGCAGATACTCTCCGTCCTCCGCATACAGCCGCACCTCCACGGCATGCCCGGACGGATCGGGCGGCACGGGCGGCAGCGCGGCGCCCTCGGCCACCTCCAGCTGCAACCGCACGAGGTCGACACCGTAGACCAGCTCGGTGACCGGATGCTCGACCTGAAGCCTGGTGTTCATCTCCAGGAACGCCACCCGATCGCCCTTGACCAGGAATTCCACCGTCCCGGCCCCGACGTACCCGATCGTGCGCGCCGCCCTGACCGCGGCCTCGCACAGCCGCTCCCGCAGCTCGGGCGAGATGCCCGGCGAGGGGCACTCCTCGACCACCTTCTGGTGCCGCCGCTGCACGCTGCACTCGCGTTCGCCCAGCGCCCACACGCTCCCGTGCGTGTCGGCCAGCACCTGCACCTCGACGTGCCTGGCCCGCTCCAGCAGCGGCTCGGCGAACACGGCCGGGTCGCCGAAGGCCGACTCCGCCTCCCGCCGCGCGGACTCGACCTCCCGCGCCAGCTCGCGGGCCTCCCGTACGATCCGCATGCCGCGTCCGCCCCCACCGGCCGACGCCTTCACCAGCAGCGGGAACTCGGCGGGCGCGGTCAGGTCGAGCGAGGGCAGGACCGGGACCCCGGCCTCCTCCATCAGCCGCTTCGCCGTGATCTTCGTCCCCATGGCCTCGATGGCCGCGGGCGGCGGGCCCACCCAGGTCAGCCCCGCCGCCAGCACCGCCTGCGCGAACGCGGCGTTCTCCGACAGGAAGCCGTAACCGGGATGCACCGCGTCCGCCCCGGACGCCCGGCAGGCCTCGAGAATGCGGTCCGCGGCCAGGTAGGTGTCGGCGGGGCGGGCGCCGCGCAGCCGTACCGCGAGGTCGGCCTCGGCCACGTGCGGCGCGTCCGCGTCGGGGTCGGCGAAGACGGCGACCGTGGAGATGCCGAGCGACCTGCAGGTACGGAAGACGCGGCGGGCGATCTCGCCCCGGTTCGCGACGAGCAGACGGGTGATCATGGCCGGAACACCCCGAATCCCTTGGGCTCCGGGACCGGGGCGCTGTTGATCGCCGACAGGCACATGCCCAGCACCGTACGCGTGTCGCGCGGATCGATCACGCCGTCGTCGTAGAGCCGTCCCGACAGGAAGAACGGCAGCGACTCCGCCTCGATCTGGGCCTCCACCATGGCACGCATCGCCGCGTCGGCCTCCTCGTCGTAGACCTGCCCCTTGGCCTGCGCTGACGCCCGCCCCACGAGGGACAACACCCCCGCCAGCTGCGCCGGGCCCATCACCGCCGACTTGGCGCTCGGCCAGCTGAACAGGAAGCGGGGCTCGTAGGCGCGCCCGCACATGCCGTAGTTGCCCGCGCCGTACGAGGCTCCCATCACGATCGTCAGGTGCGGGACGGTCGAGTTGGAGACCGCGTTGATCATCATGGCGCCGTGCTTGATGATGCCGCCCTGCTCGTAATCCTTGCCGACCATGTAGCCGGTCGTGTTCTGCAGGAAGAGCAGTGGGGTGCGGGACTGGTTCGCCAACTGGATGAACTGGGTGGCCTTCTGCGACTCCTCGCTGAACAACACGCCGCGCGCGTTGGCCAGCACGCCCACCGGGTAGCCGTGGATCCGCGCCCATCCCGTCACCAGCGAGGCCCCGTACAGCGGCTTGAACTCCTCGAAGTCGCTCCCGTCCACCACCCTGGCGATCACCTCGCGCGGGTCGAACGGCACCTTGAGGTCCTCGGGCACGATGCCCAGCAGCTCGTCAGCCGGATATTCCGGATCCCGCACGGGGAGTGGGGTGAGTCCTTGCTTGCGCCAGTTGAGCGACCGTATGACGCGCCGCCCGATCCTGAGCGCGTCGTGCTCGTCCTGGGCGAGGTAGTCGGCGAGCCCGCTGACCCTGGCGTGCATCTCCGCCCCGCCCAGCGACTCGTCGTCGGACTCCTCCCCGGTCGCCATCTTGACCAGCGGCGGGCCGCCCAGGAACACCTTTGCGCGATCCCGCACCATCACCACGTAGTCGCTCATTCCGGGCACGTACGCGCCGCCGGCCGTGGAGTTGCCGAAGACCAGCGCGAGCGTCGGGATCCCGGCGGCCGACAGCCTCGTCAGGTCCCGGAAGACGCGCCCGCCCGGGATGAAGATCTCCTTCTGCGTCGGCAGATCCGCGCCGCCGCTCTCGACCAGGTTCACGTAGGGGAGGCGGTTCTGCAGCGCGATGTCCGCGGCCCGCAGCGACTTCTTCAGCGTCCACGGATTCGACGCCCCGCCGCGGACCGTGGGGTCGTTGGCCGTGATCACGCATTCGACCCCTTCGATCACCCCGATCCCGGCGACCATCCCGGCTCCGACCTGGAACTCGCTGCCCCAGGCCGCCAGCGGCGACAGCTCGAGGAACGGTGAGTCCGGGTCGACGAGCAGCTCGATGCGCTCCCTGGCCGGCAGCTTGCCCCGCCTGCGGTGCCGCTCGACGTACGTCTCCCCGCCCCCGGCCACCGCCTTGGCGTGCTCGGCGTCGAGCTCGGCCAGCTTGGCCAACATCGCCTCGCGCCGCTGCCGGTATTCGTCGCCGTGCGGGTCGATCCTGCTCCTGATCATGAGCCCTCCGTAGTTGACGGTCGCGTCAACCCGATGGCCTGGGCCCACAGCCGCGTCAGATGATCGACGGCCAGCTCCTCGTCAGCCTGTTCGCCGAGATCAAGCCAGACATGCGCGAAATGCTCCACCATCCCGCCCAGCATGATGGCGGTGAGCCTCGGATCCAGCGCCGGATCGGCCAGCCCCTGCTCCTGCAGCCGCCGCAGCCCGTCCGCCCCGCGCCGCACGAACACCTCGCGCAGCTCCAGCAGTAACCTGCCGAACCTGTCCTCGGCCACGGCCGCCTGCTCCACCATCCGGACCAGCCGCGAGTTCGCCGCCCACGCCCGCAGATAGAGCCGGTTGGCCGCCTCGATGCGCGCGTACGCGTCGCCTGAGGTCGTGTCCCCGACGACGCTGGCCGCGAACATCTCCCCGACCACGGCCTCCGCCACCTCGCCGAACAGCGCTTCCTTGGAGCCGAAGTAGGTGTAGAAGGAGCCGTGCGAGACTCCGGCGCGGCGGCACACGTCGTCGATCCGCACGGCGTCGTATCCGTGCTCCTCGAACGCCGCACGCCCCACCTCCAGCAACACGGCCCGCGTCCGCTTGCCGCGCGGCGTCAGTACCGGCGACGACCTGACGATCACGTCAACTACGGTAGCCGCCAGGTCGGGTGACGGGAAGGGGTAGCCGTCGCGGGCGACACGGTCGCCCGCGAGCCTACTTGCAGTGGCTCCAGCCGGACTTCCAGCTCTGCCCGCTGTACGCGCCGCCCCAGATCACACACTTGCCCTTCGCGGGCAGGCGCACCGGGCCCGCATAGGCGCTGAAGTAGCCGGGGTTGCTCGCGCTGGATCCACCCTTGACCTGGAGGATCGCGTTCATCTGGACCTTGCCCGGGTAGATCAGGTTGGCCAGCGTGACCACGCAGTTCTTGCCTACGCCCGAGTTGTACAAGAGGTAGATCGTGGCGTGCGACACGCGGCGCGAATTGATGATCTTGTAGCCCGCGCCGCACACCGCGGTCGCCTTGTACGGGTTCGGCTTCGGCGACGCGGTGGGTTTGGCGGTGGTGGGCTTCTGGCTCGGCACGGGCACGTTGGTGGGATTCGACGGCACGTCGGAGGTCGGCGGGTCGGTCGGCTCCGTTCCCGGATCGACCTCGGTCTCCTTTTTCTTCTTGGTAGGAGTCGGCGAGGGCTCGGGCCGCTTCGTCGAGGTCTGAGGCCTCGGCGCCTGCGTCTCGGCCGGGGTCGTCGGAACTTGGGCGACCGGCTGCTTGGTCTGCTTCTTCGGCTTCTTGGTCTCCTCCGGCACCTCGATGTCCATGGTGGGGACCGGATCCGAGGTGTCAGTGGGAACGACCGGGGCGGGGCTCTGTTCGGTGGTCGGAGGTTCGCCGGGCTGGCCGGCGCCCGAGCCGTCGCCAGGGGTGCTCGCGCTCGAGTCGCCCACGGCCACCACCGGGACCGTCTTGCTATTCGCCTGAACCACCACGGCACCGGCGACCACGAGCAGTGCCGCCGCGGCGGCACCGGACAGGGCCAGGGTCAGGGTACGGCGCTGCCTCGCGGGCGCGCCGTCACCAGGCTGTGAAGACCCGATGCGCCCGCCAGGGCCACCGTGACCGCCCGGGCCACCATGCCCAGCCGGACCACCTGGACCACCCGGGCCGCTGTGCCCGCCCGGGGCTCCGCCTTGGAACGGGCCGGCGGCGGCCTGAGGCCCGCTGGTGGGAGCGCTCCGGGCGGCGCCGCCATGCGGGGCGCCACCCTGGGGCGATCCCGGGTGCGGGCCATGGCCGGGCATCGCGTGCTGGGAGCCGGAGGCGGCGCCCTGAGGGCCGCTAGTGGGAGCGCTCCGGGGGCCGCCGCCATGCGGGGCGCCACCCTGGGGCGATCCGGGGTGCTGACCGTTGCCGGGCGTCGCGTTCTGGGAGCCGGCGGTTCCGGACTGGAGCCCGCCGGGCGTCCCGGCTGAGGCGCCGCCGAGCTGCGGGCCGCCGGGCGTTCCAGGCTGCGGGCCGCCGAGCTGAGGGCTGCCCGGTGTCCCAAGCTGCGGGCCACCAGGTGTCCCGGGGTGCGGGTGGCCGTGGGCTGAGCCGCCTCCGGGGGTGGTCCCCATCATGGGGGAGCCGCCCTGACCGGGGCCGTTCTGGGCGGCCGCAGGGACACCGTAGGGGCCTGTTTGCGGCGGTGTGCCGGGCACCGAGGGTTGAGCGGCCTGCCAGGGCCCGGAGTAGGCGTCCTGGCCCGCGTGGGGCCCGCCGGCGTGCGGCTGCGCGCCGGCGGCGACCCCGAGCTGCTGCCCCGTCACCGGCTCGATGGCCGACTTCGGCACGGGCTGGCCCGTGAGGCGCAGGATGAGGTCGTCGGCGCTCGGGCGCTGGGTCGGGTCCTTGGACAGGCAGGCGGCCACCAGGGCGCCCAGCTCGCCCTCCATCTTTCCGAGCTCCGGCTCCTCGTTCAGGATCCGGTTCATCACCACCGGAATGGAGTCCGCGCCGAACGCGGGCTTGCCGGTCGCGGCGTACACCATCGTGACGCCCCACGCGAACACGTCGGCCGCCTCCGAGACCGCCGCGCCGCTCAGCTGCTCCGGCGCCAGGTACGACGGCGTCCCCATCGCCATCCCCGTGGCCGTCGCGCCCGGCGAGTCCAGGGCGCGGGCGATGCCGAAGTCGATCACGACGGGACCCTCGGGGCCCATGAGCACGTTGGCGGGCTTGAAGTCGCGATGCAGGATCCCCGCCCGGTGGATGGCGGCGAGCGCGGTGGCCGTGCTGATCGCGAGTCGTTCCAGCGCCGCGCCCCGCCGCGGCCCCTCGTTGATGACCAGCTCACGCAGGGAGGGCCCGGGAACGTACTCGCTCACGATGTACGGCCGGCTCCCGTCCAGGTCGGCGTGGAGCACGGGGGCGGTGCAGAACCTGGCCACCCGCTGCGCCACCGCCACCTCGCGCAGGAACCGGGTCCTGGCGTCGGCATCGGCCACCAGGGCGTGGTGCAGCAGCTTGACCGCGACCTGTTCCCCGGAGTCGCTCTTGCCGAGATAGACAACGCCCTGGCCGCCCTCGCCGAGCCGGGCGACGATGTCGTACGCCCCCAGCCGTCGCGGGTCGTCCGCCGCCAACGGCTGGAACTGATTCACGTCGGACCCCCATCACAACCCAATAGATGAGGCAAAACGCTACCAGCGTGACGCTTGGGGCGTCTGCCGGACCAATCAGAAGTTTCATCTTTTGACGTGCCTAGTCAGCCTTTCGGCGCAGGTCGTGTGCGTGGCGACGTCCAAGGTCACGGCTTGGTCAAGAGCGGCTCAGATGGCCTTGCCCGGGTTGAGGATGCCCAGCGGGTCGAAGACGGCCTTGATGCCGCGCTGGACCTCGGCGGCCACCGGCCCGGACTCCATCGCCAGCCAGCGCTGCTTGAGCAGCCCCACGCCGTGTTCCCCGGTGAGCGTGCCGCCCAGTTCCAGCGCGTGGGTGAAGATCTCGTCCGCCGCCGCCCACACCTCGGCGGGCGGCTCCAGCGACCCGCGGTCGAAGATGAAGACCGGGTGCAGGTTGCCGTCCCCGGCGTGCGCGACCGTGCAGATCTTCACCCCGTGCCGGGCCGCCGCCGCCTCGACCGCGGTGATCATGTCGGGCAGCACCGATCGCGGCACGCAGACGTCCTCCACCAGGCACGCCCCGAGCCGCTCCTTGGCGTCGTAGGCCATCCTGCGCAGCCCGATCAGCTCCTCGGCCTCCTGCGGGCTGGAGGACACGGCCACGAACGAGGCGCCGTTGTCCATGCAGATCTGCTCCATGCGCTCGGCCACCGCCTGCCCGTCGGCCGCGTCGGACTGGCCGATGAGCATGGCCGTCGTCTCGGCCTCCAGGCCGAAGTTGCGCAGGTCGTTGATGGCCTCCAGCGTCGCGCGGTCGAGCAGCTCCATGAGCGACGGCTGGCAGCCGGCCGCCATGATCGCCGACACCGCCGCCCCCGCGTCCCTGAGCGAGCCGAACTCGGCGGCGAACGTCGCGGGCGGCGCGGCCGGCGCCCGCCGCAGCCGCACCGTGGCCGCGGTGATCACGCCCAGCGTGCCCTCCGAGCCGACGAACAGGCCGGTCAGGTCGTAGCCGGTGACGCCCTTCATGGTGCGCCGGCCAGTGTTCAGCACCCGTCCGTCGGCCAGCACGACCTCGAGGCCGAGCGCCGAGTCCCTGGTCACGCCGTACTTCACGCACCGCAGCCCGCCGGCGTTGGTCGCCAGGTTCCCGCCGATCGTGGAGATCTGGTACGACGACGGGTCCGGCGCGTACATGAGGCCGTGCTCCCTGGCGGCCCGGTCCAGGTCGGCGGTGATGACCCCGGGCTCGACGACGGCGATCTCGTCGGCGGGGGAGAGCTCCTTGATCGCCGTCATCTTGGCCAGCGACAGGATGATCGCGCCGTCGCCGGCGACGGACGCGCCCGCCAGGCCCGTGCCTCCGCCTCGCGGCACGACCGGCACCCGGTGCTCGCTCGCCCACGTCATCGTGGTGACCACGTCGTCACGAGAGGCCGCGAGGACCACGCCGAGCGGCTTGCCGGGCTCCAGGAACGTCCGGTCACGGGCGTAGGAGTCGATCACGTCGGGGTCGGTCAGGACGCGGCCGTCGGGCAGGGCGCTCACCAAGGCATCAATCGGTCTCACATCATGCAGCTTATGGTTTGCGCAGAGTGCTCCTTAAGGACAAACTGCCCAGGTGGAAGTCAGGTGTCCGGTGTGCTCGCGTACTGACCAGGTCGTCGCGGTCCCCGGAGCGGTCGCCGCGGGGACCACGTACAAGATCGGGC
Source organism: Nonomuraea sp. 10N515B (assembly GCF_052245915.1). Taxonomy (NCBI): domain Bacteria; kingdom Bacillati; phylum Actinomycetota; class Actinomycetes; order Streptosporangiales; family Streptosporangiaceae; genus Nonomuraea; species Nonomuraea sp. 10N515B. The sequence continues at coordinate 71,854 of NZ_JBQQBQ010000007.1, forward strand.
GGGTCAGGCTGCCGGGCACGCGGGAGGTCGCCGATCTGCCCACCGCGGCGACGCTGGGGGCGTCCAAGCACGTGATGAGCCGCACGCAGCTCGCGGTCTGGCTGTCGTTCCCCAGCCGCCACTACACCCCGTGGGCGAGGAACCAGGGCTACATCATGTTGTGCGCGGCGGCGCTGGTGCACCTGGTCGTGTCACTGGTGATCGCGATGGGGCAGGATCCGCAGTGGGGCGAGGTCCTGCTCGCCCCGTTCTGCCTGACCGGGCTGTTCTGGGGGTTCGGGCTGCTGAACGTGCTCGGCGCGTACGGCGCGCGCAAGCGCGACCACGTCGAGGCCCCGGCCAGGGAGAAGGCCCTGGCCGTCTGGGAGGGCCTTTACTACTGCGCCCGCGACAACGTCGTCTTCGAGCCGGAGATCGGCGTCTCGTTCCACCCGAGCGAGACGCGCGACTACATCTTCGGCTTCAGGCCGGGCCGCTAGGCGGTCAGCCGCGCTCCTCGGCGACCAGGCGCACGCACACGGCCAGGCCGTTGATGGCCTGCTCGAGCTCGTCCAGGTCCGGGTAGGTCGGCGCGATCCTGATCGTGCGGTCGTCCGGGTCCTTGCCGTAGGGGTGCGTGGCGCCGGCCGGCGTCAGCGCGATGCCCGCGGCCTTGGCCCTGGCCACCACCTCGGCCGCGTGCGGCACCTCCAGGCTGATGAAGTAGCCGCCCTTGGGGCTGGTCCAGGTGGCCAGGCCGCCGAGCTGCTCGGTCAGCACCTTGTCCACCAGCTCGAACTTCGGCCCGATCAGCTCGGCGTGCCGCCGCATGTGCGCGGCCACGCCCGCGCCGTCGCGCAGGAACTCCACGTGACGCAGCTGGTTGATCTTGTCGGGGCCGATGGACTGCTTGGCGGTGTTGTGGAGGAACCACTCGGCGTTGGCCGGCGAGGAGCCGAAGAACGACACGCCGGCCCCGGCCAGCGTCACCTTGGAGGTGGAGGCGTAGACGAACACCCGGTCGGCGTTGCCGGCCGCGGCGGCCAGCGCCAGCAGGTCGGCCAGCTCGGCCGGGGCGTCGGTGAGGTGGTGCACCGCGTAGGCGTTGTCCCAGAAGATCCGGAAGTCGGGGGCGGCGGCAGGCATGGCGGCCAGCCTGCGGACCGTCTCGTCGCTGTAGACGATGCCGGACGGGTTGCTGTACTTCGGCACGCACCACATGCCCTTGACGCTCGCGTCGGCGGCGACGAGGCGCTCCACGACGTCCATGTCGGGGCCGTCGGCGTTCATCGGCACGGGGACCATCTTGATCCCGAACCGCTCGCAGATCGTGAAATGCCGGTCATAGCCGGGCACCGGGCAGAGGAACGTGATCTCCGGCTCCTCGATCCAGCGCCGCTCGGCACCGGGGACCTTGGACAGCAGCGCGTGGACCACCGTGTCGTGCATGAGCGCCAGGCTGGCGTTGCCGCCCACGACGAGCTGCTCGGCGGGCACCTGGATCAGCGGCGCGAACAACGCGCGCAGCTCGGCGAGGCCCTGCAGGTTGCCGTAGTTGCGGCCGTCGGTGCCGTCGGCCGCCTTGTAGGACGACGGCAGTGTGAGCATGTCGTTGGAGAGGTCCAGCTGGCGCGGCGACGGCTTGCCTCGGGTGAGGTCGAGCGAGAGCCCCCGCTGGACGAGGGCGGCGTAGTCACGCTGAGCGGTCACAGAGATCTCTCCTTGGAATCGGTCCCAGACCGCAAGGATAGAAGAACTCCGGACGCGGCACCGCCGCCGGTCTGCCTCATGCGACCAGCCGCGGGCAAAATCATCGGCCGCCAATGTCAAAGAACGACTTCCCGCGCGGCTGCGGTTGGCGTGGAATGGGTAGATCGGGGCAGGCCCAACTCCGCACTGGAGGGAGCAGCCGTGACGACCGTTCGCGAGCCCTCGATCGAGCAGGTCCGGCGCCGCCGTACCGGGACCGTCATCGCCTCCTGGTTGTCGACGACCGACCACAAGGTCATCGGATACCTCTATCTGATCACCTCGTTCGGGTTCTTCCTCGCGGCCGGGATCATGGCGATGATCATCCGGGCCGAGCTCGCGCAGCCGGGCATGGATCTGATCAGCCAGCAGATGTACAACCAGCTGTTCACCATGCACGGCACGATCATGCTGCTGCTGTTCGCCACGCCGCTGTTCGCCGGCTTCGCCAACGTGGTGATGCCGCTGCAGATCGGCGCGCCGGACGTGGCCTTCCCGCGGCTGAACGCGGTGGCGTACTGGTTGTTCCTGTTCGGCGGGCTCATGGTGCTGGCCGGGTTCTTCACGCCGGGCGGGGCGGCCGACTTCGGGTGGTTCGCGTACACGCCGCTGTCGTCGTCGATCTACTCCTCGCAGGTCGGCGGCGATCTGTGGATCATGGGGCTGGTGCTGTCGGGGCTCGGCACCATCCTCGGCGCGGTCAACTTCATCACCACGATCATCGGCATGCGGGCGCCCGGCATGACCATGTTCCGTGTGCCGATCTTCACCTGGAACGTCCTGCTGACCAGCGTGATGGTGCTGCTGGCGTTCCCGGTGCTGGCCGCCGCGCTCCTCGCGCTCGAGTCGGACCGCAAGCTGGGCACGCAGATCTTCGTGAGCGAGAACGGCGGGCCGTTGATCTGGCAGCACTTGTTCTGGTTCTTCGGCCACCCCGAGGTGTACATCATCGCGCTGCCGTTCTTCGGGATCATCACCGAGGTGATTCCGGTCTTCAGCCGCAAGCCGCTCTTCGGCTATCTGGGGATGGTCGGCGCCACGATCGCGATCGCCGGGCTGTCGATGACGGTGTGGGCGCACCACATGTTCGCGACCGGCCAGGTGCTGCTGCCGTTCTTCTCGTTCATGACGTTCCTCATCGCGGTGCCGACCGGGGTGAAGTTCTTCAACTGGACCGGGACCATGTGGCGGGGGCATCTGTCGTTCGAGTCGCCGATGTTGTTCTCGGTGGGTTTCCTGGTGACGTTCCTGATCGGCGGGCTCACCGGGATCATCCTGGCCTCGCCGCCGCTCGACTTCCACATCAGCGACACCTACTTCGTGGTCGCCCACTTCCACTACGTGGTGTTCGGGACCGTCGTGTTCGCGATGTTCGCCGGGTTCTACTTCTGGTGGCCGAAGATGACCGGCAGGATGCTCGACGACCGGCTCGGCAAGGTGCACTTCTGGACGTTGTTCATCGGCTTCCACACCACGTTCCTGGTGCAGCACTGGCTGGGGCAGCTCGGCATGCCCAGGCGCTACGCCGACTACGGGGTGGCCGACGGCTTCACCTGGCTCAACCAGGTCTCCTCCGTCGGCGCGTTCCTGCTGGGCGCCTCCACGCTGCCGTTCCTCTACAACGTGTTCAAGACCGTCAGGCACGCCCCCAAGGTCACGCTCGACGACCCGTGGGGGTACGGCAACTCCCTGGAGTGGGCGACCTCCTGCCCGCCGCCCCGGCACAACTTCACCAGCATTCCGCCCATCCGCTCCGAGCGGCCCGCCTTCGACCTGCACTACCCCCGGCAGCTCGAGGAGCGCCCCTCGGCGGTGGGGGAGGGCGGCGAGGCCGAGGTGTCGCCCCGCCAGGACACATCCGACTGACCTTTCCCGAAACAGATCGCGGTGCTTGTGTGGAGATGACGTTTCGCCCATCTAAGGAGATCGGCGATGACAGGCACGAAGATCCCCTTCGACCCCGAGACGGCCCCCTGTGGCAAGAAGTCCGGAGGTGAGCGCCTCGTCGACGACGACGGCTACGGCCTGCTGATCCGTGACCAGTTCTTCGACTGCGGCTGCCGCCGGATCCGCCACGAGTACCACGACGGAAGCATCCACCTGTCCGCCATCCGCCACGACGGCAAGCGGGTGAAGGACCCGATCCAACCCGACCACGGGAGCTGAGGCATCAAATGATCGACGTGCTGATCGTCGGGGGAGGCGGGGCGGGCCTGCGCGCGGCCATCGCGGTCGCCGAGTCGGACCCGTCCTTGAAGGTGGCGGTCGTGTCGAAGGTCTATCCGATGCGCAGCCACACCGTCTCCGCCGAGGGCGGCGCGGCGGGAGTGATCGGCCTCGACGACACGCTCGACGAGCACTGCTACGACACGATCTCCGGCGGCGACTGGCTGCCCGACCAGGACGCGGTCGAGGCGTTCGTGTACGAGGCGCCGCGCGAGCTGATGCAGCTCGAGCACTGGGGCTGCCCGTGGAGCCGCGAGCCGGACGGCCGGGTGGCCGTCCGGCCGTTCGGCGGCATGAAGAAGATGCGCACCTGGTACGCCGCCGACAAGACCGGCTTCCACCTGCTGCACACCCTGTTCCAGACGACTCTGAAATACCAGGACATCGTCAGGTACGACGAGTGGTTCGTGACCAAGCTCGTCGTCGACGACGGCCGCGTCCACGGCGTCGTGGCCGTGGAGATCAGGACCGGCCGCATCGAGACCATCCCCGCCAGGACGGTCATCCTGGCCACCGGCGGCTGCGGGCGGGTCTTCCCCTTCACCACCAACGCCGCCATCAAGACCGGCGACGGCATGGCCCTGGCCTACCACGCGGGCGCGCCGCTGAAGGACATGGAGTTCGTCCAGTACCACCCGACCGGCCTGCCCTTCACCGGCATCCTCATCACCGAGGCGGCCAGGGCGGAGGGCGGCTGGCTGATCAACAAGGACGGCTACCGCTACCTGCAGGACTACGACCTCGGCACGCCCACGCCCACGCCGAAGCTGCGCAGCATGGAGCTGGGCCCGCGCGACCGGCTGTCCCAGGCGTTCGTGCACGAGCAGGAGATGGGCCGCACCGTCGACACCCCGTACGGTCCTGTCGTCTACCTGGACCTGCGCCACCTCGGCGAAGGCAAGATCGACACCCGCATCCCGTTCGTGCGCGAGCTGTGCAAGAGCTACCAGAACCTCGACCCGGCCACCGACCTCATCCCGGTGCGCCCGGTCGTGCACTACATGATGGGCGGCGTCCACACCGACATCGACGGCGCCACCCCCGTCGCCGGCCTGTACGCGGCCGGCGAGACCGCCTGCGTGAGCATCAACGGCGCCAACCGGCTCGGCTCGAACTCCCTGCCCGAGATCCTCGTCTTCGGCCGCCGCGCCGGGACCGCCGCCGCCGAGTTCGCCCGATCCCACCGGGCCGGCGAGGCGGCGGCCGTCCGCAGCCAGGGCGCGGACGAGCGGCGGCGCTTGGAGCGGGCGCGCGAGGGCAGGAGGACCGGCGAGCGGGTCGCCGACCTGCGTGAGCAGATGCAGCACACGCTGGAGGGCGCGGCCGGCATCTACCGCAACGGAGACGTGCTGGCCAAGGCCGTCGACACGCTCGCCGAGCTGCGCGAACGCGCCGAGGAGGTGTGTTTCGACGACACCGGCGCCGCCTTCAACACCGAGCTGATCAACCTGCAGGAGCTGCATACCATGCTGGACGTCGCGCAGACGATCGTGGCCTGCGCGCTGAACAGGCAGGAGTCGCGCGGCGCGCACCAGCGCACCGACTTCGCCTCCAGGGACGACGCCGCCTACCTGGCGCACTCACTGGTGCACCGCGCCCCCGACGGCACCCCGTCGGTGACCCTGCTCCCCGTAACGATCACCCGCTGGCCGCCGGGAGAAAGGGTCTATGGCCGTGACTGAGACGAAAGAAGCCATTGAGCGGACCGCGTCGAAGACCATCCGGCTGGAGGTCACGCGTTACCGGCCCGGCGAGGACGACGCGCCGTCCTTCGAGGCCTACGACGTGCCGCTCATGGAGGACTGGGCCGTGCTCGACGGGCTCAACTACGTCAAGGATCACCTCGACGGCAGCCTGACCTACCGCTGGTCGTGCCGGATGGGCGTGTGCGGCTCCTGCGGCATGAACGTCAACGGCGAGCCTCGCCTGACCTGCGGCACCTTCCTGTCGGAGTTCGGCGACGGGCCGGTGCGGATCGAGCCGCTCAAGGGCTTCCCGGTGATCAAGGACCTGGTCGTGGACATCGACGACTTCCTGGCCAAGCTGTCGTCCGTGCGGCCCTGGCTGGTCAGAGAGGGCGAGGAGCTGCCGCTGAGCACCGAGTACGCCCAGACGCCCGCGCAGCTGGAGGCGTACAAGCAGTACAGCATGTGCATCAACTGCCTGCTGTGTTACTCGGCCTGCCCGGTCTACGTGCTCGACCCCGACTTCCTCGGCCCGGCCGCCATCGCCCTCGCCCAGCGCTACAACCTGGACTCGCGGGACATGGACGACCGGTTCGACGTGCTCAATCTGGACGACGCGGTGTGGGGGTGCACGTTCGTCGGCGAGTGCACCCGGGTCTGCCCCAAGCACGTCGACCCGGCCGAGGCCATTCAGCGTTACAAGCTGACCGCCGCCATGCGCTCGGTGCTGCCCTGGAGCAGACGATGACGACCGCCTACCGGCCGCGCCGCGACAACCTGTGGTTCGCCCGCACCCGCAACTACACGATCTTCGTCCTGCGCGAGCTCACCAGCGTCTTCGTGGCCTGGTCGATCGTCTTCCTGCTGATGTTCCTCGACGCCGTCGTCGGCGGGAGCCTGCCGGAGTTCATCGCGCTGGCCGGGCAGCCGTGGATGATCGCGATCAACGTGGTCGCCCTCGCCGCCACCTGCTTCCATGCCATCACGTTCCTCAACCTCGCGCCCAAGGCCACCGTCGTCCGCCTGGACGGCTGGCGGGTGCCCGCCTGGATGATCCAGGGCGGCAACCATTCGCTCTGGTTGCTGGTCTCCGCGGTGATCGCCTACTTCGTGCTGAGGTCGCCATGAAGCGCACGCTGGAGCCGTACCTGTGGTTGTTGTTCAGCGGCGGGGGAGTGGTGGCGGCGCTGGTGCTGCCGGTGCTCGTGCTGCTGTTCGGGGTGCTCATGCCGCTCGGCGTGCTGGACTGGCCCGCCGCCGAGGACCTGCGCGCGCTGGCCGGCCACGTGCTGGTGCGGCTCGCGCTGCTCGTGGTCGTCGTGCTGTGCCTGTTCCACGCGGCGCACCGGATCAGGTTCACCAGCGAAGAGCTGCTCGGGATCGCCAGGTTCGATCTGGTGATCGCGGTGATCTGCTATGGCGGCGCGGTCGCGGGCGGAGTGGTGGCCGCCCGTTTGATGTTCTGAATGTCGTAGTTTGATCACGTTTCAACAACGTGCTTTACGGTCGGTTGATTGACGCTCTAACGTCCGGCATTGCACACCCCTATGGCCATGCGCCCGGCGATCCCGGGCAGAGAGGGTTCCTGGTGCCCAGTACGAAGCGCTTATTATCAGCCTTCCCGGCGGTCGCCCTTCTCGGCGCCGCCCTGTCCGTGCCCAGCGCTCAAGCGGCGTCCGTCGCCCATTACGAGACAGCGGCCTCGGACTTCTACATCAACTACGCGCCGCCCACGGTCGGAAAGGACCCGGAGCAGCCGCGTCTGACCGATGTGAGCGCACGCTCGCTCACTCCGGCGCAGAAGTTCGACAGGAAGTTCTCCAACGGGAATCCGGCCTCCGGCCGCATTCTCGCCGCGCGGGAGAACGAGGCCATCAGGACCGGCCGCAATCCGGCTGAATGGATATTCAAGAACTCCAAGCAGACCCGCACCGCCAAGCTCCTGACCCTGCTGGTCGAATTCAACGAGCAGGCCGGCGACGACTTCTCCGGTTTCAACCGGCTGCGCACGGTCAACAGCGGACCGGACGACTGCCTGGTCGAGCCGCCGGGCACGCTCAAGAACGGCCCCCTGCACAACAACATCCCGGACCCGGCAACGCTCCCGCACAAGGACAACAACTCCTTCTGGGTCAAGGACTTCAGCCCCGAGCACTTCAACAAGATGCTCTACACCGACAGGGGCATCACCGAGCGCGTCCGCCCCGACCTGAAGGACCCGCGCGACGGCAGGCCCGGCATCGACATCTCCGGCTTCACGATGAAGAAGATGTACGAGGAGATGTCGAAGGGCGCCTACTCCGTCACCGGCTCGGCGGTCGGCTGGATCAAGGTCCCGCACTCCGAGGCCTGGTACGGCGCCGCGGCCTGTGGCGGCGCGCCCCAGGACATGTCCGGTCACCCGGACAACCCGCTCGGAGCCCAGCAGCTGGCCATCGACTCTGTGACCACCCTCGCCCAGACCCAGCCGGACTTCCCGTGGGCCGACTACGACGTCGAGGACATCTCCGACGCCGACGGCGACGGCAACCACCAGGAGCCCGACGGCGTCATCGACCACCTGGTGCTGGTGCACGCAGGAAAGGACAAGTCCTCCGACGGCGGCGCCGAGGGCACCTACGCCATCTGGGCCCACTCCAGCGCGGTCGCCGGCGGCTACAAGGTCCCCGGCACCGACAAGAAGATCTCCAACTACATCGTGCAGCCGGAGGACTCCGGCGTCGGCGTCTTCGCCCACGAGTACGGCCACGACCTGGGCCTGCCCGACCTGTACGACACCTCAGGCCAGGCCAGCTCGGCGGTGGACTTCTGGGACCTGATGTCCAGCGGCTCCCACTCCGGCCCGATCTTCCAGTCCATGCCGACCCACATGGGCCTGTGGGACAAGTGGGTGCTCGGCTGGGCGAACCCGACCACGCTCAACCCCGGCGACGCCGCCAAAATCGTCACGGTCGGCCAGTCCTCGCGCACGCCCAAGCTCACCGCCGACGGCGTCCGGGTGAACCTGGCCTCCACACCGCAGAAGATGATCGACGTCCACAGCGGCTCGAACGCCTGGTGGACCGGCCTGGACCAGGACTGGGCGAACCTCACGCTGACCCGCGACCTGCCCGTGCCCGCCGGGACCGATCTCAGGCTCTGGATGTGGAACAACTACGTGATCGAGCAGGACTGGGACTTCGGCTTCGTCGAGGTCTCCACCGACGGCGGCGAGACGTGGGCCCAGCAGAAGGTCTACGACGAGGCCGGCGCCGAGGTCAGCACGCCTGACGACTACCCGGACCCGAACCACAACCTCACGGCCTTCGGCGACAAGAAGTACGGACTCACCGGGGACAGCGGCGGCTGGCGCCACGACTACGTGAATCTGACGCCGTTCGCCGGCCAGACGATCAAACTCCGGCTGGCGTTCAACACCGACGCCGCCTTCCAGGAGCGTGGCTGGCACGCCGACGACTTCCAGCTCACCAACGGCGGCACCGCCGTGTGGAGCGACGACGTCGAAGGCGGCGACAACGGGTGGAAGCCCGTCGGCGGCACGTTCACCAACACCAGCGGCCAGGGCTGGACGCGCAACAACGGCGAGCGCGAGATCTCCCGGTTCTACCTGGCCGAGTGGCGTAACTTCGACGGCTTCGACAAGGGCCTGCAGTACACCTACGACACCGACTACCTCCGCGACGGGGCGTGGAAGGTGCAGAAGCTGAAGTACAACGCGCCGGGCCTGCTGGTGTGGTACCGCGACTCCACGTTCGTCAACAACAACCTCCTCAGCACCCTGCGGCTCCCGCCGAGCGTCGGGCCCAAGGGCAGCCTGCTGGTCGTGGACTCGCACTACGAGCCGCTGCGCCGCACCGGGACCGCGGCCGAGAAGGACCCGACGGCCAACAAGAACCTCCAGGGGCGGGTGCAGACGTCCAACGCCGCGTTCGGGTTCGGCAAGACGTACCCGTTCAAGGAGTGCCTGGAGGCACCGGACGAGCCGTTCAGCGAGTACTGCACGGACTTCCCCGCGCAGAAGGGCGTCTCGCACTTCACCGACGCCAAGACCTGGTACCCGGGCATCGAGGTGCTCAACGGCGCGCTCGCCTTCCGCGACTTCGACGCCTCGGTGGTCGTGCCCTCCAAGGGCGACCAGACGTACACCACCCGCGTGGTGCACGCCGACGGCACGCCCGCCACGGAGCTGTACGGCCAGGTGGCCGCGGGCTCCGTGCTCGGCACCGGCAACCCCGGTGACGAGAGCAAGGCGCTCGGCGTGCAGTTCAAGCTGATCTCCCCGCTGCCGGGCAACCTGGGTGCGATTGTTCAGGTAGTCCCGCCCAAGAAGTAAATTCGTAGGGCCGCCGAGGTACCCCGGCGGCCCTACGATTGATGACCATGAGCGAACTGCGCACCAAGACCGAGCACACCGAGGCGATCCTGAGGGATCGCCGGGTGGCCGTGGTGGTGAACACTCGCTCGCGCCGGGGCCGCCGCCACTACTTCGAGGTGATCGAGCAGATCCACAACCTCGGGTTCGAGCCGCTGGCCGAGCTGTCGGTCTACAACCCCAAGCGGCTGCGCGACCTGCTCGACACCGCCCTGGCGACCAAGCCGGACCTGCTCATCGTGGGCGGCGGCGACGGCACGCTCTCCTCGGCGGTGCGCCACGTGGCGCACCGCGACGTGGCGCTCGGCGTGCTGCCGCTCGGCACCACCAATAACTTCGCCCGCAGCCTCGGCCTGCCGCTCGACCTGGCCGGGGCGATCAAGGTGTTCGCCACCGGCAAGGTGGCCGACATCGACCTGGGCATGGCCGGCGACCGGGAGTTCGCCAACCTGGCCAGCTTCGGGGTGTCGGTGGAGGTGGCGGGCAAGGTCAAGCCGTGGCTCAAGCGCATCGTGGGCCGGCCCGCCTATCCGCTGACGGCGCTGACGATCCTGCCGGGCCACAAGCCGTTCCGGGCCTACATCACGGTCGAGGGGCAGCGCCACGAGCTGCTGACCCACCAGCTCAACATCGCCAACGGCCGCTTCCACGGCGGCTGGCAGGTGGCCAAGGACATCAGCATCGACAACGGCCTGCTGGTGGCCTACCAGCTCGGCTCGGGCAAGAAGCTGCGGCTGCTCGGCGAGACCCTGCTCAGGGCGACCACCGGCCGCTGGCGCAGCCTCGCGGGCGGGCCGTTCGTGGTCGGGCGGGAGATGTATCTGGAGACCGACCCGCCGATGGCCGCCGACGTGGACGGCGAGGTGCGGCTGCGCACCCCGATCAGGCTCCGCGTGGTGCCCAACGGCGTGCGCGTCATGGTGCCCGCCTCGTTCGAGGACCGCTAACCCAGCTGCCGATACGCCGGACCGAGCACCCGCGCCAGGTCGGCGGGCGGCGGGAAGACCCGCAGCAGCAGGTCAGGGGCGGCGGCCGCGGGGCGGCGCTCGGGCCGGTGCGCGGTGGCGCCGGGGGCGTAGAAGTCGGCCAGCCGGTCGGCGAACGGCACGTCCTCGACCTGCAGCTCCTCCGCGGCCTCGCCGGCCAGGGAGCCGAGCAGCTGCTCGCGGGTGCGCCCGCGCCAGGCCAGCACCAGGAACGGGTCGTCGTCGAACGACTCGGCCAGCAGGTAGAGCGCCGCCGACAGGTGCTTGCACGGGAAGCCCCAGTCCGGGCACGAGCAGTCCATGTCCAGGTCGCGCGGGAACAGGTCGACCCCCATCGCGGCGAACAGCTCCTCGATCTCGACCGGCATCTCCCCGGCCAGCAGCTTGGCCCGGTAGACGGCCTGCGCCGCGATGGCCTCCTCGAGCGCGGCCCACCGGCTCTCGTCGTACACGTCGACTCTGATCACGACCTCGTACGGATCCGGCCGCGAGCCCTGCACGGCGGCCCTGACCTCGCCCGCGGACAGGTCGATCGACAGGACCTGGCCCTGCCGGGCGTAGGCCCGGCCGCGCGAGAGCCGCCCCTTGTCGCAGATGCGCTCCAGGATGTCGATGAACCGCCTGGACCACCACGTCGAGCCGATCGTGCCGCGTTGCGTGCGGGCCCTGATGCCGCCGTCGACCTTGATCGGCCTGCCGCCGTCGAACCACGCCACGTCAGCTCACCCCCTCCGCGGTCAGGCGGAACACCTCGCGCAGCTCGTCGGTCGACAGGTCCGTGAGCCACTCCTCGCCGGTGCCGACCACCCGCTCGGCCAGGGCCTTCTTGCGCTCGATCATCTCGTCCACGCGCTCCTCCAGGGTGCCCGCGCAGATCAGCTTGCGCACCTGCACATTCTTGCGCTGCCCGATCCGGAAGGCGCGATCGGTGGCCTGGTCCTCGACGGCCGGGTTCCACCAGCGGTCCACGTGCACGACGTGATTGGCGGCCGTCAGGTTGAGCCCGACGCCGGCCGCCTTGAGTGACAACACGAACAACATCGGCTCCGGGTCCTGCTGGAACCGCTCGACCAGCCGGTCGCGGGTCTTCTTCGGCAGGCCGCCGTGCAGCCACAGCACCGGGCGGTCCAGCCGCTGCGCCAGATAGGGCTGGAGCATCGTCCCGAACTCGGCGTATTGGGTGAAGAGCAGCGCCTTCTCGCCCTCGGCCAGGATCTCCTCGGCCAGCTGCTCAAGACGGGCCAGCTTGCCCGACCGGCCCGCCAGCCGGGAGCCGTCCTTGAGCAGGTGGGCCGGATGGTTGCAGACCTGCTTGAGCTTGGCCATGGTCGCCAGCACGAGGCCGCGCCGCTCGATGCCCTCGCTGTCGTCGATCTTGGCCAGCATGTCGTCCACGACCGCCTGGTAGAGCGAGGCCTGCTCGGGCGTGAGCGGGCACCACTCCTTGACCTCCATCTTCTCCGGCAGATCGGTGATGATGGACTTGTCGGTCTTGAGGCGGCGGAGGATGAACGGACCCGTCGCCCGCTTGAGCGCCCGGGCGGCCTGCTCGTCCTGTCGGGCCTCGATGGGCTCCTGGAACCGGGTCCTGAAGCGCGAGCGCGACCCCAGCAGTCCCGGGTTGGCGAATTCCATGATCGACCAGAGCTCGGCCAGGTGGTTTTCCACCGGGGTGCCGGTCAGGGCCAGCCTGGTGGGCGCCGGGATGGACCGTACGGCCTGGGCCTGCAGCGTCCCGCTGTTCTTGATCGCCTGAGCCTCGTCGCACACGACCCTGCGCCATTCGTGCTGCTTGAGGGTCTCCAGGTCGCGTTGCGTGGTGCCGTACGTGGTGATCACCAGGTCGGCGCGCCCGATCTCGGCCGCGTCCCTGCCGCTGCCGTGGTGCACGTAGACCCGCAACCCCGGCGCGAACCTGGCCGCCTCCCGCTGCCAGTTGCCCACCAGCGACATCGGGCACACCAGCAGTGTCGGCACCTCCGACCGCTCGTGCACGAGCAGGGCCAGCGTGGTGATCGTCTTGCCCAGCCCCATGTCGTCCGCCAGCACGCCGCCGAGGCCCAGCTGTGACAGGAAGCTCAGCCACGCCAGGCCGCGCTCCTGGTAGGGCCGGAGCATGGCGTCCAGGCCGGCGGGGGTCGCGAGCGGCTCGAGCCGCCGCTCGGCCTGGCCGGACAGCAGGTCGCCGAGCACACCGTCGGCGTCGACCTCCAGCAGCGCCAGCTCGTCGTCGCCCCAGAGATCGGCGCCGACCACGTGCTGGAGGATGTCGGCGGCCGTCACCTCGCCCGTGCGCTCGCCCTCCACGGCCCTCAGGGCCGCCTTCAGCTGCCGGTCGTCCAGCTCCACCCACTGGCCACGCACCCGGACCAGGGGCACCTTGAGCCTGGCCAGCTCGGCCAGCTCCGCCTCACTGATCGTCTCGTCGCCCACCGCCAGGTCGATGCGGAAGTCGACCAGCTGCCGCATCCCGAACCCCTGGCTCACGGCCGCCGTCTGCGCCTTGGTCCTGGTGGTGAGCTTGAGCCCCAGTTTGGTGCGTCCGGCCCAGCGGGGCAGCTGCACCCCGAACCCGGCCGCCTGCAACAGCGGCGCCGCCTGCCGCAGGAACCCGAACGCCCCCGCCGTGTCCAGCGCCAGCTCGCTCGGCTCCGGCACGCGCAGGGCCCGGTCCAGCTCCGGGTAGAGCCGGACCGCCCGGCCCAGCCCGGTCAGGAGCTCGCGCTCCGGGATCGGCGGCAGGCCGGGCATCCGCGTGCCGCGCCACACCTCCGCCGCGGGGACGTAGAGGCTCGGGTCGTCGGCGGCCTGCAGCGCCAGCTCCACGCGCCAGTCGTCGGTGTCCGCCGGCTCCAGCAGCCGGAAGCACACCCGTGCCGCGCCCTCGGCCGCCGTCGCGGCGTCGTGCCACTTCTCCAGCTCCCGGCGCAGGTCGGGAACGTCGGGGCAGGCGGGGTCCGCGCCGGTCAGCGCGGCCAGCCAGCGGTCCTGGAGGGTCTTGGGGCGGGCGACGAGGGGCTCGGTGAGCGTCTGGCGCACGAGCGCGTCGGTGAAGGCTTCGAGTGCCTCGCGGAGCACGCCGGCGGAGGGGCGCTCGGTGCGGGACGTACGGCACGCGGGCGGCATGGCCAGCGCCAGCTCCCGGAAATATCCGGCATCCACCCCGGTCACCACGGGCCGCCACACGGCCCGCGCGTCGGCCTGGGGAACCCCCCACATGTCGCCGTCCACATGCCCTGCGACCGGTGGCACGAGCTGGGGGATGACGCGGCCGCGGCGTACCAGGTCGCGGGCGAAGTCGGCGACGGCGGCCCAGTGGCGCACGGTGGCAGTGCCGGTGTGCCCGGCCAGCACCCGCAGCGTCGCCGCGGCGGGCGGCAGAACCGCGGGCACCTGCCACAGACGCAGCCGCGGCCGGGTGACCGCCGGGAGCCGGCCCGTCTCCGGCGACGGCAACGGCTCCTTGACCGAGCCGGGCAGCAACAACTCCAGCGTCCGCCCCGGCACGTCGTCGAGCCCGAGCACGGCCGCGACGCCGGACGCGGGCGCGGCGAACGGATGCGGCCGCGGCTCACCGCTCCGCGCTGGGGCGGGTGCCGCGGAAGCGTCGTCGCCGTTCTCCGCCCAGAAAGCGAGCCCATCAGCCGCCCAGACCCCGTGTACCAGCACCACGGCAGGTTACCTCCGAGAACGGAAGATCAGGTCCGTTATCACTGCTCGTCCGCAAAGGCGACGCACTGGCCCTGCGACCCGCGCTGATGGGCGGCTGGCCGGAGGCGCGGCGGGCCTTCGACGTGGCCCCGCTGATCCACCTCCTCTGCGAGAGGTCCGGGAGTTAGCATGGAGGTATGAACCCTCCCGGATCGTGGTGTGAACGGCCGAAGCCGCAGGCCCCGCCGTGCGAGCTCCCGTCCCCGTGGAGTAAGCCGCGGCAACCGGACAACTGGTGCGATGTGCCGAAGGACCCCGTTCTCTCGGTTCTGGGCCTCCTGCTCAAGGGCGGCAAGCGGAAGTAGCGGCGTGTGATAGAAGGCCTTCCGCCTGGGTAGTCGCCTTCCTCAGCGGAGGAGGCGAGCGTCGTGAACGACACCCACAGGTTGGTCAACGATCTCTCCGAGCAGGTCTCCAGGCTCGTCAAGGACGAGTTCCGCCTGGCCAGGATGGAACTCGCGGAGAAAGGCAAGCGCGCGGGCTTCGGCGCGGGCCTGTTCGGCGCGGCCGGCACGGTCGCGTTCCTCGGTGGCGGCACACTGGTGGCGGCCGTCGTCTTGCTCCTCGCTCTGATCATGCCCGGGTGGGCGGCTGCCGCGATCGTGGCGGGAGCGTTGTTCGTCGTCGCCGCCGTGCTCGGCCTGATCGGTAAGAACCAGGTGAAACGAGCCGCGCCGCTGGTCCCCCAAGAGACCGTCGCGAGCGTCAAGGCCGATATCGACATGGTCAAGGGGAGGGTACGGCGATGAGCGAGACCGACCCCGGATACGACAGCGAGCACCACGCGGGCGACGTCGGCGCCCGCAGGGCGAGGGTGGGCA
Organism: Nonomuraea sp. 10N515B; assembly: GCF_052245915.1. NCBI lineage: Bacteria > Bacillati > Actinomycetota > Actinomycetes > Streptosporangiales > Streptosporangiaceae > Nonomuraea > Nonomuraea sp. 10N515B. The sequence goes on from NZ_JBQQBQ010000007.1 coordinate 87,383, forward strand.
CGCCGACCGAGCGTGAGTCGATCAACGTGCCACCGACGAGGCCCGGCGCGGCCGAGAACGCGCAGCGGGCGGAGGCCGCCCGTGAGGAACACGAGACATTCATTCCGGAAGCCCCCATCCGCGACGAACGATCCGAGGCAACGGAAAGCCTGCGTACCGAGGAGGAGTCGCTGCAGCGGACGCACGGGGACGCCGATGACCAGGGAGAGGGCGACGTGCGTAAAGACATCAAGGAAACGCGGCAGGAACTGGGCGACACGGTCGGCGCGCTGGCCGGCAAGGCCGACCTGAAAGGCAAGGCGAGCAACGCCGCCGAGACCGCCAAGGACAAGGCGGGCGAGGCGGTCGAGACGGCCAAGGACAAGGCGGGCGAGGCGGTCGAGGCCGTGAAGTCCAAGGCGGGCGACGCCGCCGAGGCCGTGAAGACCACCGCCACTGACGCCGCCGAGGAGGCGAAGAAGCGGCCCGTGCTGCTCATCGCCGCCGCCGGAGCCGTGGCCGCCTTCGTGGTGCGCCGCATCATGAGGCGCCGCAAGGGCAAGTAGGGCGGACGGTGCCGCCCGGAGCCCCGGGACCGGCCGGAGGCCGATAGCCTGCCGGAATGAGGCTTCGAGCGGCCACCTGGCTCGCCGTGCTGGCCGTCGCGGGATGCGGCGGCGGGACGGCCGTGAGCGACTACGGCATGGTGGTCAAGGGCGCCAAGGGGACGACCGTGGCCGTCGAGGTGCGGCCCGGGCAGCGGTTCTCGTTGGCCGTGGCCGACAACCCGTCGGTAGGCGACGACTGGTCGCTGGTGGCGGTGCCGGACACGAAGGTGGCCTCGTTCATCAGTGAGGAGCACGAGAGCGAGGGCGGCGGCCCCGGCTCCGGCGGCACGACGTACTTCGTCTTCAACCCCAAGCGGCCGGGCACGACCGAGATCCGGTTGTTCAACTGCTGGCGCTGCGGCCAGGACCGGACACCGGCGACCGAGGAGAGCAGGCGGCAGTCCGGTGAGGCGATCTTCGCGGTCACTGTGAAGTAGCCTGCGGATCATGGACTTCATTCGGGTACGCGCCTCCGCCGACGGGGCGGAGACGATCTCGTACTGGACCGGCGACGTCTACGGCTGGCAGGACGACGATGGCCCGCACCACCTGTTCGGGTTCGAAGGGATCAACGTGGCCAGGGCGGTCCAGGCCGACGACGGCTGGCGGCTGCTCACCAGGGAGGCGGCGCTCTACCTCGACCCCCGGACGAGGGAGGTGCTCGACACGTGGGACAACCCGTTCACCGGGCGGGCGGTCGAGGTGCTCCATGTCTTCAACGACCCGGTCAACCAGCGGCTCGGCGCCTACCCCGTGCCGGTGACGCGGCTGGGCGACCAGGTGGTCTACAACGTCGACGTGCGGCTGGCCTACCCGTCGCCGCTCAAGGTCGCCGACTACCCGGAGAACTCGGCGAGCGACACGTACCGGGCGCTGGAGTTGTTCCAGTTCTTCGCCGCTGCGAAGGATCTGGAGTCGGGGATGCCCGACGTGCCGTGCGTATTCTCCTGGTGCCGGGTGTCGCCGTGGCTGCCCTGGATGGCGATGGGGCAGCGCGGCGGCGGGCTGGTCTACCACTGCCGGGGCGCCAAGGTGCCCGAGGTGCCCGCGCGGCTGCGCGAGCGCGTGGGGGAGCGGTTCCTGCACGCGCCCGAGGAAGAGTCCGGGCGGAACATGACGAGCTGGACGGCCTTCGCCGATAGGGTCAAACGGTGAGCAACGACCTGTTCTGCGAGATCATCGCGGGGGAGCGGTCCGCCCACGTGGTGAGCTCCGACGAGGTGGCGGTCTCCTTCCTCGACGCCCGGCCGGTCTTCAAGGGACACGTGCTCGTCGTGCCCAGGGTCCACGTGGAGACGCTGGCCGACCTCGCCGAGGTCGGGCCGTTCTTCGAGCGGGTCCAGGCCATGGCCAGAGCCGTCGAGGCGGCGCTCGAGGCGGGCGGCACGTTCGTGGCCATGAACAACCGCGTCAGCCAGAGCGTGGCCCACCTCCACGTCCATGTGGTGCCGCGCAACAAGAAGGACGGGCTGCGCGGGTTCTTCTGGCCGCGGACGACGTACGACTCCGCCGAGGAGGCAGAGTCGTACCGGGACGTCATCGCCAAGGCCCTCTGAGTTAGGCTCTGACCCCGTGGAGTACCTGGTCGGGGTCGCCGTGGTCGCGGTGCTCCTCGGCGTGCCCGCGATCGTGTTGTGGCGCGTCATGCGGGGCCGCCGCGAGCTGGGCACGAGCCCGGCCGAGCGGGCCACGTTCGTGACCCTGCACACCGCCTCGCTGGCCGGGCCGCCGCTGCGCGCCGGACTCACCGCCGACGGCGCCGAGCGCGCCTCGCGGCACCTGCGCGCGCTGCTGGGCTCGGCGGCGCTGGCCATCACCGACGGCGAGCGGCTGCTCGTCTACGACGGCGCCGGCGACCACCACGCCGACCAGGCGTTCGAGCACGCGGCGGCCACGTTGAAGGACGGCCGCACGCAGGTCCTGACCATCGACTGCGACCTGCTCGAATGCCCGATCAGGCACGCCGTCGTGGTGCCGCTCACCACCGACGACCGGGTCGTCGGCGCGCTGGCCGCCTACGGGCAGAACGCCTCGGCCGGGCTGGTCAGGGCCGCCCAGGAGGTGGCCGGATGGGTGGACTCGCAGCTGGAGCTGGCCGAGCTCGACCGCTCGCGCACGTTGCTCATGGAGGCCGAGGTGCGGGCGCTGCGGGCGCAGATCTCGCCGCACTTCATCTACAACTCGCTCACCACGATCGCCTCGTTCGTGCGCACCGACCCGGAGCGGGCCAGGGAGCTGCTGCTGGAGTTCGCCGACTTCACCCGCTACTCCTTCCGCAGGCACGGCGAGTTCACCACGCTGGCCGAGGAGCTGCGCTCGATCGACCGTTACCTGATCTTGGAGCGGGCCAGGTTCGGCGACCAGCTGCAGGTCACGCTGCGGATTGCACCCGAGGTGCTGCCGGTCGCGGTGCCGTTCCTGTGCCTGCAGCCGCTGGTGGAGAACGCCGTCAGACACGGGCTGGAGAGCCGCAACGGCGTCGGCCGCATCACGATCATCGCCGAGGACGCCGGAGCCGAGTGCCGCATCAGCGTCGAGGACGACGGGCTCGGCATGGACCCCGAGCGACTGCGCCGCATCCTCGCCGGTGACATCGCCTCGGCGGGCGGCGTGGGGCTGGCCAACGTGGACGAGCGGCTGCGCCAGGTGTACGGCGACGAGTATGGCCTGGTCGTCGAAACCGGCGCCGGCGCGGGTACAAAAGTCAACATAAGATTGCCGAAGTATCACCCAGGCGTCTCTGCCCGTTGACCTCGATCTTTGTTGTCGGTTTTATCACTATCTATGGCACAACTCCGGGTTCTCGCGGTCGATGACGAGCTGCCCGCCCTCGAAGACCTGTCGTACCTGCTGCGCGCCGACCCGCGCATCGGCGAAGTGGCCACCGCCAGGGACGGCGCCGCGGCGCTGCGGCTGCTCGACCGCGCCATCGCCGACGGCCGGCCCATCGACGCGGTGTTCCTCGACATCAGGATGCGCGGGCTCGACGGCGTGGTGCTCGGGCGGCTGCTGTCGCAGTTCGCCAACCCGCCCCGGGTGGTGTTCGTGACGGCGTACGAGGAGCACGCCGTGGACGCCTTCGAGATCAAGGCCGAGGACTACCTGCTCAAACCGGTACGCCCGGAGCGGCTGGCCGAGGCGATCCGGCGGGTCGCGGTGTCGGCCGACGTGCCCGTGGAGAGCGGCGAGACCGACACGATCCCGGTCGAGCTGGGCGGGGTGACGCGGTTCGTGTCCAGCGCCGACGTGATCTACGTGGAGGCGCACGGCGACTACGCGCGGCTGCACACCGCGGCCGGCAGCCACCTCGTCCGCATCCCCCTGGCCACGCTGGAGGAACGCTGGGCCTCGGCCGGGTTCGTCCGGGTGCACCGCAGCCACCTGGTCGCCGTCAAGCACATCGAGGAGTTGCACATCGACTCGGGCAAGTGCACCGTGCGGGTGGGCGACACGGAGATCCCGGTCAGCCGCAGGCACACGCGCGAGCTGCGCGACCTGCTGGTCCGCCGGGCCAGGAAGGGCAGGCAGGAATGAGCCCAGAGCCGCGTCCGGCACGCCGCATCATGCGTGAGGCGCCGCGCCGGGTGGCCGTGACGAGCCCGCGCACCGCCGCCGCCCGCCGTCCCCGCTTCCCCGCCACCCGCGAGATCGACGAGCAGACCCGGCTCGGCGAGGTCTACATGCGCTCCCTGCTGCGCACCCAGTTCCGGCTGGCGTTGTTCGTCTGCACCTTGCTGGCCTGCGTGGTCGGCGGCCTGCCGCTGCTGTTCCTGCTCATCCCGGAGCTGCGCGAGGTGCACCTGCTCGGCGTGCCGCTCCCGTGGGCGGTGCTCGCCGGCCTCATCTACCCCGCCTTCGTCATCGGCGCCTGGTGGTACGTCCGCCAGGCCGAGCGCAACGAACGCCACTTCGCCGAACTGGTCGAACGCCGATGATCGAGCGCATCGTCAAGCTGGGGCTCGTGCGGCCGGCGGAGCCGATCGCATGAGCCTGACCGCGGTCCTCGTCGTGGTCGTGGCGGCCGTGCTCATCGGGGCGTTCGGCATCAGGGTCTCCCGCACCACCTCCGACTTCTACGTCGCCTCCCGCACCGTCAGCCCGCTCTGGAACGCCTCGGCCATCGGCGGCGAGTACCTGTCGGGGGCCTCCTTCCTCGGCATCGCCGGGCTCATCCTGTCCTTCGGCGTGGACATGTTGTGGTTGCCCGTCGGCTGGACCGGCGGCTACCTGGTGCTGCTGGTGCTGGTGTCGGCGCCGCTGCGCCGCTCCGGGGCGTACACGCTGCCCGACTTCGCCGAGGCCAGGCTCGAGTCGATGACCGTGCGCCGCACGGCCAGCGTGCTCGTCGTGCTGATCGGCTGGCTCTACCTGATGCCGCAGTTCCAGAGCGCCGGGCTGGTGCTGCGGACGATTACCGGCGCGCCCGTCTGGGTCGGCGGGCTGCTGGTCGCCGTCGTCGTGGCGGTGAACGTGTTGTCGGGCGGCATGCGGTCGATCACGTTCGTGCAGGCGTTCCAGTACTGGCTCAAGCTGACGGCGCTGGCGGTGCCGCTGGTGTTCCTGCTGATGGCCTGGCACGCCGACGGCGCGCCCGGCGTCAGCGCGGCCGACGCCGCCACCTGGCAGGTGCCGCTGGCCGGAGCCAAGGAATACGGGCTGTACTCGACGTACTCGCTGATCCTGGCCACTTTCCTGGGCACCATGGGATTGCCGCACGTGCTCGTGCGCTTCTACACCAACCCCGACGGCCGGGCCGCCCGGCGTACGACGCTGGTGGTGCTGTCGCTGCTCGGCGCCTTCTACCTGCTCCCGGCCGTATACGGCTGGCTCGGCCGCCTCTACACGCCCGGCCTGGCGCGCACGGACACGGTCGTGCTGACGCTGCCCGCCCAGATGATCGGCGGCACCCTGGGCGACGTGCTGACCGCCCTGGTCACCGCCGGGGCGTTCGCCGCGTTCCTGTCCACGTCGTCGGGACTGACCGTGTCCGTGGCGGGAGTGATCGCCCAGGACCTGCTCAAGGGCAGCGTGCGCTCGTTCAGGATCGCCACGCTGATGGCGGTGGCGGTGCCGCTGGTCCTGGCGTTGTGGGCGCGGGCGCTGCCGGTGGCGGACGTGGTGGGGCTGGCGTTCGCGGTGGCCGCCTCGTCGTTCTGCCCGCTGCTCGTGCTGGGCATCTGGTGGCGCCGGCTCACCACCACGGGGGCGCTGGCCGGGCTCTTCGTGGGCGGCGGGCTGGCCTGCGCCGCGGTGCTGGCCACGATCACGGGCGCCCCGAGCGGCTTCACGGCCGCGCTGCTGGCCCAGCCCGCCGCGTGGACGGTGCCTATCGCGTTCGCGGTGATGGTGGCGGTGTCGTTCCTGACCCCGCACCGGGTGCCGTCCGGCGTGGCCAGGACGATGGTCAGGTTGCACACCCCGGAGAACCTCGACCTCGACCGCGGCGACTGGCGCCCGCGTTCGTCATAGAGGGGGCGTAGGGAGTTCGGCATTCAGGCGGATCTCGCCTGCAACTCAGGGTAGCCTCATGAGTATCAGAGAGTTAGCATAGAATGTGCGTTCGATAGCTGAGGTGGTTGGGGGGCGCTGATTGTGGCTCATCCGGTCTCTACACTGGACATTGTGTCGGTCTCTGCGCCTCTCCGCGGCCCCGCCGCAGCCGTTGCCTATCTGCTGGCAACTGCTCGCGCCAGCGGCATGCGCGTCAACCACACCAAGCTCGCCAAGCTTCTCTACCTTGCTGATCTTCGCGCCGTCGATAAGGGGCTCCCGCCGGGATCCGGCGTCGAATGGCGTTGGCGTCACTACGGTCCGCACAGTCTCCGCCTCTCAGAGGTCGAACGGGACTTGTCCGAAGCGGGTGTCATCCAGGTCGAGGAGAGCGCCGATCCTTTCGCCGGATATCGCGAATGCACGGTCCACTTGATCGACGTGCCGCAGATTGTCATCGATTCCGAGTTCGCCGAGATCGTGGACGGTGTTCTCGCTGAGTACGGGCGATGGTCGGCCGGCCAGCTACGTGATCTCACCTATCAGACGGCTCCCATGCAGGAGGCGATCAAGCAGAACCAACGTGAGGTGCGGCTTGATTTGGCCGGTGGACCGCCGCTCCCCGACCTCGGCTCCAGCCTGGCGCGTTTGCACGCCTGGGCCAAGCGCAATCCCCTGCCCGAGGACGAGCCTGGCGGCGTGGATGACTTGGTCGTGGAGAGCCGCCAACTCGCCGAGCACCGGGACGACGCGACCCGGCACCTTCTGGAGGAATAGTGCCGGGTCCCTATGTGGCTGGTGGCGTCTACCTCGTCAGCGACAAGGCCGTACGCCTCATCCCAGAGGAAGAGCGCGTTATCCACGATGAGCGTCGCCCGGTGGTCGTCGTCACGGGCGGTGACTCCAACGGCGATCCCACATGGCCGTTCGTCCTCGCCTGCCCGATCTCCGGCTCGACGTCGCGGCGCACTCGATTCGACGTTCAGCTTGCTAGGGGGCAGGGCGGCGTCATCAAGAAGTGCTGGATCCGGATCCCCGCCGTTCAGCCCCTCCTGAAGACGGCGTTGGAGGATCGGACCGGCACTCTGGAGGAGGATTTGCTCACCCAAGTCCAGGGCCGTCTCGCCCAGTATCTCGGCCTGCTGGGCTGAGCATGGGCTGTGGAACGTGGCGTCTCGCTAGCTAGTCGCTCGGGGCAGTGAACGCTTCGCGTAGGTAGGACAGCGCCTTGGCGCACTCGTCGCTGAGGGTGGTCTGCCGGGTTGATCGGAGCCAGAAGGCGGCGGCGACGCGCATGGCGTCGGTGACGGCGTGGGTGATCACGTGGGCCCTCAGCTCGGCGTCGTGGGTTCGGGGCTCGTGCGCGAGCAGGGCTTCGAAGTGTTCCTGGCCACCGCACCATACGAGCCGGAACAGGCGTGCCTGGAGCGCGGGAACGCTCTGGACCAGCCGGTAGGCGCGCATGGTGTGTTCGGGGTCGCCCGCCGTGAGGCCCAAGAGCATGGCTCGTGCCACCAAATCGACGTCGGACTCGCCGGGCAGGCGCTCGGCCAAGGCTCGGCGGGTCGCCTCCTCGGCGTCGGTGACCCTTTCCTTTCAGATGACGAGCGGGCGACGCTGGAGCGGTGGGCGCGGCGGGCAAACTCAGCGCAAGCGCTGGCCCAGCGTTGCAATGTCGTGCTGGCATGCGCTGACGGCTTGAACACCGGCTGGTCGCCGCCGAACTCGGGATCCATCCCACCACGGCGGGCAAATGGCGCATCCGGTTCGCCCTCAAGCGTCTGGATGTCCTGGTCGATGAGATGGCGTGGCCGACAGTTTTCGGGTGGCTACGTGGCGAGGTCAGAGCTCTGCCGCACTCCAACCCCCACCACCTCTGGTTTCCACGCAGTTGTTGTGCGAGCGCATGCTGGCGCGCTCGCACAACAAGCCTTCCGCTATTCGAATATCGGGACCTCCTGCTGCGTCGCCAGGTCTACCAGCCGTCGATCACCCAGCGGGCTCTTGAGACGCAGTTGGATCGTGCGCGCGTGACCAAAGTCAGTGGTGTCTATTCCTTCCTCCCAAGGGAACAGCGGTTCGCAGTTATCACGAACTTCTATCCCTATTGCCACCTCTGCCGCATACTCAGATACGGTTTGGCCGGTTATTTCTTCACAGGAATTCCCTTGTGAATCCGGACGCATGGTCAAAATGGTGGCATTGATCGTCTTCCCATCGGGGGATATCGTTGCGGACTCGATGTCGAACCAGGCCGGTTGGCGGCCACATGAACTCAAGGCAAGGGCAACAGTGACTGCCGCAACAAGGTACCTAGATGCCCGAGCGGCACCAGTCATTTATGCGCCCTTTCGAGATCAGCTCAGCTTGCGCTTCTTGATATCGCCGCCGAATGCGCTAACTGCACAGCAACGGCGCCTGTGACGAGCAATCCGCTGGCCATGGCGAGGCGTAACCTGCGGGAGCGCGCGGAGGGGAATGGCGCACTTGACTATCCTTTCCACAAGATCGTCTAGAGCCGACGTAAGGCTACGATGGCAATCAACTGCAAGGCAATGCTTGTGTAAGCTGTTGGAGTTTGCTATCCGTCCAGATGTTCGAGAGGTTCACGCAGGTCGCGATGGAACCTCTGAGTTCTCTGTGAGTTGAGCGGGCCGCGAGTTCACCGGGACGGGTAACGATCCGGAGAGCCTTAACGATGATCAGATCGTGTCCGGATTACAGCTCGTCGCGTCGTTGGCCAGCTGTCTTGCATGGCCGTTGGCCATGGTCGTAGCTGTGATCGCTCTGCGTCGTCCCTTCGCTGCAGCGTTCGGTCCAGTGATGCGCGTGTAAGGAGCTGGCCTTGCGGTCGAGCTTGCCGAGGTGGAGCAGCTCGTGAGGGCGTGGGAGCAGGAACTGCTGAGGGCGTAGACAGCCGATGATTTCAGTGATGCTGAGGTGGTCGAGGTGGTGAGGCGCGCCGCCGCGCTTGGATGACACATGGGAGTCGGCTTATGCCGACATCCTCGCCCGTTCATCCGGACCAAGACCGCCCAAGAGATCCTCGAATCACTCGGCCGACTTCCTCACCGGATTAACGGCTTGGGACACTAACTCCTAGAGCAGGTACGCCTTGTTGATCTCGGTGCGTTCGAAGCTGTGGTCCGCATCGCAGTCGTGGCAGTAGCCGCTCACCACGGTGCCGCCGATGGTGAGGTCCTCGATGTAGTGCTCGCGGCGCCGCCACACGATGACGATCACTTCGCCGGTAACGGCGGCCATGGCCAGTGCCTCGTCGGTCGTGCTCGTCTTGCCGCCCTGGAGGATCCCGGTCGCCGCGGAGGCGGCGTCGTCGTGCCGGTAGGCGGCCTCCACCGGGAGGCGCCGGCGACGGGCGGACTCCGCCTTGATCGTCCCGTCTGCGGACACGGCGACCGGCGCGTGGCCCGACCGGCGGAGCAGCCGCAGGGTCTCCTCGGGTGGCAGGGCGCCCAGGGCGACCGTGGGGGCGATCTGCCGCAGGCTCAGCTTGCGGAGCGCCCTGGCGCCGCACAACTCGGCGATGACGGCCGGGTCGCTGGCGATGATCACGCACGGGGTGGCGGCGACCTTGATCGTGCCGTGCTTGCGTGCCGTGTCGGTGACGAGGTAGCGCAGCGGCTGGGGGATCGTCTTGGCGGAGTAGCGGGCGAGGCCGGCGAGCAGGGTGTCGGCGTCCGCGCCCCCGTCCAGCGCCCTTCGTACGCTCTGCTCCGAGAAACGCCACACGCTGGCCCGGTCGCGCGACTCCAGGTCGGCGCAGGCGTTCAGGAAGGCGGCCAGGTCCGGGGCGGGAAGGCCGGAGACGATCGCGGTCAGGTCGTTCTGCAGCGTGGCGGTGGCCGAGGGCGTGGGGAACAACCCGGCCAGATCGCTCCCTGAGGACGGGGCGGACAGCAGGGCGCTGCCCAGCCGGGTCAAGGCGCCGCCGGCGACGATGCCCAGTAGTTCGCCCTCGCGGAGTGCCGCGGACACGAACTCGTCGGCCGCGTGCGCGGAGTCCGCCAAGGCCCGCGTACGCCAGCCCACCGGCGCCCGCAGCCCCGCGGCGTCCGTGCCCAGACCGGACGGCAGGGAGCGGAGCACGTTGAGTACCGCGCGCCGGATCCGGCCCGCCCCGCACTCGAACTCGTAAGGTGGCGGGATCAGCTCCGTATGGTCTGCACAACACCCCAAGACCCGGTATGTCGCCGCCTGCGGCAGCCGGAGCCAGGCGTCGGCCAGGGCCCGCCACCGGGCGTCGGGGGTGCGCGCCAGCCACTCGTCCACCAGTGTGGTGCTGACGAGCCGTTCGTCCGACTCCGAGGCGAGCAGGTCGGCGGCATACGCGATGTCCAGCCACAGAACGGCCTCCTGCTCGGGCACGCCGAGTGCCTTGGAGACGCGCTTGAGCTCGCGGACGCCTACACCGCCGGACTTGAGCTCCGTGATCGGGTCCGTCGCGGCCAGCTCGACCAGGGCCTCAACGCGGTCGATCGCCGGCAGCGCGGCGGCCACGCCGTCGGACTCCGCGCGCGGGCCGGTCGGCACGTCGGGCTGACCGGTCAGCGCCGGTTTCCAGTCGTCGCCGCGCAGGGCCAGCGCCACCTCCCTGGGCATCTCGTAGTTCCAGCCGTCGCGTACCACGAAGCCGGCCTGGACCAGACGCTGCACCGGATGCGCCGAGGATCCGTAGTACAGCTGCTCCAAGACCGGGGGCCCGGCTACCAGGGTCTTGAGGAGCTCTGAGGCCTGGCCGGGCAGGCGGGCGGCCAGGGCCCGTACGGACGCGCCGTCGCGTAGCAGCTCCTCGGCCTGCGTCACCAGGTCGGCCTTGCGGCCCTGGGGGTGGCCGCCGAGCGCCTTCACCATGGCCTTCAATGCCTCGGCGGTGAGCTTCTTCGTGAACGCGCCCAGCGGCCGGCCCAGCCCGAACGGGTACGCCCAGAGGCCCGTGGGGTGCGGCGAACGTACGGCGTCGCCGTCGAGCACGATCAGGCCGCGGCCGGCCAGCGTGCCGAGCACGTCGTCGAGCCGTCCACCGGGGTCGCGCAGGCTCGCGGCCAGCTCGGCGCGGGTGGTCTCGCCATCGGCGGCCTGTATGGCCTGGCTGACGGTGTGGCAGTCGGCGTCCAGGTCGAGCAGGACGGGGATGGCCAGGTCGGGCCTGGCCAGCAGGCGTTCGAGCACCTCCAGCGAGGGCGCCACGGCCAGCTCCGGCCTGTTGCGAAGGAGACGGGTGAGGTCGGCGGTCACAAGAGGCACGAACCGACTGTAGCGGGGTGAGCACCGCGCCCGGACAAGGAAGCGCACTCAAGCCGGCCCCGGGGGACATCTGAGCCGCTACGCGGCATATCCGGGCTCTCTTTCGCGTGAGGTCAGGGAGGTGGCAGCTCGCCCGAGCCCCTGGCCACCAGTTCCACCGGCACCTTCACCCGGCGTGGCGCCGGCGAGGGGTTCAGCAGGAGGTCCACCGCGCTGTGAGCCAGGCGGGCCACGTCGTAGCGGACCACCGTCACCCCCGGGTTGAACACATCCGCGAGCGCGAAGTCGTCGAACCCCACGTACGCCGGCCGCTCCGGCCGCTCCCGCAGCGCATGCAGGATCCCGATCGCGGCCCGGTTGTTGGTGGCGAAGAACGCCGTCGGCGGATCCTCCAGGTCCAAAAGCCTGGTGACCTCGCGGGACACCCGCCACGGATCGAAGACCCCCCGCACCACCAGCGTCTCGTCTGCGGTCACCCCGGCCGCGTCGAGCGCCGTGCGGAAGCCGGTGGCCCGGTCGTGCACCGAGCTCAGCCCGTCGTCGTCGGAGATCAGCGCGATCCGGCGATGCCCGCGGGCCAGCAGGTGCTCGGTGGCCGCGCGGCCGCCCCGTACGTCGTCGAGGACGACGACGTCCGCCGCCTCGAGCCCCCGCGGCACGCGGTCCACGAAGACCATGCGCAGGGTCGTGTGCTCGGCCAGCCAGGCGTGGTCGGCCGCCGAAGGGACCACGATCAGGGAGTCGACGCCGCGTGCGGACATGGACTCGATGAGCATGCGTTCCTTGTCCGGGCTCTCCTCGTACGAGCCGAACACCACCAGCGCCTCGTGCTCGGCCGCGGCGGCCTCCACGGCGGCGGCCAGGCGCGAGTAGAACTCGTTGGAGATGTTCTCCATCACCAGGCCCAGCGTCAGCATCGTCGCGCCCCTGGCCAGGCGGGCGGCGGCCTCGTTGCGGCGGTAGCCGAGCGCGCTGATGGCCGCCTGCACCCGCTGCTGCAGCGACGCCCGGACGTGCGGCTCCTGGTTGACGACCCGGGAGACGGTCTTCAGGCTCACCCCCGCGTGCTGGGCCACGTCCGCCATGGTCGGCTTGCGTGTTGTCATACTCTGCCCCCATGGATGACGAATGGATCTGTGGCCGGTTGGGCGAGGACGAGCCCTGGGTGCTGGGCGCGATCAACCCGCCGGTGTTCGAGAACTCGCTGTTCACGTTCGCGACCGCGCAGGAGCTCGGCGAGGCGGTCAGGAACGAGGACGAGCGGTACGTCTACTGGCGGGGGACCAACCCGACGGTCGATCTCGCCCAGCGTAAGCTGGCCGCGCTGGAGCGGGGAGAGCGGGCCAAGTGTTTCGGCTCCGGGATGGGCGCCATCTCGGCGACGATCTCGTCGCTCGTGTCGGCCGGCGACCACGTGCTGGTGCTGGGCGCGGTGTATGGGCCGACCACGCAGTTCCTGCGTTACCTGGAGAAGTTCGGCGTCACGCATACGCACGTCGGCGACCTCGCGGAGGGTGACAGCGCTATCAGGGCGGACACGCGCCTACTCTACTTCGAGTCCCCCTCCTACATGGCCTACGCGGTCGTCGACATCGCCGAGGTGACGGGGTGGGCGCGCGAGCGCGGGCTGGTGACCGTGATGGACAACACCTGGTCCACGCCGATCTTCCAGAAGCCGCTGACGATGGGCGTCGACCTGGTCGTGCACTCGTTGTCGAAGTACATCGGCGGGCACAGCGATCTCGTCGGCGGCGTGGTCGTGGGTCCCTCGCGGCTGATCCGGCCGCTGGCGCTGACGGAATACCAGCTGTACGGGGCCGCGATGTCGCCGCACGACGCGGCCAAGGTGATCAAGGGGTTGCGCACGCTGCCCGTGCGGATGGCGGCGCACCAGGAGCGAGGGCTGGCGGTGGCGGGCTTTCTGGCCGATCATCCGGCCGTGCGGGTGGTCAACCATCCGGGGTTGCCGTCACACCCGGGGCATGCCGTCGCCCTGCGGCAGATGTCGGGGTTCTCCAGCTTGTTCAGCATCGAGCTGGCGACCGAATCGCGGGAAGAGGTCGCGATCTTTCTCGATAAATTGCGACATTTCAGAATCGGCGTGTCCTGGGGTGGGTTCGAGAGTCTGGTGAACGCACCCGCCCTGTCCACCGAGGAGAGCGTACGGGCCACCATGGGCATCCCGGTCGGCCTCGTCCGCCTCTCGGTCGGCCTGGAGCCGGCGGACACTTTGATCAAGGATCTCGGTCTAGCGCTGGAAGGCGTGGGTCGCCTAGCGTGACTGACAGCGCTGTCCAAACCAGCGCTGTCAGCAACACGCGGGAGGCTCCCCATGACAAAGCCCCTCCTGGCGGCCGCGGTCGCCACCACGCTGGTGCTCACCGGCTGCGGCTCCGGCTCCGGCTCGTCGTCCTCGGGAGAGGTACGACTCCGCATGATCGAGAGTTTGACCAGCCCCGAACGCACGAAGCTCATCAAGACCCTCATCGCCGACTTCGAGAAGGCCAACCCGGGCGTCACGGTCGAGCTCGTCTCGCCGCCGCTCGACAGCGCCGACCAGAAGATCACCCAGATCCTGCAGACCAAGAAGGATCTGGACGTGCTGGAAGTACGCGACCACACGGCCAAGTCCTTCTCCAACAACGGCTGGCTGGCCGAGCTGCCCACCGTCGAGTGGCCCGGCTGGTCGGACCTGACCGAGCTGGCCCAGAAGAAGGCCGTGGAGGTCGGGGGCAAGGCATACCTGATCCCGTACGGCTTCTACCAGCGCACGCTGTTCTACCGTACGGACTACGGCATGACCCAGCCCCCGACGACCTGGGAGGAGCTCTACGCGGCCGGCAAGCAGATGACCTCGGGCGACCGCTACGGCTACTCCTTCAGGGGCGGCAAGGGTGGCGCTGACTACGCGGTGATGATGATCAGCGCGTACAACGGCGAGTCCCTCAACCCCGAGAAGTCCTTCTACCTGAAGGACAAGCGCACGATCTTCTCCACGCCCGAGGCCGCCCAGGCCATGGAGCTCTACGTCAAGATCTTCAAGGAGGCGTCGCCGCCCGACTCGGTGTCCTGGGGCTACCCCGAGATGGTCCAGGGCTTCACCTCGGGCGTCACCGGCATGCTCATCCAGGACCCGGAAGTGATCAAGACGGTCGAGGACAGCGGCGTCACCGCCTGGTCCACCGCCCCCATCCCCAAGGGCCCCACCGGGTACGCCTTCCAGCCCGTCGGCTACGCCGGCTGGGGCGCCACCTCCTTCACCAAGCACCCCAAGGAGGCGGTCAAGCTCGTGCAGTTCCTGTCGGAGGCCAAGCAGAGCATCGCCTTCGCCAAGGGCAACTCGCTCATCCCCATCTCCAAGCAGGCGCAGAGCGACCCGCAGTTCTCGCAGGGTGCGTGGAAGGCCTACCTGCAAGCGCAGCAGGACCCCAAGCAGGTGATCACGATCAGGCCGGTCGACTACCCCGGCTGGAGCCAGTTCCTCGTCGACTCCGACCGTGACGTCCAGGCGCTGATCACCGGCAAGACGACCGTCGCCGACGTGCTCAAGTCGTGGGACGCCTTCTGGACGGATCAGGCCAAGAAGGTTTCATGAGGACCTTCAACGTCCGAAGGGCCAGGTTCATCGCGCTGTGCCTGCTGCCGGGCGTCGTGTTCGTGGCGCTGTTCACGTACTACCCGGTGCTCCGCGGCGCGGTGATGGCCTTCCAGCAGTACAACCTGTTCGACCTCACCTCGACGCCCTTCGTCGGACTGGAGAACTTCCGTGCCGTGCTGGGCGAGGACCGGTTCTGGACGGCGCTGCGGAACACCGGCACGTGGGTGGTCGTGTCGCTGTTCTTCCAGTTCTTCCTGGGGTTCGGGCTGGCGCTGCTGCTGCGGCGGCACTTCCGGGGGCGCGGCCTCTACCAGGCGTGGGTGTTCTTCCCGTGGGCCATGTCCGGGTTCCTCATCGGGCTCCTGTGGCGGTGGATGTTCAACGGGCAGTTCGGCGTGATCAACGACCTGCTGCTCAAGACGGGGATCATCGACCAGCGCATCGGCTTCCTGGCCTCGCCGGGGTGGGCGATGACGTCGGTGATCGTGGCCAACGTCTGGTACGGCGTGACGTTCTTCGCCATCATGATCATGGCCGCGCTGCAGTCGGTCCCGAAGGAGCTGTACGAGGCGGCATCCGTGGACGGGGCCTCGCGGCTGCGGCAGTTCTGGCACGTGACGCTGCCGCACATCCGGCCCACGCTGGCGCTCATCGTGTTGCTGCGGATCATCTGGATCCTGAACTTCCCGGATCTCATCTATTCGATGACCGGCGGCGGCCCCGCCGGCAGCACCGACATCATCACGACCTTCCTCATCCAGCAGGTCATCGGCGGAGACTACGGCCGGGCCGGCGCGGTGGGCCTGCTGATCCTGGGTCTGCTGCTGTCCTTCAGCGTCTTCTACCTCAACGCCACGAGATTCGAGAAGTCCCGATGAGACGTGTCGCGACGCTCGCCAAAGTGGTCGTGCTGACCGCCTGGCTGCTGATCACCCTCTTCCCCCTCTACTGGATCGTCATCACCTCGCTCAAGCCCAAGCCCGAGATCTTCGCGGTGCCGCTCAAGTACTGGCCCGGCACGGTGACGTTCGAGCACTACGCCGAGCTGTTCTCCTTCGCCGACTTCGGGACGTATCTGCTCAACAGCCTCATGGTCTCCCTCGTGGCGGCCGGGTCGGTGACGGCCATCGGAGTGCTCGGCGGCTACACCCTGGCCCGCTTCGCCTACCCCGGCCGGGGGATGCTGATGCTGGCGTTCCTGGTCACCCAGATGATCCCGCTGTTCATCGCGCTCGGCCCGCTCTACCTGCTGATGTCCGACCTCGACCTGCTCAACCGGCTCGCCGGGCTCATGCTCGTGTACGTCGCCATGCTGGTGCCGTTCTCCACGATCATCATGCGCGGCTTCTACGAGCGGGTGCCGGTCGCGCTGGAAGAAGCCGCGCAGGTGGACGGGGCGTCGCGCCTGGTGGCCATGGTCCGGGTGGTGATGCCGGTCATGCTGCCGGGCATCGCGGCGACGTTCATCTTCGCCTTCGTGCAATGTTGGAACGAGTTGTTCCTGGCGATCACGTTTATCGACAGCGAGGACGCCAAGACGATCCCGGTGGCCATGAACTCCTTCATCACCCAATACGACATTGATTGGGGATCTATGGCCGCCGCGACTGTGGTGTCGGTCTTGCCCACGCTCGTGATGTTCGCCGCCATCCGCCGCTACATCGTCGAAGGGCTGACGGCCGGAGCGGTCAAGGGCTGACGCATGACGGATGCCCTGCACGGTGCCGGCAGCCCGGTCGCGACCAGGACCCGCCACAGCGGCTCACGGCGCACCTGTGCCGCGCTCGGTTGCAAGCGGTGGCCGAGCAAGGGGGCAGCCGGCATGTGATGGAAAGGAATAGCCGACCGTTCGTCGTGCAGGAAGGACCTTTCATCGCAGACCCGGACCAACTAATCGCCGCACGCCGTCGGCTCAGCGAACAACCCAGCTACAGATCTCCACGCCGGGTAGGTTGCGCTCTTACCTTGAGCGTGATCCGCATCACAGTGGAGGGTCCCGTGACAACAAGAGAACATGATGCATCGGTATACGAACAAGTCCAGGAGAGCACCGAGTTCCAAGATCTGAAGAAACGATTCCGCGCCTGGACTTTCCCCATGACCGTGGCGTTCCTCGCGTGGTACCTGCTGTACGTCGTGCTGTCCGGGTGGGCGCGCGACTTCATGGGGATCAAGCTGTTCGGGGAGATCAACGTCGGACTCATCTTCGGCTTGCTCCAGTTCCTGTCCACGTTCTGGATCGCGTGGGCGTACGCGAGGCACGCCGAGAAGAAGCTGGACCCGATCGCCGACAAGCTGCGTCACGAGGTTGAGGAGAAGTCCAAGTGAGCTCGACCACGCTGGGAATGATCCTCTTCCTCACCTTCGTCGCCGCGACGCTGGGGATCACGTTCTGGGCGAGCCGCCAGACGAAGACGGCCGCCGACTACTACGCGGGCGGCCGGTCGTTCACCGGCGTGCAGAACGGCCTGGCCATCGGCGGCGACTACATGTCGGCCGCGTCCTTCCTCGGCATCGCGGGCATCATCGCCTTGTCCGGCTATGACGGGTTCCTGTACTCGATCGGGTTCCTCGTCGCCTGGCTCGTGGCGTTGCTGCTGGTGGCCGAGCTGATGCGGAACTCCGGCAAGTTCACCATGGCCGACGTGCTGGCGTTCAGGATGAGCCCGCGGCCGGTCCGCACCGCCGCCGGCGTGTCCACGATCGTGGTGAGCATCTTCTACCTGCTGGCGCAGATGGTCGGCGCGGGCGCGCTGGTCGGCCTGCTGCTCGGCATCACCACTCCGGCGGGCAAGGCGTGGACGATCGTCGGCGTGGGCGCGCTGATGATCGTGTACGTGGTGTTCGGCGGCATGAAGGGCACCACCTGGGTCCAGATCGTCAAGGCCGTGCTGCTGATGAGCGGTGCCGCGCTGGTGACGGCGCTGGTGCTGGGCAAGTTCGGCTTCAACCTGTCGGCGCTGCTCGGCCAGGCCGCCACCACCAGCGGCCCGAAGGCCAACCCCGGCAACTTCCTCATCCCCGGGCTGAAATACGGCACTGACGCCCAGGGTCTGGCCGGCAAGATCGACCTCATCAGCTTGGGTCTGGCGCTGGTGCTCGGGACGGCGGGCCTGCCGCACATCCTCATCCGCTTCTACACCGTCCCCACCGCCAAGGACGCCCGCAAGTCGGTCCTGTGGGGCATCGGCATCATCGGCACGTTCTACCTGCTGACCCTCATCCTCGGCTTCGGTGCGGCGGCCCTGGTCGGCAAGGACGCCATCGTCGCGGGCGACAAGGCGGGCAACACCGCGGCGCCCCTGCTGGCCCAGGCCGTCGGCCAGGACATCTTCGGCGATGTCGGCGGCACGCTCCTGCTGGCGCTCATCGGGGCCGTGGCCTTCGCCACGATCCTGGCCGTGGTCGCCGGCCTCACCCTCGCCTCCTCCTCCAGCTTCTCCCACGACCTGTACGCGCACGTCTTCAAGCGCGGCAATGCGACGGAGCGGCAGGAGGTCGTGGTGGCCCGCATCTCCGCGCTGGTCATCGGCGCCGTCGCGATCGGCCTGGGCATCCTCGCCCAGGGTCAGAACGTGGCGTTCCTGGTGGCGCTGGCGTTCGCTGTGGCGGCCTCGGGCAACCTGCCCGCGATCCTCTACAGCCTGTTCTGGAAGCGGTTCAACACGGCGGGCGCCGTGTCGGCGATCTACGGTGGCCTCGTCTCCGCCCTGGTGCTGGTGATCTTCTCGCCGGTGGTGTCCGGCGGCGAGACGGCGCTCTTCAAGACGGCCGACTTCGCCTGGTTCCCGCTGAGCAACCCGGGCATCCTGTCCATCCCGATCGGCTTCCTGTGCGGCTACCTCGGCACGATCATGAGCAAGGAGTACAACGCCGCCAAGTACGCCGAGATCGAGGTCCGCTCGCTGACCGGCGTCGGTGCGGAGAAGGCCGTCCAGCACTGAGTCCCTGCCCCCCAACGAGGCGCCACCTGCCCTGAGGCGCCTCCCCGCCGAAGGCGCCCCACCCCCCGCCCGGGGCGTCTTCCGCGCCGAGGGCCCGGCCTCCTCGCGAGGCCGGGCCCTCCTGCTCTTCCACTCCCCACCAGGCGTGTGCTGCGACCGGCCCGGGTTCAGGCTTATCCACATCGACTACGCGACCGGCGTACGGACCATCAAGAATTCCGGGTGATACTACGCCAGGCTCATCGCAGGGGGCGGCACCGCTCCCGACCTGCCCAGGATCGAGGCATTCGGCCAACACATGCGCATCACCACCACCGACCAGGCCTATCACCTGGACAGCGGGCACTACCGGCTGACCGTCTCCCGTACCGACCCCAGCGCCGAGCTGGAAGGCTGGATGACGCTCAGCCTCCTCGCCTCCGTCGGCACCGCGAACGGGCGGGACGAGACGTACGAGACGCTCCCGACCGTGCTCGTCGAGCGCGGCAACGTGGCGATCTTCGATGTCCCGCAGCGCACGACCGCGTGGGAGACGAAGATCGTCCGGCTGACCTGCACCCCCGAGACGATCGCGCTGGAGGTGCGGGTCGAGGGCGACGGCGTGCTCGGCGACGTGACGCTGATGGGCGGGCGGGCCGTGCTCAACAGGGGCGCGGCCGGCACGTTCCGCAGCGGGCTGCATGCCCGTGGCGTCTTCAACCCCACCCCCACCCATCCCGTGCAGGTCGTGCGGCCGGTGTCCGTGCCGCTCGCGCTCACCGTGATCGGCGACGCCTCGCCGGGCCGGCTGCACGCGGTCTTCTCGCCGCCGCCGCTGGTCCTGGCCTTCACCAAGGAGGAGCCGGACGGCGCGACCGCCGTGCCGGACGGGCCGTGGCTGGGGGCCTCGGTACGCGCCGGGGTCGCCGACCTGACCTTCACCGAGCTCGCGTACGAGCCGCTCGACGGCGGGGTGATGCTGCGCTTCGACTACGAGTGCCACACGGTGGTGCGCGGCTCATGGACGTCACCCGCGGTCGTCTTCCGCACCGCGTCCTCCCCGTGGGAGGCGATCGCGCAGCACCGCGACGACCTGGTCGCGCACGGCCTGGCGCCCTCCGGGCCCGTCCACGAGCGGCACGACTGGTGGAGCGAGCCGATCTTCTGCGGCTGGGGGGCGCAGTGCGCCGGAGCTCGCAGAGCGGATGGGCGGTCGCCGGTGGACCTGTCCCGACAGGACCTCTACGACGAGTGGCTGGCCAGGCTCGAACGCCACGGCGTCGTGCCGGGGACCGTCGTCATCGACGACCGCTGGCAGCTGACGTACGGGGACATGGAGCCCGATCCGGCGAAATGGCCCGCGCTGCGCGAGTGGATCGCGGCCAGGCATGCACGCGGGCAGCGGGTGCTGCTGTGGTGGCGGGCCTGGTCGGCCGACGGGCTGCCGGCCGAGGAGTGCGTGCTCGACGCCGGCGGCCGGGCCGTGGCCGCTGACCCATCGAACCCCGCCTACCGGCTCCGCGTCCAGCGGATCATGGAGCGGCTGCTGGGCGACCTCGGGGCCGACGGCTTCAAGATCGACTTCACGCAGTGGTTCCCCAGCGGGTCGCATCTGAAGTCGTACGGCTCGACCTGGGGCCTGGCCCTCCTGCACGAGCTGCTCGCCACCATGTACGACGCCGCCAAACGCGTCAAACCCGATGCGCTGATGGTCACTCACACGCCGCATCCCGCCTTCGGGGACGTCACCGACATGGTCCGGCTCAACGACGTGCTCGAGTACGACGCCCGTGGCGAGCTCGTGCCGGCCGTCGACCAGCTCCGCTTCCGCCATGCGGTCGCCGCCCACGCCATGCCCGGCCATCTGATCGACACCGACCAGTGGCCGATGCCGAGCAGGGCGGACTGGCTGGCCTACGCCGAGGCGCAGCCGTCGCTCGGCGTGCCCGCGCTGTACTACGCCGAGCGCATCGACAACTCCCTGGAGGAGATCACCGGAGCGGACCTCGAACTGGTCGCGAGGTGGTGGCGGCGATGAGGCGGGCCGCCAGGGCATCGATTGTGGGAACGATACCGGATAGAATCGCGCCTCGATGAGCAGTGATGTGACCGAAGTCGTGCCCGGGGTGTTCCGCGTTGCGGACACCTGCCACGTTTACGTCGTGGCGGCCCCCGTGCTGGCGGGGGAGGAGCGCACCGGGATCGCGATCGACTTCGGTTCCGGCCGCGTGCTCGACCTCCTGCCCGAGATGGGGATCGACCGCCTCACCCACGTCCTGATGACCCACCACCACCGCGACCAGGCCCAGGGCCTGGCGAGAGCGGTCGGCGCGGGCATCCCGATCCACGTTCCGCCGGTCGAGCGCGACCTGTTCGAGAAGGTCGGCGAGATGTGGGCGGGGCGCCAGATCAGCAACGACTACGACCTGCGCGACGACCGGTTCTCGCTGCTCGACCCGGTACCGGTGGCCGGCGTCGTGCCCGAATACCGGACGGCGACGTACGGCGGCGTGCAGGTGCGCGTGCTGCCCACCCCAGGGCACACCCCCGGCTCCGTGACCTACGTCGTCGGCAAGGCCGCCTTCACCGGCGACCTCATCTACGCCCCGGGCAAGGTGTGGTCTCTGGCCGCGACCCAGTGGTCGTACACCGAGAACGAGGGTCCGGCCATGGTCATCCTGAGCTCCGAGCTCCTCCAGCGGGAGGAGCTCGAGGTGTTACTGCCGTCGCACGGCGAGCCGATGACCGACCTGCACGACGCGCTCCGGCAGCTCTCCCAGTCCATGCAGCGGTATGTGAACTTCCGCCGCCCCCACCCCTGGGACGTGCGCGGACTCCTCCACAACCCCTTCGTCGAGGTGACCTCCCACCTGCTGATGAACAGGAGCGCCAATTCCCACAGCTACGTCCTGCTGTCGGACTCCGGCGCCGCCATGGTCTTCGACTTCGGCTACGACATGTCCACCGGTCTGGTGCACAACACCTCACGCGCGGCCCGCCGCCCCTGGCTGGCCTCGCTCCCCGCCCTGCGTGAGCACTACGGCGTCACCAGCATCGAGGTCGCCCTCCCCACCCACTACCACGACGACCACGTGGCCGGCATGCCGCTGCTGCGCGACGTCGAGGGCACGCAGATCTGGACCCCGTCCCACATGGCCCCCATCCTGGCCACCCCGCTCCACCATGATCTGCCCTGCCAGTGGTTCGACCCCATCCCCTCCGACCGGGTGCTGGAGCTGGGGGAGACCGTGCGGTGGCGGGAGTACGAGATCACGGTGCACGACCTGCCGGGGCACACGTTGTTCGCGGCGGCGTACGAGTTCCAGGTGGATGGCCACCGGGTGCTGGTCACCGGCGACCAGCAGGACGGCATGGGCATCCCCGGCGAACGCCAGGAGAGCCTGAACTTCCAGTACAAGAACAGATTCAGGATCGAGGACTACCGCAAGAGCGCCGCACTCTACCGGCGCCTGCGCCCCGACCTCATGGTCAGCGGCCACTGGCGCCCCCGCTGGGTGGACGACGACTATCTGCACATGCTGACCGAACGCGGCGAGGAGCTCGTCGCCCTCCACAACGACCTGCTCCCGCTGGAGCACCTGGACCTGGGGGCGGACGGGGTGCTGTGCCGCCTGACGCCCTACTATGCGAGCGTTCCCGCGGGCGGCGAGCTGGTGCTCACGGCCACCGTGCGCAACCCGTTCCCGGACAAGGTCGTGGCCACCATCGAGCCCGTCGTTCCCCCAGGCTGGCAGCGGGAGCAAGGGTCCCTGACGCTAAGGCTGCCGGGAGGGGGTATGGAGCAGGTGCATCTGCGTCTCGGCGCCGACGTCGTGCCGCGACGCCGCGTTCGCCTGGCAGTCGACGTGACCATCGGCGATCTGCGTCTCGGGCAGCACGCCGAGGCGCTGGTTGACGTGGTCGGGGAAGGGCCTCGATGACCACAGAGCGGCGTACCCCCCTCAGCCGTTCCCGGCGGCCCACCATCAAAGACGTCGCGGAGGCCGCCGGCGTCTCCCGCTCCACCGTCTCCCGCGCGCTGACCGGCCGTGGGTACGCCGCGAGCGACGTGCGTGAGCGGGTCATGCGGGTGGCCGCCGAGCTCGGATACGTGCCCGACGTCATGGCCCGCACGCTCAAACAGCAGGTCAGCAGGTCCGTCGGGGTCCTGGTGAGCGACCTGCGCAACCCGTTCTACGCGGAGCTCGCGGCAGGGGCCAGCAGGGAGGCCCGGCAGCGCGGCTACACGATGGTGCTGGCGGACACGAGCCTGTCGGCGGAGGCGGAGAGGGAGGCCGCCGAGGCGCTCGTCGCGCTCAGGGTGGCCGGGGTGGTCGTGACGCCCAACTCCTCGGCCGTGTCCACCTACCTCGCCTCCCACCACATCCCGGTGGTGGAGGTGGACCGGCAGTTCACGGCCGGTTCGACGGACGGGGTCGTGGTGGGCAACCGCGTTGGCGCCCGTACGGCCACCGCGCACCTGGTCGGGCTGGGGCACCGCAGGATCGCGCTGTTCATCGACGAGACCGACTGGACCACCGGCTACGAGCGTTACCAGGGTTACCTCGAGGCGCTCGGCGCCGGTGACATCAAGGTGGATCCCGGCTTGGTCGTCTCGTCCGGCTGGGACGTGGCGGACTCGCGGCGCCGGGCGCTCGACATGTTGCGCGGACCCGACCGGCCGACCGCCGTGTTCGCCGCCAACAACGTGCTCGCCGAGGGTGTCTGGCGGTCCATCCGCGAGCTGGGGCTGAGGGTGCCGGACGACATCAGCCTGGTCGCCTTCGACGACGCGCCCTGGATGAGCATGGTCTCGCCCATGGTCACCACCGTCTCGCAGGACACCTTCGGCCTGGGTGCGACGGCGATACGCAGGCTGGACGAACGGATTGGGATGCCGGAGGCGGACTCCGTCACGACTGTGCTCACCGTGCAGCTCGTGGCCCGCGAATCCACCGCATCACCGCCCATAATCTGACATTTCACCCATTGTGTGCGTTGACCGGACGGGAGAGGTCGCCCTAGGATCCGCTGTGGGAACGATGTCACAAGCCCTTGACGCGGCAGCCGTTCCCGTCGGAGGCCCCATGGAGCACGTTGGCGCAGACCCGGCCCGGGCGCACAGCGGGCCGCTGCCGGCGGTGCTCGCGGCACACGTCGAAGGACATCTCGCCGCCGCGCGGGGCATGGCGGCGCTGATCCCGGACGTGGAGGCCGCCGCGGACCTGATCATCGCGACGTTCGCGCACGGCGGCACCCTCTACACGATGGGCAACGGCGGCAGCGCGGCCGACGCCCAGCACCTCACCGGCGAGCTGATCGGCCACTACAAGCGCGAGCGCCGCCCGCTGCCCACGGTGACGCTCACGACCGACGCCACGGTCATGACGTGCATCGCCAACGACTACGCCTACGAGAACGTGTTCGCCCGCCAGGTGCAGGCGCTGGCCCGCCCGGGCGACGTGGTGGCCGCATTCACCACCAGCGGCAACTCGCCCAACGTCATCAGCGCGCTCAAGGCCGCACGGAGCAAGGGCGCGGCGACAGTATTGTTCGGCGGCAAAGACGGAGGCGCCGCCGCCGAGCACGCCGACCACCTCCTCCTCGCCCCCTCCTCAGAGACGCCGCGCATCCAGGAGATCCACACACTGATGCTGCACATGATCAGCGAGAAGGTCGACGTATGGGCGGCCTCATGACCAGACGCCCCGCCCCCATGGCCAACGCGCCCTCCGGCGCCCAGCCGTCCGGCCTGCCGCGTGCCCCCCGCCCGGCGGCCACCCCCGGCCGCACCCTGCACATGATCGGCAACGCGCATCTCGACCCGGTCTGGCTCTGGCCCTGGCAGGAGGGATACCAGGAGGCCCGCGCGACGTTCTGGTCGGCCATCCACCGCATGGACGAATATCCCGACTTCGTCTTCACCTGTGACCAGGTCGTGCTGCTGTCCTGGGTGGAGGAGTCGGACCCGGAGCTGTTCGCCAGGATCCAGGAGAAGGTGGCGGAAGGCCGCTGGGCGATGGCCGGCGGCTGGTGGGTGGAGCCCGACTGCAACATGCCCTCCGGCGAGTCGTTCGTCCGCCAGGGCCTGTACGGGCAGCGCTACCTGAAGGAGAAGTTCGGCGTCACCGCGACGGTCGGCATGAACGTCGACCCGTTCGGCCACAACGCCATGCTGCCCGCGATCCTGCGCGGCCAGGGCATGGACTCCTACTGCTTCCTGCGCCCCGGACCGCACGAGGCCGACCTGCCCGGCACGATGTTCTGGTGGGAGAGCCCCGACGGCAGCCGCGTGCTGGTGTACCGGATCCCGTTCGAATACTGCAGCCCGCCCGGCGAGGTCGCCGGTCAGACCGAGAAGGCCCTGGGACAGCTCGACCGCTCGCTCGGCGATTTGATGATCTTCTACGGGGTGGGTAACCACGGCGGCGGCCCCACCAAGGCCAACATCGAGTCCATCCACCGCTACGACCGGATGGGCACCTTCGGCGAGCTGACGATGTCCTCGCCGCGCCGCTACTTCGACGAGATGGCCAAGCGCCTGGGCGAGCAGGGCCTGGCCGAGCTGCCGGTGTGGCGCGACGATCTGCAGCATCACGCCGCCGGCTGCTACTCCTCGCACTCCGGCGTCAAGGCGTGGCAGCGCCGGGCGCAGGCCGCGGTCCTGTCGGCCGAGCGGTGGGCGGCCGTCGCCGGCCACGACGTGCGCGCGGACCTGGAGCGGGCCTGGAAGCAGGTGCTGTTCAACCAGTTCCACGACGTGCTGCCGGGCTCGGCGATCGAGCCCGCCTACGACGACGCCCGCGACCAGCTCGGCGAGGCCGTCGCCATCGCCAAGCGGATCATCGCCCGGGCCCACAACGTGATCGCCCGCGACATCCGCATCCCGCAGGAGGACGGCACCCAGCCGGTGGTCGTCTTCAACCCGCACCCGTGGCCGGTCACGACCCGGGTCGAGATGCAGTACGGCCTCGCGCCGGCAGGCGTGCAGGTGGTGGACGCCGACGGCGCCGACGTGCCCTGCCAGCGCACGCAGTCGGTCGCCACCACCGACGACAAGGGCCGCGGCGCCACGGTCTTCCAGGCCGAGCTGCCGCCGCTGGGCTACCGCCTCTACCGCCTGCGCCAGGGCGCCGCGACGGCCCCGAGCGGCCTGTCGTGCGGCGAGACCCACATCGAGAACGACGTGCTGCGCCTGGAGCTCGACCCCGCGACCGGCTGGCTGTCCAGCCTGCTCGACAAGCGCACCGGCGTCGACCTGGTGGCAGGGGCGGCCGGCGAGCACACGGTCATCTGCGAGGACCCGACCGACACCTGGGGGCACCGCGTCATCTCCTACGACTGGCCGGGCGAGGCGATGGCGGTCACGAACATCGTGCTGCGCGAGCAGGGTCCGCTGCGTGCCCGCATCCGGGTGGAGCGGGAGTGGGGCCGCTCGACGATGGTCGAGGAGTTCATCCTGGGCGCGGGCGGCGACGACGCGGTCGAGGTGCGGGTCACCATCGACTGGCGGGAGCAGGCCCACCTGATGAAGCTGCGTTTCCCGGTCGCGCTGGAGTCCCCGGCCGCCACCTATGAGGTCCCGTTCGGGCACTTGAGCAGGCCACTCGACGGGGCCGAGGAGCCGGCGCAGTCGTGGGTGGATCTGTCGGGGGCCGACGCCGGCCTCGCCGTCGTGAACAACGCCAAGCACGGCTACGACGTCTCACCCGGCGACCCCGGCCGCAGCCCCAGCATCGGCATCACCGCCGTGCGCAGCCCCGTCTACGCCTGGCACGACCCGCGGCTGCTGGACCCGGAAGGGTACTACTCCTACCAGGACCAGGGGACGCAGCGGTTCACGTACCTGCTGGTGCCGCACGCCGGCGACTGGCGGGCCGCCGGGCTCGCGCGGCGGGCCGCGCTGCTCGGCGCCCCGGTGCGCGCCATGCTGGAGAGCTTCCACGACGGCGCGCTCCCCGCCGCCCGCGGCTACCTCGACGACGGCGGCGGCCAGATCATGGTGACCGCGGTGAAGGCGCACGAGGACACCCCACGCGACCTCGTCGTCCGCGCCGTCGAGACCACCGGGCGGGCCGGCGTGGCCACCTTCGACATCCCGCTCGCCGGGGTCCGGCTCACGGCGGACTTCGGGCCGAGCCAGCTCCGTACGTTCCGGATCCCGCTCGACGATCCGCTCTCCGCGGTCGAGACGAACCTCGTCGAGCTGACCACCAGCAAGGGCGCGTTCACGGTGGAAGCATGGTGATCATCGCCGACCCCGACGGCGGCGAGCTGGCCGTCGAGGCGCCCGAGCCGGGCACGGTGGCGTGGCGGTGGGGCGAACGGCTGCCGACGGGTTAGGCGGGCACGTCCTTGATGAAGACGATCCCGTCGTTCTCGCCGAGGTGGGCCGGGTCGAGCGCGAAATAGCCGTAATTGGCAGATATATCGGTCCGCGGGACCGGCTTCGTGCCCGCCTCGGCGAGGGCCGCGGCCAGCCGGCGGGCGTCGATGAGGGAGCGGTTGCCCGGCAGCGTGTACAGCAGTCCCTCCAGAGTCTCGGGGTGGGGAGCGGGAAGCGCCTGATGCGGGATGGCGCCGAGCGCCGAGGCCAGGAAGGCGTACTGGCCGCCCAGACGGGCGCTGACAATCGCGCCGGCGCTCCACCACTCCAGCGCCATGTCGGCCAGTTGCCAGGTGCTCTTGTCCCGCTGCAGGTGGCGGTTGTGGGCGTAGACGAGTGCCGGGCCGTGCTCGGCGATGGCCTGGAGGTTGCCGGCCATCATCGCATCCCGCAGGGCCATCAGCCGCCAGACCCTGCCAGGGGACGTGTCGGCCATCCAGAAGTGGTAGCGGAGCAGCCCGGCGGCGGTGCGCCCGTAGGTGCTCGCCCGCCACCACTCCTCCCGCGAGGTCGACGCGATCAGGTGCGGCGCGAACGCCTCCAGCAGCGTCACGAGCTCGTCCGCGAGCAGTCGCAGCTCCCTGACCTCGGCGGACCGGCCCACGGACTGGGAGGCGTCCATGGCCGCCGCGGGATTGGTCCACCGGTCGTCGCCCCCGATCAGGCGGTCGAGGGCGTCCGCGGCACAGGGGAGCAGACCCGCGTCCAGCCAGGCCGCGAGGTAGCCGTGCAGCGCGGTCAACGCCTGGCGGGGACTGGCGGCCCCGGTCATCTCCAGCGGGGCGTCGAACCCGAAGAAACGCAGCCGCTCCGCGGCGGGCCGGCCCTCGTTGTACGCGCGCATCCAGCGCACGAGCTCCCGGTTGGCCGCCGACGCGCCGAACCCGTGGCTGAAGCCGCCCTCCATGACGTCGTCGAGCGTGCCCGTGCCCGCCCTGACGTAGTCGTCGACGGCCAGGCCCATGAGGCAGTCGCTCTCGATGGCGAACGATCGGTAGCCCTCGTGCTCGACGAGATGCCGGAAGATCTCGTTACGCAGCTCCGGCAGCGCCTCCTCGCCGTGCGTGGCCTCGCCGAGCCCGAGCAGGCGGGGCCGGCAGGGAAGAGTCCGCAGGAGCTTCGTGACGGCGGCGACGCTCTCGCCGTCGAGAGAGGTCGCGGCGTCCTGGACGAGCGGGTCTGGTCTCCTCGATGACGACATGCCCTCAACGATATCGTTGAACTTAATGTGTAAGCTTTCCGCGCAACACGCTCATGCCCACCTGGGCCGACCCTCAATACGGTGACGCACCTATGGCATCCCGCGAACGGCTGAGGCCGGTGGACCTCGCCCGCGAACACGGCCTGTCCACGCAGGCGATCAGGAACTACGAGCAGGCCGGCATCCTCCCTGGCGCCGGCCGCACGCCCCATGGCTATCGCACCTACACCGTGCGGCACGCGCAAGCCCTCCGCGCGTTCCTCGCCCTGGTGCCCGCCCACGGCCACCAGACCGCGACCTCGATCATGCAGGCGGTGAACCGGGACGCGGTCGAGGACGCCCTGAAGATCATCGACGAGAGCCACGCCCAGCTCCTCGACGACCGCCGGACCCTGCTGGCCGTCGAGAACGCGCTCCGCGACCTGGCGCCCTCCGCCCCTCCTGGACCGGGTGTCACGTTCATCGGTCCCCTGGCCAGGAAACTCGGGATCCGGCCCGCGACGCTGCGCAAATGGGAGCAGGCCGGGCTGGTGCGGCCACGACGCGACCGGCAGACCGGTTACCGGGTCTACACCGCGGCCGACGTACGGGATGCCCAGCTCGCGCACCAGCTCAGACGGGGCGGATACCTGCTGGAGCAGATCGCGCCACTGATCGAGCAGGTGCGCGCGGCCGGCGGGCTGGCGCCCCTGGAGGCCGCCCTGCGGGACTGGCACGGCCGGCTGTCCACCCGCGGGCGCGCGATGCTGAGCGGCGCCGCCGAACTCGACGCCTACCTCCGCCACACCGCAACCTGACAAGGCTGCGCTCAGCTGCCGACCGGCTCCGCGCGCAGCCTCGCCGAGTGCTTCACCAGGGCGATCAGGACCTCCCTGCTCGACTCCCGTTTCCTGGCGTCGCACATGATCATGGGGATCGACGGGTCGAGCTGGAGCGCGAGACGCACCTCGTCCAGCTCGAACGTCGGCGCCCCCTCGAAACAGTTGACCGCGACCACGAACGGCGTGTTCCGCCGCTCGAAATAGTCCACCGACGGGAAGCAGTCCGCCAGCCGCCGCGTGTCCGCCAGGATCACGGCGCCCAGCGCACCCTCCGCCAGCTCGTCCCACACAAACCAGAACCGCTCCTGCCCGGGCGTGCCGAACAAATAGAGCACGTAGTCGTTGTTCAGCGTGATCCGGCCGAAGTCCATCGCCACCGTGGTGGTGCGCTTGGCCTCCACCGAGGAGAGGTCGTCCACACCGATCCCGCGGTCGGTGAGCACCTCCTCCGTCCGCAGCGGCCGGGTCTCGGAGACCGCGCCGACCATCGTCGTCTTTCCCGCGCCGAACCCGCCGGCGACCAAGATCTTGATCGCCGTCGGCAGGCGCGGGCGGTCAGAGCGAGCGAAGACCATCGAGCACCGCCCTGTACATCTTCATGTCACGCATGTCCACCTCGGATTGTGGTTCCTGGGCAGAGACGAGTTCGCGGTCGAACAGGTCGCCGAGCAGCACGCGGATCGTGCCGGCGGGCAGGTCGAGATGCGCGGCGATCTCGGCGACGGACTTGGGCTCGCGGCAGATCTGGAGGATCCGCAGGTGCTCGGGGTCCAGCCCGGCGTCCGGGCCCGGCGGGCCGCCCACCGCCAGGGCCATGGAGATCAGGTCGAACTTGCCGTGCGCCGGCTGGGTCCGGCCCCGCGTCACGACGTAGGGCCGGACGATCTCCGGGTCGACCCAGTGCTCATCCCTCGGACCGTCGGCGCCTGTCACCGCTCGCTCCTGGCGATGGCCTCGGCGTTGCGAGCGCCCGAGGTGAGATATTGGCCCACCCGCGCGACCAGCATGGCCATCTCGTACGCGATCAGCCCGATGTCGGCGTTCTGCGCGCACAACACGGCCAGGCAGGCACGCTCGCCCGCCGTGGTCACGATGAGGAACTGGCTCTTCCACTCCACGACCGTCTGCCGCACCGCGCCGCCGGAGATGTGCTCCGAGATGCCCTTGGCCAGGCTCTGCAGCCCGGAGGCCACGGCGGACAGATGCTCGCCGTCGGTGCGCTGCAACCCGGCCGAGGAGGCCATCAGCAGGCCGTCGGAGGACAGCACGATGGCGTGGTCGGCCTCCTTGACGCGGCTGACGAGGTCGTCGAGCAACCAATTGAGATCGGTGCCCGCGGTGGGGGTCATGGTGCGTCGCCTCCCGGCTGTTCATCCAGCATCTTGGCCGCCTGCGTACGGCCAAGGCGGGTGCCTGACTGAAGAGATCCCATCATCGCGCGGATCTCCTCCGGGGAGCGCTCGTCATCGTCCTCCTCGTGGTCTGGCAGCGTGGGCGTGTCCTCGCGCAGCGCCGCCGCGAGGTTCGCCTGGGGCACGCGGAGCGGCAGCCCCGACGGTGTGAATTCGGCCACGGGCTGCTGCTCCGGTTCGGCTGGCGGCTCGGGTACTGATGCGAGGGCCGGCTCGGGTGCAGGTGCGGGGGCCGGCTCGGGAACGGAGGCGGGGACCGGGCGGGCGGGCTTGAGCGTGCGCACGTTCTCCCCGGCGGCGGGGCGCGCCATCTCTCCGGCGACGGGGCGGGCAGCCGCCTCTCCCGCGACGGGGCGGGCCACTGTGGCCACCGCCGTCGGCCGGCGCGGCAGCCGCTCCCCGCCGTCGCCGCGCTGCGGCTCCGGCCTGGGGTCGAGCTGGACGAGCTCCTGCGGCAACAGCACCACGACCGTGGTCCCGCCGTACGGCGACGCCTTGAGCACCACCTGGATGTCGTGCCGCTTGGCCAGTTGGCTGACCACATAGAGGCCCAGGCGGGCGGTGCCCGTGATGCGGAACTCGGGCGGGTTCGCGATGCGCTCGTTCGCGGCCTCCAGGTCCTCGGGCTTCATGCCCAGGCCCCGGTCCTCGATCTCGATCACGTACCCGTTGGCCACGAGCTGGCCGCTGACCTGCACGTTCGTGTAAGGAGGCGAGAACGACACGGCGTTCTCGATGAGCTCGGCCAGCAGGTGCACGACGTCACCGACGGCCCGGCCGATGAGCACGACCTCGCCCATCGGCAGCAGTGTGACCCGGGTGTAGTCCTCGACCTCGGCCAGCGCGCCGCGCACGACGTCGACCATGGGGACCGACCGGCGCCACGTGCGGGCGGGGGAGGAACCGGAGAGCACGATGAGGTTCTCCGCGTTGCGCCGCATGCGGATGGCCAGGTGGTCCAGCCGGAAGAGCTCCTTCAGCTCCTCGGGGTCGGTCTCGCGGCGCTCCATCACGTCGAGCACGGTGAGCTGCCGGTGCACCAGGCCCTGCGTCCTGCGGGCGAGGCTGAGCAGGATGTCGCGGATGCTGCGGCGCAGCTCGGCCTGCTCGGCCGCGACGCTGATCGCGGTGCGCTGCACGGTGTTGAACGCCTGGCCCACCTGGCCGATCTCGTCGTCGCCGAACTGCAGCGGCGGCGCCTCGGCGGCCACGTCGACCTCCTCGCCCCGGCCGATCCGCTCGACGATGCCGGGAAGCCGGTCATCCGACAGCTCGTGGGCGGCGTCACGCAGCTTCCTGAGCTGGGCCAGGAGCGACCTCGTGGTGGTGATCGACAGGATGATCGAAGCCACGACCGCGACGAGACCGAGGCCGCCGGCCAGCACGAGGCGGATGATCACGGCCACGGCGCCGGGCACGGCCCGCTCGACGAGGCGGTCGCCGCCGTCGGAGATGAGCTTCTCCAGCGAGGCCCGGGCCGGCTCGGTGGCCGAACGCCACTCCGTGCTGGTCACGGGTGCCTGCCCGGTGCCCGGCTCCTCGGCGATCCGCTGCTCCAGCGTATTCAGCTGGCTCACGGTGCGGCTCTTCGCCCAGACGGCGTACGCGGCCGCGTCCTCCGGCTGGAGCTGGGCCGCGGCCTGCTCCAGCGAGATGCGGTAGAAGCCGGACAGTCGCATGAACTCGGTGTGCTCCGCCGGCGTGAACCCACCCTTGGCCAGCGCGCCGGCGACGAGCGCGTCCTCGCGGGCCAGGAATTCGCTCGACCGGCTGATCGCGAGCATGGTGCGGGCGTCCCTGGCGATCTCCTTGTCGTCCAGCGAGGCCACTGAGTCGAACATGCGGTAGAGCGCGTCGATGACCGTGTTGTAGGAGTCGATCGCCTGTGCCCTGTCGGATCGGCCCGCGTCGATCGTCTTCCTGAGCGCGGCGATCCCCTGCGTGCTCTGCAGCATCTCGTCGATGCGGCGGATCAGCGGCGCGTCGGCCGCGAACTGCACGCTCGCGCTCGTCGCGGACTCCCGCAGCGCCTGGTGCGCCGCGTCGGTCCTGGCCCGCTGCTCGCGCAGCATCCGGTCGGGCGCTCGCCCGCCGGTGCCGAGCAGCACCACGGTGAGGCGGCGTTCGCGCTGGAGCTCGGCGAGCAGGCGCTCGCTGGGCTGCACAGCGCCGCTGTCGACCGTGGTGGCGCCGAGCAGGTTCACGCCTTCGCGAAGCGTGACCCAGGCGGCGAACCCCCACAGCGCGACCAGCGACACCAGCAAGGCTGTCACCTTTGTCCGCACGCCGAAGTTGCGCAAACGCATAATGAGCCGTCCAGGTCAGGGGTCGCGTTAAGCCGGATGTCAAGGCATACCTGAGTATTTCTTGATCGGCACTCGGACACCTTAGCAATGCCTCATACGCCACTCAAGGCGCGCAGTTGCCGCTACGTGGCAATTAGTCCATATTTGTGGGACTTCAGGTAGGTTTTAGTGAGGTGGCGTGCAGCCAGGATGGCAGATCTGACAACTGCCAGCGGGGTGTAAAGGTCCTTGTCATGCCATAACGCGGGATATTCCGACATTTCGCCCGTACGCTGCGTATATTCCTGCCCCAGGGCGGCGGCCTGCCCGAACCGTTGCTCCACCTTACGCCGCTGCTCAGCTTCGGGCAGCAGCAACGCCAGCATCGCGTACGCGGTCTCCTCCGCAGTGCCCTCCCAACGCCCCCACGATCCGTCCGGGCGTTGCGTGGCGAGCACCCACTCGCGCGCCCTGGCCACGGCCGTCGCGTGGACAGGGCCGCCCCCGTACTCGCCGAGCGCGAGCACGCAGCTCAACGTCGCGTAGTACGGCGAGGCGTGCCAGCGGTCGTCCCAGCTTCCGTCCGGCCGCTGCCGCTCGGCCAGGAGCCCCGCCACCCGCCGCCGCTGCGCTGCGTAGGCCTCGGCCCGCTCCGGCCGGGAGGCCGCGTATGCGCCGAAGGCGTCGAGCACGTGGGCGTTCACGCTGATGGAGAAGCCGTCCTCACCCTGCCAGGTGCAGAAGTGGGCGCCCGTGTCGAAGGCCAGCAGACTCTCCGGATCGACCGGCAGGCCATGCAGCGCCAGCGCGTGCAGCGCGACGGACGTCGTGTCGGCGTCGGCGGGCAGCCCCGGCCCCGCGGGCGTGCCGGTCGGGCCGATCGCCGCCCGGAGATCGGCCAGCATCTCTGGGGGCACGGTGACCGGGACGCCTGCCCTGGCCAGCCAGCTCAGGACCCAGCCGCGCTCGAACACGGTGATCGGCAGCCCCACGGGGACCGGGCCGCCGTACCTGGTGACGACTGCCTCCAGGTGCCTCCTGGCGAAGTCGGCCTCCAGCGGGGCGGCGTTGCCGAGCCAGGCGGCGGTGGCGGCGGGGGAGGCGCCGATCGTGCCGATCACCGTCGGCCGCACCGACGAGGCGCCGCCCGCCGCCACGCCCGTCACCTCCAGCGCGTGCAGCAGCTTCTCCGGCAGCGCCGCGCCGGAGGACACCACCCGGCGGACGCGTTCGACGCGCGAGTGGTCGAGGCCTGCAGGCAGGGGGAGCGGCTCGCCCGTGCGGCGCGCGTTGATCAGCGCGATCAGCGATGGGACGATCAGGTCCACGGCCGGCATGTCCGGCAGGCCTGCCACCCGCCGCAGTCGCTCGCGCAGCGCGGCCAGGCCGCGGTGGGCGGCCTCCGCCTCGCCCGCGGTGAGCAGGGCTTCCGTGGCGCTCAGCGTCGGCACCACGCCGTAGCCGTCAGGGGCGCCCCACGACCCGTCCGGGCGCTGGGTCCTGAGCAGGAAGTCGATGCGCTCACGGTGTCCGGTCAGCCACGGCGCCAGCGTGACCAGCCGCCCGGTCTCGTAGACGGACGGGGACACCTGGCCCCACGGTGTGGCCATCAGCGTGGCGACCAGGGCGTCGGCCTCGCGGGCTGCGTTCACAACTCTCCCCAATAATCGGACATCCCGTAGAAGCCGGTGTTGAAGCCGATCTGCCGTTCCAGGTACAGCCCCGTCCGGGGACTGGACTGGCTCAGCCGGGCGATCAGCTCGCCGGCCGTGCGCGCGTGGCCGGCCATCCGCTCGGTCACCTCGGCGCGCCCGGCCCCCAGCGTCAGCGCGTTCGCGTCGCCCCAGCGCGCTTCCCTGTCGTACGTGGCCAGGTCGTTCAGCAGCCGCAGGTAGCGCTGCACCTCGTCGCCCGTCTCGCGGACCAGATCGAGGTGGGTCAGCGTCCACGGGTCGCCGGTGTACAGCCAGTGCGAGAGGTTGACGAAGGAGGCGCCGCAGCTGTCGGCGTTCGAGACGTATTCATCCAGGCCGGGCACGGCCTTGGACTCGCGCCATTGCCACTCCCGCGTCATGGCCGTGAGCATGCGCCCGAGCTGGTCGCACCAGCGGGGGTCCTGGCCGGCATCGTCGCGGAGGCCGGCCAGGACCTGGGCGAGGGGTGTGCGCGGCTCCTCCCCGGCGGCCACCGCCAGGCAGTCCGCGACCAGCGCGTCCACCTCGTCGCGGGACG
The DNA here is from genome assembly GCF_052245915.1 of Nonomuraea sp. 10N515B. NCBI lineage: Bacteria > Bacillati > Actinomycetota > Actinomycetes > Streptosporangiales > Streptosporangiaceae > Nonomuraea > Nonomuraea sp. 10N515B. The sequence goes on from NZ_JBQQBQ010000007.1 coordinate 122,583, forward strand.
TGGCGGCGTGGTCGATGAGCAGGTCCACGGCGAACACCCACAGCGCTGCCCGGTTGACCGCGCGCAGCTCGTCCGCCGTGGCCCACGGGGAGCCGAACGCGCCGACCAGCCCGAGCGAGTGGAAGAACCCCCCGTCGAACGGCCTGGCGGGGAAGAGATCCGGATGCCCGGCGGCGTAGCGGGCCAGATCCCGCGCGCACGCCACCGCAAGCGCGCTGGTCCTGCCGAGCTCGGCCGCCGTGCCGAGGCCGGCCGTGCGCGTCACGCCGGGACGAGCGTCGCCGGTCGTGCGCGTCGGATCGGGACGAGCGTCGCCGGTCATGCGTGGCGCGCCGGGACGAGGGTCATGGACAGCTCGGTTCCCGGCCGCAGCGTCGAGGCCAGCCGGGGGGCGATCGGCCTGCTGGTCTGCAGCACCGGCCGGTACCTGCACAGGATTCCGGCGATCAGCAGCAGCGCCTCCATCATGAAGAGACGCGGTCCCAGGCAGACGTGCGGTCCGGCGGCGTACGGGAAGTAGGCGTACCGGTGCCGGGCCCGCTCGTTCTCCGGCGAGAACCGTTCGGGGGCGAACATCAGCGGCCGATCCCAGAACGCGGACAGCCGATGCGTCAGGTACGGGCTCATCACCACCGTGGATCCCGCCGCGATCTCCACTCCGCCGATGGCGTCGGTGCGTAACGCGGTGCGGGGCAGGATCCAGCCCGGCGGGTAGAGGCGTACCAGCTCGTCTACGAACATGCGCAGATAGGTCAGCCGCGGCAGGTGCGCGACGGTGACGGGCCCGTTACCCACAACCCGTTCCACCTCCTCGTAGACCTTCGCGGCGATCTCCGGGTGCGCGTCCAGCACCGGCCAGACCCAGCTGAGTGCGGTGACGGAGGTCTCGGTGGCGGCCCCGTGGATGGCCACCATGTCGTCCCTGATCAGCCGGTCCGCGTCCGGCTCGTCCCCGCGGACCCCGACCAGCCGGGAGACCAGGTCGGCCGTCTCGTCGCCGCGTGACCTGGCGTGCCGGATGCGCGGGTAGACGACGTCGTCGATGGTCTTGATCGCCTGCTTGAACGCCCGGTCGCCGGGTAACGGGATACGCTGCGGGACGAATGGGAGCAGCAGCCTGATGGACCTGGCGGTCACGCCCGTGTCATACGCGGGGGCCAGCCGTTCGATGTCCGCGTCGGAGATCGTCGCGCCCAGGAACAGCCGGACGATCGCGGGGTGGATCAGCGCCGAGATGACCATCCCCACGTCGACGGTCCTGCCGGGGCCGAGCTTGGTGTCGATCAGCTCGTTGATGATCTCCGCCATGCGCTCGGTGAGCGAGTCGACGTACCGCGCCGTGAAGAGCGGCTGGAGGATCTTCCTGCTCGCCGCCCAGCCCGCGCCGTCCCCCAGGATGCCCTGGCCGATGAGCGGGGCCAGCGGGTCCCAGAACATGCCGGCACGGACGTAGTTGGGCTGGTTGGTCTTCAGCACATGCTGGACGTGGTCCGGGTGCGTGACCAGGTACGGGCGGAAGGGCCCCATGTTCAGCCTGACGAGCTCGCCGCCGGAGCGGTCGCTGGCCTCCTCGAAGGCACGGATCGGGATGCGCGCGTGCCGGGCCAGCGGACGGAGGAAGGGGACGGTTCTGGCTTGATGCGTCGTCTCGCCGGCGAGCGACACCGCGGACCTCCATGGCATCTGCCTCACACGGTCAGCCCGTTGACTGAGGCCTTTACGATCAGAGGGACGGCCTTGTAGCTTTGGCTGACTCTCGCGCTGGGCGCGGAGGTGCCTATGGCGTGCGGCATGGTGGCGATCCCCTGCTCCGGTGCGATATGTAGCCATAAGTCGCTTATGTGATTGTTTGTGTATTCTCACATACGTGCGGGCTGATGATCAAACGGGGGAAGGTGGGGCGGTCCGGCCCATAGGGGGCCCTTTCGCGTCCCGCCTGATGGAGAGGCCGGCGGTCGGCGTGGTGTTGACTGCGGAGTGTTTCTCTTGTGCCTGCGGCGCTTATCTCACATCTCGGACATTTTCTGACAAATGTCGATCTATGTGTGGATTGTCACATGCATCTGCATGTAGATTCAAGATCGCACCGGGTAGGAGCGCCAAGTGATTCTCAGCCATCCCACCGCCGGCCCGCTGAACACCGACGCCATCGCCCGCTACCGGCGGCTCCTCGAACCCGCCCTGCGCGCGGCGGTCTCGACGCTGCATCCCTGGGGCGCCAGGATGGCCGGGTTCGCGCTCGGCTGGTCGGACGCCGACGGCCGGCCGCGCCAAGGGGACGGCGGCAAGGGATTGCGGCCCGTCATCGCCATGCTCAGCGCCGAGGCCGTCGGCGGCGCCGCGGAGGCGGCCCTGCCGGCTGCGGTGGCGGTGGAGCTGGTGCACGTGTTCTCCCTGGCCCACGACGACATCATCGACAACGACGAGCGGCGCAGGCATCAGGAGACGCTGTGGAAGGCGTACGGCGTCGGGCCCGCGCTGCTGACCGGCGACGCACTCCTGGCTCTGGCCGTCGGGCAACTCGCCGGGCAGCCCGAGGCGATGAGATACCTGTCGGCGGCGCTGATCGAGCTCGTCCAGGGACAGAGCGCCGACATGGCCTTCGAGACCCGGCCGTGGCGCGGTCCCGAGGCGGTCGGTGTCGAGGAGTACACGCGGATGGCGGCGGGCAAGACGGGCGGCCTGCTGGGAGCGGCCGCGGCGGCGGGGGTGGCGCTGGGGGGCGCGCCCGAGCTCGCCGACCGGATGTGGGAGGCGGGGCGCCAGCTGGGGGTGGCCTTCCAGGTCGTGGACGACATGCTCGGCATCTGGGGAGATCCGAACGTCACCGGCAAGCCCGTGCACAATGATCTGCGGCGGGCCAAGAAGACGCTTCCCGTGCTGGCCGCCCTCGCGGCCGAGAATCCCGCCGCGCGTGAGCTGTCCGAGGTCCTGTCGTCCGGGGTCGCGGACGAGGAGTCGGTACGCCGGGCCGCCCGGTTGGTGGAGGAGGCGGGCGGGCGGGCCGCCGCGCTTGCGATGGCGGATCGCTACGTGGCGTCGGCCGTGGACATCCTGGACGAATGCCTCCCCGACGCGACCGAACTGCGCACGTTGTGTCACGGCCTGGTGAATCGCATCCACTGAACCCAGCCGCCCGAGTCATACCCGGGCGGCGCGGCAGGGTCAGGGGCGCGAGGCCTCGTCGAGGAGGGCGAGCTCTTCCGCGCTCAGCGTCAGCTCGGCGGCCGTGATCAGGGCCTGCAGTTGCTCGACGCTGCGCGCGCTGGCGATCGGCGCCGTGATCGTCGGCTGGGCGGCGAGCCAGGCCAGCGCCACCGAGGCCGGGTGGACCACACGCTCGGCCGCCACCTTGGTCAGCGCCTCCAGGGTGCGCCGCCCGTGCTCCGTGGCCAGGTATTCGCCGGCCTTGCCCGCCCGCGGGCTCTCGACGGTGACGCCCGGCGCGTACTTGCCCGTCAGGAAGCCGCGCGCCAGCCCGAAGTACGGCGTGCTGCCCAGCCTCTCCCTGGCCACCACATCCCGTAGCTCGCCCTCGTAGCCACGCTCGACCAGGTTGTACTCCTGCTGCAGCGCGACGTATCTGACCAGCCCCTCCTCGTCGGAGATCTTGAGTGCCTCCGCCAGCCGGGCGGCGCTGTGGTTGGACGCGCCGGCGTAGCGGATCTTGCCCTCGCGCACCAGCGCGTCGAAGACGGCCAGCGACTCCACCATCGGCGTGTCGTGGTCGTCCACGTGCGCCCAGTAAAGGTCGATGTAGTCGGTACGGAGCCGCCGCAACGAGTCCTCGACCGCCGTGCGGATGGTCGCCGGGGCCAGGCCCCGGAGCCCTTCGAGCATGCCGACCTTGGTGGACAGGACGAGTGAGTCGCGATTGTGCCGGTGGGCCAGCCACTCACCGATGATCATCTCGGACGCGGAGTCGCCGGTCGCCCAGTACGGATAGACGTCGGCGGTGTCGAGGAAATTGCCGCCGTTCTCGACGTACTCGTCGAGGACCGCGAACGACGTCTCCTTGTCCGCCGTCCAGCCGAAGACATTGGTGCCGAGCGCTATCGGGAAAACGGACAGGTCCGTGGTACCTACTGATCTCATCCCGCCATTATCCGCGCATCCCATGAGGAGGCTTCGATGGCACTCCGATGACGCGATTGCCTGGTCGGCGCGCCGGTCCCCGGCGGCCCCGCGCAGCGGCACGCCTCGGATGCGGCTCAGCGATGACCGGCGGACAGGTCGAGGCCGCGCGGCGTCAGCAACCACACCAGCACCGCGCCTGCCAGCATCAACGCCGCGCCTGCCCCGCTGGTCAGAGCGAGTGAGTGGGTGAAGGCCGCCATCGCCTGCTCGGCCAGCCGCACGCCCTCCGCGCTCAGCTGAAAGCCTTCCGCGCCCAGCCGGGCACCTTCCGCGCCTAGCCGGGCACCTTCCGCGCCCAGCTCCCTGGCCACGTCGATCGCGCCGCCCAGGGACTCCCGCGCGACCCCGGCGGCCGGCCCGTCGTAGTCCAGCCCGCCGCGGTAGACGGCAGCCGCCACGCTGCCGAGCACGGCCACGCCGAGCGCCCCGCCGATGTCGTAACTGGTCTCCTCGATGGCCGCCGCGCTGCCCGACTTCGCCGCCGGCGTGCCTGACATGATCACCGCGGCGGCGATCGCCAGAGCGCCGTTCCCGATGCCGATCAGCGTCAGCGCGCCCGCCACCGGCCAGTAGTCCAGTGGCGCCGGCGCCAGGAAGAGCAGCAGGAACCCCGCCGCCGTCACCGCCAGGCCGCCCGCCAGCACTGTACGGGCGCCGATCCTGGCCGCCAGCGACGGAGCCGGCGGCGAGGCCGCGAGCGCGGCCAGCGCCGCCGGCAGCAGTCGCACGCCCGTCTCCAGCGGCGAGTAGCCCCGCACCAGCTGCATCCACCGCGCGAGCAGCAACAGCACCGCGCCCATCGCTATCGCTGTGGTCAGCGCCGTCGTCACCCCGGCGGAGAAGGGGCCGCTGCGGAACAGCCGGAGTCCCAGGAGGGGATCCGGCCGGCGCAGGCAGCGCAGCACGAACCAGCCCAGTGTCACCGCCGCGACCGCGGTCGCCAGCAGGGCGCCGGCCGAGGCGGGGCCGTACTTGCCGAAGGTTTTGACGGCGTACACCAGCGTCACCATGCCGGTCATCGACAACACCGTGGCGAGCGCGTCCCAGCGGCCGGGGCTGGGGTTCCTGGACTCGGGCAGCAGCACCAGCCCCGCGCCGATCGCCGCCGCCATGACCGGCACGTTCACCAGGAACGCCGCATGCCACGTGAAACGCTCCAGCAGCAGCCCGGCCAGGATCGGTCCCAACGCGGCGCCCACCGCGGCCATCGCCGACCATAGGCCCAGCACCTTGGCCCGCTCGCCGGGGTCGGGGAACAAGTTACGGATCATGGACAGCGTGGACGGCATGATCATGGACCGTGACCAGCAGCCCCGCCAGCACGAGCCCGTACGCGTCCACTATCCACAACAGCTCGATGGAACTGGGCCGCAGGTCCTCGGAGATGGCCGGCAGCGCGACGTTGAGCACGGTCATGTCCATGACCACGAGCAGCACGGCGCCCGACAACACGGCCAGGCAGGCCCACCGCCGCTTCGCCGAGACCGGCGACGTGGTGATCGTCATGCTGGCCTCCGCGCCGCGGTTCCGTGCAGGAACATCTCGAGGAGCAGCCGGGGGGCATCCCGGCGGGCGATGTCGCCGCGGCGCAGGCCGTCTCGCACGGCCACGAGCAGGCCGTAGACGGCGTCGCTGATCCAGCGGACGGGCAGCTGGGCGCTCAGCAGGCCCGCGCGCTGGGCGGCGGTGTAGAACGCGATCTCGCGTTCCTCCAGCTCCTCGACGCGGCGCGACAACTCGGGGTGGACGGCCAGTGCGTAGTCGGTGAGGCCGAAACCGTATTCGTCGGCGACCTCGATCAGACCGGTGAGCAGCGCGTTCAACGCCTTCTCCAGCCTCGCCGCGTCCCCTGAGGCGCGCGCGGCGTCCAGACCGGCGGCCAGCTGCACCCGCTCCCACTCGTCGTGGCCGCGGCGGGCCAGGGCAATCATCAGCTCGTCGCGGCTGCTGAACTGCCGGTGCAGCGTGGCCCTGCTGATCCCGACCGCATCGGCGAGCTGCGCCATGGAGGCGGACGGGTCCCTGTTGAGGTGCTGGATCGCCGCCCTCATGTGCCTCGTATCGGCGAGGACAGGAAAGCGCCACGCTTCCCGGCATGGCGATGAAGCCGCAGGTGGGGTTATGGTTCGTGCTGTGGTGACGGGTGACGCGCGCACGCGCATCCTGGACGCGGCAGAGGAGCTGTTCGCGGGCTCCGGTTACGAGGCCACTCCGACTGCGGTCATCGCCAGGCTCGCGAAAGTGCCCAAAGGGCTGATCTCCGACTACTTCCCGCGCAAGATCGACGTACTGGTCGCTCTCGTCAATGAGCGTACGCACATCGAGGAGGGCCGCGACGTCGACGCGGTCCCCGGCGACCCGGCGGGCACGCTGGCCAGGCTCGCACGCGGGCTGCCGCTGCGGGCCTCACCGGCGATGCGGCGCATCCTGTTCCGCGAGGCCGACACGCACGGCTCGGTCAAGGAACGGCTCAGCCGTCTCAACGGGGAGCTGATCAGGCGGGCCAGGTTCGCGCTGGAGCTGGCGCTGCCCGGGGCGCGGGGGGACGCGGCCAGGCTGGAGGTGGCGGCGGCCACGTTCGCCGCCATCCTGCTCTACCAGGAGAACCTCTGGCAGCTAACGGGCCACCAGATCGACCCCGAGGCCGTCGCGGAACTCATCGCCCACTCGCTCGTCTAGCAGCTCATCCAGCGCCGTACGCAGGTGCCGGAGCAGGCCCCACACGTCGTCGACGCGCTCGGGGCAGGCGACGATGCCGAAGTCGAGCATGCCGTCGTAGGAGAAGCAGGTGATGTTCAGGCCGCCGCTCATGTCGGTCAGGACGGACAGCGGATAGTACGACAGCACCCTCCCGCCGCACAGGTACAGCGGGAACTGCGGTCCTGGCACGTTGCTGATGATCAGGTTGATCGGCGGGAACGCCATGCCCGCCAGCCGGAAGATCGCCGGCGTGGCCAGGCTCGTGACCGGAGCGGGCAGCACCGAGCACAGCTCGCTCAGCCAGGTCGCGGGCGCCAGCGCGAAACGCCGCTTGGCCCTGCCCATGGTCGCGCCGACCGCCCGCAGGCGCTCGTGCGGGTCGGAGACGTTGGTGGGCATGGGGGCGATCATGGCGGAGATCTGGTTGCCGACCAGGTCCTTGGCGTCGGCCGTACGGAACGCGACCGGGACGGCGACGATCAGCGGCGCCTCCGGCAACGCGTCGCGCTCGCGCAGCCACGAGCGGAGCGCCGACGTGCACAGGGTCATGACGACGTCGTTGACGCTCATGCCGTTGGAGGTGGCCACCTTCTTGACGTCCTTGAGCGACAGCGAGCCGAAGGACAGGTGGCGGCGGGCGCTGATGGGGCCGTTGAAGGGGGTGCGGGGAACGGCGAGGCTCGGCAGCTCGGGGCGGTTGGGCCGGTCGCGGGCGACCACCCGTGCGGCCTTGGCGATCAGCTTCGCGCCCGGCACGGTGGCCGCCAGCGGGATGGCGTCCAGGTCTCCGGCCGCTCTGACGACCGATCGCACGGCGCGGACGGGGTGGGTGGCGGTGCGCAGGGCGGCGCCGGCCAGCATGTCGATCAGCCCGGGCGCCTTCTGCCCGTGCCCATCGGCCGGCAGCAGCCGGTCGCCGTCGGGGACGCCGCATGACCCGACCTGGCCGTCGGCAGTGCCGGCGCTTGGCTTGGCGGACCGGCCGTTGACGTGGCCGGCTGTCTTGGCTAGGGCCTTGACGTGGCCGTTGACGGAGGCGTGATCGCGCTGGCCGGCCGCGGGCAGGGCGGCGCTGGGCACGTGGCTGCCGTTCGCGCTGACCGGCTGGACCGTCGTGGGGAGCTTCCGGCGGGTGAGGTGGCCGTCCGGGGTGAGATCGAGCAGGGTGGCCAGGGTCTCCGCGCCCGAGATGCCGTCGATGGCGGCGTGGTGCACCTTCGTGTAGATGGCCACCCGCCCGTCGGGCAGCCCATTGATCAGATGCATCTCCCACAGCGGATGCGCCCGGTCGAGCCTGCGGGCGTGGATCTCCGCCACGGCGTCGGCCAGCTGCCAGTCGTTCCCCGGCTCGGGCAACGTCAGCTCGAACAGGTGGTTGCCGATGTCGAAGCCGGGATCGGGTGCCCAGTAGGGATGGTCCAGTCCCAACGGCACCTCGGCCAGCCGCAGGCTGAGCGCGGGGGACAAGTGGATCCGGTCGAGCAGCAACTCCGCGAGCGCGTCCCGGTTGAGCGACCCGTTCGCCGAGTCGAGTATCGCCAGCCCGGCCACGTGCGCGGCGGTGGTCGCCGTCTCGACATTGAGGAACTGAGCGTCGAGTGCGGTCAGCTGGCGCATCTGCTCTCCTTTTTCCGGCCTGTGTGCAGCATCACATGAGGGCATTTCCGAAAGGTTTCCGCGAGAGTCTTTCAGATGAATTCAGGTGCGCCGGACCGTGGTAAAGGAAATCGCCAGCTCAGCCGGGATCGGTGACAATTACCTATCCGATGACAACGTGAATGGGGTGTTGCACGACGGCGTCGAAGTGATAGCCGGAGGGATGCCGGGGCGTGACCATGGGCTGCGTGGCGCCCGTCTCGTCGGTCGCCCTGGCCATGAGCACATATCGCCCCGTGCGGCGGGGAGCCCACGCGATGTGCCACGGCAGCCAGGCTCCGACCAGGTGATGCCCGTGGTGCTCCGCTGCGCGCCAGTGGAACCCGCCGTCGAAGCTCACCTCGGCCCGCACGATCCTGCCCCGCCCCGACCAGGACCGGCCGTGCAGGATGTGCGGCCCGGTGATGGGCAGGACGGCATTCCAGGCGAGCTCGAAAGCGCTCTTCACGGGCTGCGTGGTGACATCCGCGTAAAAGACCGTGTTCCACGGAGTGAAGAGCTTGGTCGTGGAAACTTCGATGTCGCCCAACCATTTGATGGATGCTATTCCCACCCATCCCGGCACCACCAATCGCACCGGAAATCCGTGATCGGGAGGCAGCGGCTCGTCGTTCATCTCGTAGGCCACCAGCACGTCGTCCATGGCCTTGTCGATCGGCAGCGGCCTGCGTACGTGACCGTAATCCTCGAACGGCGCGTCCAGCCCCGAGGGCAACACGTCCACGGCCTCGGGACGCACGCCGACTTGCTTGAGCAGGTATTTCAACGGCACCCCGCGCCACCGTGCGACCCCGATCGCCCCCAGGCCCCACTGCGTCCCCGGGGCGGGGTCGTGCTGTTGCGTGCCGTAGAAGCGCCGCCCGTTGCCCGCGCACTCGATCGCCAGGTCGTAGGTCCGGGACGGCATGGCCCGGAGCTCGTCGTAGTCGAACTCGCGCGGACTTCGGATGCCCGCGCCGTGCAGTCGCAGCCGCCAGGTCGTGACGTCGATGAGCGGCGTGGAGGTGTGGCTGCGCACGAAGAACCGGTCGGTCGGCGTGTGGTATCCCTGCCCCGCCATGGCCTCCCACCGCATCTCGGCACTCGCGCCGTGCACCCGGAACAGGTGGTCGGGCAGCGGCTTCACGATCGTCGCAGTGGCTTGCTCCATCGATCTCACCTCACAAGAGATATTCCCTACCTGGAAACCATTTAATCTCCCCTCGCTTGGCTTCGGCATCCCTCTTTGCCGACCCTGACCCCGCCCATCGCATCGGGAACGTTCCAAGCTCTCCTCGGGCCCTTCTACCCGGCCCCCCACCTGCAGAACCGGCCGGCGCCAGGCTTGCCGGCCCTCAGGGAAACCGGGTCCGCGTCAAACAGGTCCAGCGGCTGACGGCACGATGAAGGCGCGGCGTTGAGACGTTCGAGCAACCACAGGGAGGCCGGGCGGCGTGGTCAGCGGCCCAGGAAGGCCTGGAGCCGGTCCAGGGGCCAGGTGTTGATGACGTCGTCCGTCGTCAACCACGCCCGCTGCGCGATCCCGATCCCAAAGCGCTGGTTCGCCAAGTGGGGAATCGCGTGGGAGTCGCTGTCGATCGAGAACTTGACCCCGTGGTGCTTGGCCAGCCGCACCAGATCCGACGGCAGGTCAGAGCGGTCGGGGAATGAGTCGATCTCCATCGCGGTGCCCGTGCGGGCCGCCGCGCGGAAGACGGCTTCCCAGTCCGCGTCCACCGCCGCCCGCTTGCCGATCTTCCGCGTCGTCGGATGCCCGATGATGTCCACGTACGGGTTTTCGCAGGCGGCGATGAAACGGCGCGTCATCTCCTCCCGCGACATCCCGAAATGGGAGTGCACCGAAGCCACGCACACGTCGAACTCCCGCAGGATCTCCCCGGGCCAGTCCACCGAGCCGTCGGGCGCGATGTTGAGCTCGGTGCCGTGCAGCAGGCGCATGTCCGGATATTTCCGCTGGAGCTCGGCCACCCGTCCCCGCTGCTCCAGCGCCTTGTCCAACGTCATCCGCTGCATCGCCAGGTCCGGCGCGTGGTCGGTCACCGCGTAGTAGGCGTAGCCGCGGGCGTGTCCGGCCGCCACCATGTCCTCCAGCGACGCGATCCCGTCCGTGAGATCGGTGTGCGTGTGCAGGTCGCCCTTGAGGTCGGGCAGCTCCACGAGCACAGGCAGCTCGCCCCGCAGCGCCGCCTTGACCTCGCCGCCGTCCTCCCGCATCGGCGGCGGCACGAACCGCATGCCGAGCGCGGCGTAGATGTCCTCCTCGGACTCGGCGGCGATCACCCGCTCGCCCTCGAACAATCCGTATTCCGAGAGCTTCCAGCCCTTCTTCACCGCCATCTCCCTGATGGCGACGTTGTGCTCCTTGGAGCCCGTGAAATATTGCATGGCCGCGCCCCACGACTCGGCCGGGACCACCCGCAGGTCCACCTGGATGCCGGACGTGGTGCGAATCGAAGTCTTCTTGTCGCCCGCCGCGATGACGTCGGCGACGTAGGGCTGCGCCCGGAACTCCTCCATGATCGACTCCGGCGCGACCGCGAGGATGTCGATGTCGCCGATCGTGTCCTTCATCCGCCGCAGCGATCCCGCGTACGCGATCCGCTCGGCCGGCAGCGAGGCCATCACCTGCTCGGCCAGCGACATGGCGACGCCGATGTGCACGCGGCGGCCGGACTGCTCGAGCTGCTCGATGCCCTTGAGCAGATTGGCCAGGGTCTTGGGGCCGAGGCCCTTGACGCCGTCGAGGCGGCCAGAGGAGATCGCTTCGCGCAGCGCGTCGGTGGAGTCGACGCCGTAGTCCTCGAACAGCATGATCGCCGTCTTGGGGCCCAGGGTCGGCACCCGCGTCAGCCTGCGCACGCCGTCGGGGACGCGCGCCCGCAGGTCGTCGAGCTGCCGGAAGCTCCCGCGCTGCAGGAACTCCTCCATCTTCTTGGCGATCGCCTCGCCGACGCCGGGGACATTGCGCACGTCGACGACCGAGATGTCCTCGGGGAACCCGGCGATGGCCTTGGCCGCCTTCTGGTAGCTCCGCACCCGGAAGGCGTCGCCGCCGCAGAGCGCGAACAACTCCGCGTATTCCTGCAGCGCCGACGCCGCCTCCTCATTAGCCCGCATGCCCCAACCCTAGGGGCTCGGACCGACAATCCGGGATGGTCAGAACCGCACCTCACGCGGCCGGTACGGCTCGCCGAGGAAGGCCAGCTCCGCCTCCGACAACGCCACGTCCACGGCCGCCACCGCGTCGTCGACGTGCCGGTCCTTCGTGGCCCCGACGATCGGCGCCGTCACGGCCGGCTGGTGCAGCAGCCAGGCCAGCGCGACCTGGGCAGCGGGCAGCCCGCGCTCGGCCGCCACCTGCGCCACCCGGTCGAGGATCAGCTTGTCGTTCTCCGGGTCGTACAGGGCGTCGATGCGCTCGTCCGACTCCGTCCTGGTCGTGGTGGCCGCCGAGCCGGCCCGGGCCAGCACGCCCCGCGCCAGCGGACTCCACGGGATCACGCCCACACCTTGGTCGAGGCAGAGCGGCAGCATCTCGCGCTCTTCCTCCCGATAAAGCAGGTTGTAGTGATTTTGCATGGCGACGAACCTCGTCCACCCGTTGCGCTCGGCCACCTGCTGCGCCTTGGCGAACTGCCAGGCCCACATGCTGGACGCGCCGAGGTAGCGGGCCTTGCCCGCCCTGACCACGTCATGCAGCGCCTCCATGGTCTCCTCGATGGGCGTCTCGTCGTCCCATCGGTGGATCTGGTAGAGGTCCACATAGTCGGTGCCCAGCCGGTCGAGCGAGGCGTCAATGGCGGCGAGGATGTGCTTGCGGGACAGGCCGCGGTCGTTGACGCCCCTGCTCATCGGGAAATAGACCTTGGTCGCCAGCACGTAATCCTCGCGCCTGGGGAAGGTTCCGCGCAGCACGTTGCCGGTCACGACCTCGCTCTCGCCGCGGCTGTAGACGTCGGCGGTGTCGAAGAACGTCACGCCCGCGTCGGCCGCCCTGCGCACGATCGGCTCGGCCTGGTCCTGCGGCAGCGCCCACTCCTGCCGGGCCGGATCGCCGTAGCTCATCATGCCCAGGCACACCCGCGAGACCTTCAAGCCCGTGTCACCAAGTCGCATGTAATCCATGCCGCCCACCCTAGGCCGCCCACGCACTCGTCAACCGTCGTGCCCCTCCGTGCTCGGGCCTCACCCAAGCCGCTCGGTCGAGGACCGCCCAAACAGCGCAGCCGAGACGCTCAGAGCGACGATCGAGGAGTGATGATCGTCACGCCTGGGACCGAGCCCATCGAGGCCAGTGCCTTGCCGACGTCGGAGAGCCCGATCGTGCGAGTGACGAGCTGGTCGGGATGCAAGATGCCGCCCCGGATCATCTCCAGCATCGGCGGGTACGCGTGCGCGGCCATGCCATGGCTGCCCAGCAGCCGCAGCTCGTGGCCGATCACCCGGTCCATCGGCACCGGCGTCGCCCCGCCGGGCAGCAGCCCCACCTGGACGTGCCGGCCCCGGCGGCGCAGGCTCTCGATGGAGGCGGCGCACGTCGCCGGGCTGCCCAGCGCGTCGATGGACACGTGCGCCCCGCCCCGGGTCAGCTCCCTGACCTGGGCCGCCGCGTCTCCTCTCGACCCGTTGACGAAATGCGTGGCGCCCGCCAGCTCAGCCAGGTGCAGCGCGTCGCTGCTGATGTCGACGGCCACCACGCGGGCGCCGGCGGCCGTCGCGATCATCACCGCGGACAGTCCCACGCCGCCGCAGCCGTGCACCGCCACCCATTCGCCCGGGCGCACCTCGCCCACCTGGGACACGGCGCGGAACGCGGTGGCGAAGCGGCAGCCCAGCCCGGCCGCCGTGGCGAAGGCCATGTCCTCGGGGATCGCGATCAGGTTGACGTCGGCGTGGTCGACGGCGACGTACTCGGCGAAGGAGCCCCAGTGGGTGAACCCCGGCTGGGTCTGCCGCTCGCACACCTGCTGGTCACCGGCGGAGCACGATGCGCACGTGCCGCAGGCGCAGATGAACGGCACGGTCACGCGCGCCCCCGCCCGCCACCCGCGCACGTCGGAGCCGACGGCCTCGACCACGCCCGCGAACTCGTGCCCCGGCACGTGCGGCAGGGCCTTGATGTCGGGATCGTGCCCGTGCCAGCCGTGCCAGTCGGAGCGGCACAGTCCCGTCGCCTCGACCCTGATCACCGCTCCGTGCGCGGCCGGGGCTGGGTCGGCCAGCTCACGTACATCTAGCTCGCCCCCGAAGATGTCAAACGCAACCGCTCGCATCTGAGCAGCCTAGCCTTAGAGTCGGCGCCCGAGGTCGCGCAAGGCCTGGTAATAGGGTGAACCACAACCCTCCTTTCGAAAACAGTATGGAAAAGCTCGGTCACGTAGAGTAGTGTGTGCGATGCGTGAGGCTCTCGTGACAGGAGGTGTGCGATGGCGATCCGCCACTCCAAGCGCGATGGCCTGCCGTTGGTGGTGCAGCTGTAACCGGATCCCCCGCATAAGCGCGGGGGCTTTTCAGCCCCATGTGGGTTGGAGGCCCGTGTGTTACCAGCACCAGCCAACACCGTGTAGGAGGTGACCGAAGTTGGCTACGTTCCGCGTAGGACAGATGACCCACCAGGCTGTGCCTCCTCAGCAGCCTGCTCTGGAACTCGGCCCAGCAGACAACCCCGGGATCAGGGACGAAACGGGGGCAGAGGGCCGCCGCGAGGCAGCACCCGGCGCGGGACATGTGCGAGAGGAGACTCCCGGTAGTTCACCCGCCGCCGGGGGCGTCACCCCGGACCGCCCGGTTCGGGAGGAGGCACGTGAGTGCCACTCGCAGCGGGCCGCCTATCGGCGCGGTCGCCGCACCCGGAAAGTGCGCTATCGCAAGTCGCGCTTCGCCAACCGGGCCCGACCTTCGGGGTGGCTCCCGCCATCTCTGCGACATCGCGTGGCCACCATCGTCTCGTGGGTGGACCGGCTGGCTCGCTGGGCACCGGTGCGCGCTGTGCATGTAGAGCGGGTCGCCTTCGACACCCACGCCATCGCTGCCGGAAGGCCCCTGGAAGGTGTCGAGTACCAGCACGGCACCCTGCACGGGACCGAGGTCCGCGAGTACCTGCTGGCCAAGTGGGGGCGGCGCTGTGCTTACTGCGCCGCCAGCGGGACACCGTTGAACATTGACCACATCCACCCACGCAGCCGAGGCGGCACCGACCGGATCTCCAATCTGACCCTGGCCTGCGTGCCATGCAACGAAGCGAAGTCCAATCGGCCGATCAAGGAGTTCCTGGCGGGCAAGCCGAAGCTGCTCGCCACCGTCCTGGCCCAGGCCAACGCTCCACTCCGGGACGCTGCTGCGGTCCAGTCCACCCGCTGGGCGCTGTGGCGGGAACTCGATGCCCGCCTGCCCACGCACGTGGCCTCTGGGGGCCGGACGAAGTGGAATCGCACGCGCAACCGCCTGCCCAAGACGCACGCTTTCGATGCCCTGGCCGTGGGCAAGCTCGATGCCATCACCGAAACGGTGTCCACGGTGCTGGTCGCCAGATGTACAGGTCGCGGCACTCATACCCGCACCCGCACCGATAGGCACGGCTTTCCCCGCCTCCGCCTGCCCCGGCAGAAGAGATTCTTCGCCTACGCCACCGGTGACCTGGTTACGGCCGTCGTCCCCACTGGAAAGAAGCAAGGAACCCACACCGGTCGTGTTGCCGTCCGTGCCACCGGCAGTTTCAACATCACCACCGCCCACGGCATCGTCCAAGGCATCAGCCACCGACACGTCCGCCTGCTGCAACGGGCGGACGGATATGCCTACACCTTTAAGCAGGAATCATGGCGGCCGTACGCCGTCGCCTCGCATGAAGGCGGGATCTCCACGGCGGTCATCTGATCAGCGAAGAGTCAGTTGCCGCAGCTCGCGCAAGGCCTGGTGCGAAGGGGAGCCGGGTTCGGTGGTGTAGAGCACGAGACGGAGGTCGTCGCGGTCGGGCACCGGCATGACCTGGCAGATCATGTCGATCACGCCGACGAGCGGGTGCGTGATGCGCTTGCGCTGCTCCCTGCGGATCTCGACCTCGTGCCGGGACCACAACTCGGCGAACTCGGGGCTGAGCGCGAGCATCTCGGCGACCAGCGCCCGCAGCCTGCGGTCGTCCGGGTAGCGCCCCAGGGCGGCGCGCAGGTCGGCGACCGAGGCGCGGGCGAAGCGGCCCTTCTCCTCGTCGTTGAGGTAATCGGCGATGTCGGGGGACATGAAGACCCAGCGGATGACGTTCCTGTCCTCGGGCGGCTGGTTGTCGAGGTCGCGCATGATGACGTTGGCCATCGGGTTCCAGGCGAGGATGTCGTAGCGGGCGTTGAGGACGTAGGTGGGCACCTCCTCCAGGAACGCCAGCAGGTGCAGCACGCCGCCGGGCACGTCCTCCCTGATCGACGGCGCCTCCAGGGGCTGCCCAGCCAGGTCGAACAGGTAGGCGCGCTCGTCCTGGGTCAGCATCAGCGCCCTGGCCAGCGCGTTGAGGATCTGCCGCGACGGATGCGGGCCGCGGCCCTGCTCCAGCCGGATGTAGTAGTCGATCGACATGCCGGCCAGCTGCGCGATCTCCTGCCTGCGCAGGCCCGGCGTGCGGCGGCGCTCGCCGCTGGGCAGTCCCACGTCGGCGGGGCTGACGCGGGCACGCCTGCTGCGGAGGAACTCTGCGAGTTGGTCCCGGTTCATGCCTCCATCCTCGGCCATGACCGCGCGGTCGTGGGTGGTACTGCCGATCCCAGCTTCCGCAGGTCTCTCCCGCACCCGGTCTCGCCTGGGCGAACGTGGAGGCATGACGAAGATCGCTCTTATCACGGGTGCCAACAAGGGAATCGGTTACGAGATCGCGCGGCTGCTCGCCGAGCAGGGCGTCACCGCGATCGTGGGAGCGCGCGACGAGGAGCGCGGGCGGGCCGCGGGCGAGCGGCTCGGGCTGCCGTACGTGCGGGTCGACGTGACCGACGAGGACAGTGTGGTCGCCGCCGCGAAGTGGATCGAGCAGGAGTACGGCACGCTCGACATCCTGGTCAACAACGCCGGGATCGCCGGCGACCTCAACCAGGTCGTGCCCAGCACCGCCTTGGCGCAGGCGCTCAGGGACGTCTACGAGACGAACGTGTTCGGCGTCGTCACCGTGACCAACGCCATGCTGCCGCTGCTGCGCACCTCGGCGGCGGGCCGGATCGTGAACATGTCGAGCGAGCTCGGCTCACTGAGCATGGCCGCGGCCCCGGACAGCCCCTTCGCGGAGGCCACGTTCCTCGCGTACAACTCCTCCAAGAGCGCGCTCAACATGATCACGGTTCTCTACGCCAGGGAGCTCAAGGACACCGCGATCAAGGTGAACGCCGCCAACCCCGGCTACTGCGCCACCGACCTCAACGGCCACGCCGGTTTCCGTACGGCCGAGCAGGGCGCGGCGGTCGCCGTGCGGCTCGCGACGCTGGGGGAGGACGGTCCGACGGGCGCGTACCTGCAGGATGACGGCGCGCTCCCCTGGTGAGGTGTCAAATCTGGCGAAGCGGACAGAAGGGGGTGATGGGACGAGATCTGGATAAAGAGCGATTCACTGAGGCGGAGTACGTCCGCTTCGGGGAACGCCTCCAGGAGCAGCTCGGCGTCCTGCGCGAGCTGCTCGATACCCCAGGCTTCGGCGCGGGCCCGGCCACGATCGGGGCCGAGCTGGAGCTGTTCCTCATCGACGAGGGCGGGCGGCCGTTGCCGCGCAACAGCCAGGTGCTGGAGGCGCTCGGCGACCCGCGCGTGGTGCTGGAGCTGGGCCGCTACAACGTCGAGGTCAACCTGACCCCGACGCCGCTCGAGGGCCGGCCGTTCGAGGTGATGAGCGGTGAGGTCCAGGAGACGATGACGAAGGTGGACGGCGCGGTCGAGGGCGGCGGCGCGCTGCCCATCGGGATCCTGCCCACCCTCGGCACCGATGACTTCACCGTCAACGCCATGAGCGACCAGAACCGCTATCGCGCCTTGAGCAGGGGCATCCGGCGGCTGCGGCTGGAGCCGTTCCTGGTCAAGATCGACGAGCTGGAGCTGGCGGTGGAGGATGTGATCCTCGAGGCCGCCAACACCTCCTGGCAGGTGCACATCCGCACGCCGCCCGAGCGCTTCGCCCGGCTGTTCAACGCCGCCCAGCTCGCCATCGGGCCGGTGCTGGCCGCGTGCGGCAACTCGCCGTTCTTCCTGGGCAGGCAGTTGTGGGAGGAGACGCGGATCGCGCTGATGGAGGAGGCCGCCGACGACCGGGACGTGGAGCGGCGCGGGCGCAGGGACGGGCGGGTCACGTTCGGCTCCGACTGGGTGCGCGAGGGCGCGCACGAGCTGTTCGAGCGGTATGTGCGCGACTACGAGCCGATCGTCCCCGACCTCCACGACGATGCCGGGCCGCGCGAGGTGCCCGAGCTGCGGCTGCACCAGGGCACGATCTGGCAGTGGAACCGGCCCGTCTACGACCCGGCCGACGGCGGGCACCTGCGGATCGAGATGCGGGCGCTGCCGGCCGGGCCCTCGTGCGCGGACATGGCCGCCAACACGGCGTTCCTGCTGGGGCTGACGTTGTCGCAGGCCGAGCGGGACCTGACCGGTTACCGGTTCGCGGAGGCGTACCAGAACTTCTACCGGGCCGCCATGCACGGGCTGGACGCCAAGCTGTCCTGGCCGGGGGAGGACGGCGAGTTCGGGGCCGCCGACCTGGTGCTCACCCTGCTGCCCGAGGCGCGGGCGGGGCTGCTCGGAGCCGGGGTGATCCCGAGCGACGCCGACCGCGCGCTGGGCATCATCGAGCAGCGGACGCGGCTGCGCCGCACGGGGTCGGTGTGGCAGCGGGAGGCGCTGGCGCGCTTCGGCGGCGACCGGGAGCGACTCGTGCGGCGCTATCGCGAGCTGGCGTTGTCGGGACTTCCTGTGCATTTGTGGCGCTGACCCGCAACCATTGCCGTTCCCGTTCCGTCACACTAGGTAAAGAAACGGGAAAGGTGAGGGAGATATGGCGGAAACGGGGATGGCTCCCACCGAGAAGGCGCCGTACGTGCTGAACCGGGCGACGGGGGACCTGACCGAGGGGGCCGCCAAGCTCGCGCAGGAGATCGGCGGCACCGGCGTGGAGGCCCTGCTGGCGCAGGCCAACAGGACCGCGGCCCGCAGAGGAGCCGCCGGCGCGCTCGGCTCCATGCAGCCCAGGCCGGCCGAGTGGTACGCCTTCGACGCCAAGGACCAGGACACCGCCGACTGGTATCCCCAGGGTCTGACCTGCGGTGAGGAGTCCGGCTCCATCGGGGTGCCGGTGTTCGTGGCGAGCTGGTATTTCAAACCGGAGGCCGGCGAGCGGGGGATCAGGGTGTCGTTCCTGAGCCCGCGCACCCTGAAGTATCAGCACGCGTTGCTGGTGACGGCCAAGCCGGACGGCTCGTACACGCCGATCGACATCCACGCGGGCGGCATCGCGCTCGACGGCGACCTGCTCTACGTCGCCGACACGGTCAGGGGCCTGCGCGTCTTCGACCTGAGCAACCTGCTCGACCTGCGGACCGCGCAGAACGACCTGGGCGACCCCACGCGGATCGGCCGGCACGACGGCAGGTTCCACGCCTTCGGCTACCGGTACATCATTCCCCAGACCGACTTCTGGCGGGTCGGGCAGCGCGGGCCGCACTTCTCGTTCGTGTCGATCGACCGCAGCGGCGGGACGCCGCGGTTGATCACGGGAGAGTACCGGGAGGACGATCCGGGTGGCTGGGTGGCGCACTGGGACCTCGCCTTCTCCGGCGGCGAGCCCAACGAGGCCTTCGTCATGGGGCACCCCAAGATCCAGGGGGCGATCTCGCACGGCGGGAAGTGGTACCTCAGCCAGGCGGCCAGCGCCACCACCAACGGCAAGCTGCTCGTCTACGCCGACCAGAAGCTGCAGACCAGGCCGTTCCCCATCGGGCCCGAGGACCTGACCGTGCAGGACGGCAAGGTGTGGAGCGTCACCGAGTTCAGGAACAAGCGGGTGATCTTCGGGGTCGGTCTCTGAGGCGCCGCCTCCGATCAGTCTTTGAGATGGCGGAGCAGGACCTCGCGGTAGCGGGTGTCGAAGTCGTCGTAAAGGGCCCGAAGCTCCGCACCCGGCCAGCCTGCCGGCAGCAGCTCCTCCGGGAGCAGCGGGTCGGCCAGCAGGTGGCGCAGCACCGCGGCCGACACCAGGAAGCCCTCGGCCAGCCCGTCGGCGCGCTCCACCTCCCGCTCCAGGCGCCGGGCCTCGGCCGCCCAGCCGTCGAGGTCCCACAGCAGGGGAGTGGGGTCGGGATACGGGCGGCCGTCGATGCGCGTGCACTGCGCGGTGACGCTCTCCGGCCACGCGCGCACCAGGTTGGCGGGCCGCAGCCAGGTGCCCTCGCGCAGCTCGGCCAGGCGCAGCGTGGTCATCGTGTGCCGGAACGCGGCCCGGTCGGCGGGTGCCCGCCGCTCCGCGGTGACGACGGCCACCTCCCAGGTGCCGTCCCACGGCCTGGTGTGCGGGTCGCGGCTCTCGTCCTGCCTGGCCTGGCGCTCGACGAGCCGCTCCGACAACGTGTAGAAGCGGTCCTCCTGGATCAGGTCTCCCGCCGCCACCATGCGGGACAGCGCGACGCGTACGGTGCCCTCGGCGATGCCGAACAACGCCCCGATGCGCACCAGGTGGCGGGCCGGCAGGCGCGGGGGATGGTGGCCCAGCAGCGCGCTCAGGACGGCCGACCGCGCACTCAAGCTTTTATTACGCTCTTCCATCGCATGTCGAGTATATGTAACACTCGCAGACATGGGGCGCTATCTCGTAGAACCTTTCGACCACAGCGACCGCTACGCCACCGAGCGCTACCAGGGCGCGGCCGGGCGCAATTGGTGGGCCTGCGATCCCACGCTGCACCTGCTCCTGCGGCGGCACCTGGGCGAGGGCTTCACCTGGGCCGAGCCGCACCTCCACCGGCTGGGCGCGCTCATGGGCGGGCTCGTGGCCGAGTGCGCCGAGGAGACCGACCGCCATCCGCCACGGCTGGAGAAGTACGACAAGTGGGGCAGAGACGTCAGCCAGGTCGTCATGCCGCCGTCGTTCCAGGCCGCCCGGCAGGCGCTCATGGAGGACAACTTCACCGCGCCGTCGTTCGCCGAAGAGGCCCGGGCACACGGGGCGGATCCGGCGGCGCTCGCCGCGGCGTGGACGTACCTGCTCGACCAGGCCGACATCGGGATGGGCTGCGCGCTCGGCACCGGCGGCGACATGGTGGTGCAGCTCGCCGAGAAGCACGCGCCGCCGGACGTACGCGATCGGGTGCGGGAGATCTTCGCGAACGGCTTCTACTCCGGCGAGGCCGCTCAGATGTTCACCGAGCGGACGGGCGGCTCGGACCTGGCGGCCCTGGAGACCGCGGCCGTGCCGTCGGGGGACGCCTGGCAGCTGACCGGCTTCAAATGGTTCGCCTCCAACGCCAACGGATCCGCGTTCGTGGTGCTCGCCCGGCTCCCCGAGGGGGCCGTGGCGCCGTTCCTGGTGTTGTGGGAACGGCGGGACGGCACCCGCAACGGAGTGCGGATCAGGCGGCTCAAGGACAAACTCGGCACCCGCTCGGTCGCCTCGGCCGAGGTCGAGTTCGCCGACGCGGAGGCGTTCCTGCTGGCCGGGCAGGGCTCCGGGTCAGGGCTCGGGACCATGATGAAGCTCACCAACTCCTCCAGGCTCGGCGTGGCCATGATGGGTCTCGGCGTGGCCAGGCGCGCGCTGGTGGAGTCGATCTGCTACGCCCATGCCCGCGAGGCGTTCGGCCGCCCGCTCATCGACCAGCCGCTCGTGCGCCGCAAGCTGGCCGAGCTGATCGTCGAGGTCGAGGCCGCGCAGGCGCTCGTCTTCGACGGCCACGTCGGCCCCCGGCTGCGCCTGGCGCCCGCCCTGATCAAGCTGCGCGCGGCCCGGCTCGGCGTGACGGCCGCCAGCGACGCGATCGAGATACACGGCGGCAACGGCTACATCGAGCAGTGGCCGGTCGCCAGACTCCTGCGCGACGCCCAGGTCAACCCCATCTGGGAGGGCGGCGACAACATCCTGTGCCTGGACGTTCGGCGGGCCATGGCCAAGGAGCAGGCCCACGTGCCCTTCCTCGACCGGCTGCGCGCCGCGGCCACCTCCGATCTGGTGCACGCTCGCATCGACGACCTGACCAAGGCCATCACGGCGTGGTCGGCGCTGGATGCGGCGGTGGCCGAGGCGCGGCTGTACCCGCTGGCGCAGTTCATGGCGGACGTGTACGCCGCCGCGCTCCTGGAGGAGCAGGCAGGCTGGGGGCTCGACGACGGGCGCAAGGCGCTCGTCGCCCGCCTGTACGCCCATGCGCACCTCGGCGAGCCCGGACCGCTGCGCGGGATCGACGGTGCGGGGCAGGAACTGGAGTTCTTCGACGATCTCCTGGAGGGAGCCGTCGCGCTCTGAAGCTTCGCCCGTAATCGGCCTGCCGACCGGGAATCCGGCGGTGTGCCGCCGACCCTGCAGCAGTGACCTGTAGCAGGTGAGACAGCCGTCGCCCTCGCTGTCGAACCAGGTCGGCGTGGTCGCACGATCACACTTCGTGGTCAGTTTCTTGAGAAAGATGCGGTGTTCACCTGATCCTTCGCGGCAGTCGCATGCGTATCTGCACTCGAAGGCGAACACGGGCTCGTCGATCTGCAGGCCGAGGCGGCCGCATGGACAGAGCATGACGGCCGGGTCGCTTCTGCACGCGAAGAGAGGGATCATGATGAGACGCCAAAAAGGCTTACGCTTCCGCAGAAGGACGGTGGTCATCCTCGCGGCCCTTGCTGTCACCAGCAGTGGCCTCACGGTCGGCGCCGTCGAGGCAGCGGCGAGCGCGGCATCCGGCACGGCCTTCGCGCCGACCATCGCCTGCCCCTCTGTGGCGGACAGGGTGGGCGAAGCCCCCGCTCGTGCGCAGGCGGAAGTCCAGCGGAACCTGCAGCAGTTGGAGAACCAGATCGCTGAGGCGAATCAGCGGCTGGCGAACTCTGCGGGGCAAGGCGGCTCCAATTTCGTGCAGAACGCGATCCTCGGCCCGCTGCGGGACAAGCGGGTGGCCGCCATCCAGCGGATCCAGATCGCTTTCCAGCGTGCCGGCGCCCAGCCGCCAGCCGGCCTGCAGGGCCTGGCCACGTGCGTTGTGCAGGATGACGGGAGCGGGAACAACAACGACAACCAGGACAACGGCGACCAGGGAGGCACGGGGGACCAGGACACCGGCGACCAGGGGGGCACCGGGGACCAGGACACCGGCAACAACCAAGGCACCGGCAACAACCAGGACACTGGCGACCAGGACACTGGCGACCAGGACGCCGGCAACCAGGACAACGGTGGCGAAGCCGGTCAGATCGTCTGCCCCGCCGTGGCGGACAGGCTGGATCAGGTCCCCGCTCGTGCGCAGGCGGAGGTCCAGCGGAACCTGCAGCAGCTGGAGAACCAGATCGCTGAGGCGAATCAGCGGCTGGCGAACTCTGCGGGGCAAGGCGGCCCTAACTTCGTCCAGAACGCGATCCTCGGCCCGCTGCGGGACAAGCGGGTAGCCACCCTCCAGCGGATCCAGATCGCCTTCCAGCGTGCCGGCGCCCGACCGCCGGCCAGCCTGCAGACCCTGGCCACCTGCGAGCTCAGGAACGGCGGAGCAGGAAACGGAAACAACAACGGCGGTAACAACGGCGGTAACAACGGCGGCGACGGCGACGGCGAAAACCAGGCCAGGGGACCCGTCCCCGAGGACTTCGTCGACATCCGTACGGTGCGGCCGAACGTGAGAACCCCCCGCACGCAGCAGAACGGCTCCAGAGGAACCTTCAGCGTGGACTGCGGGCGCAACGAGAGGCGGATCTTCAACTCTGACAACGTCATCGTGGCGCCCGGCGTGTCCAACGGTGCGCAGCACACGCACGACTACGTCGGGAACGTGTCCACCAACAACCAGTCCACCAATGAGAGCCTGCTTGCGGCCGGCACCACCTGCCGCAACGGTGACAAGTCCACGCACTACTGGCCAGTGCTGAGGGCGCTGGGTCAGGAGGAGTTCGACGCCAACCGGCGCGGTGGCGGACTCGACCTGAACGTCGGCAAGATCCTCACCCCGGTTCAGGTGCAGATCACCTTCAAGGGCAACCCGACCGCCAAGGTCGTGCCGGCTCCGCAGTTCCTCCGCATCATCACCGGTAACGCCCGGGTCGGCGGGGCCGACCCCAACGCGGGGTGGACCTGCACCGGGTTCGAGAATCGCCAGCTGACGGACAAGTACCCGCTCTGCCCGCGAGGGAGCAGGCTCGTACGGGTCTTCGACTTCCAGAGCTGCTGGGACGGTCAAAACATCGACAGCGCCAACCACCGGACCCACGTCGCCTTCCCCCAGGCTGACGGCAACTGCCCGCAGGGCTTCCAACCCATCCCGGCGCTGGAACACCGGCTGGTCTACAACGTGCCGCAGGGCCCCAACTTCGCCGTCGACGGCTTCCCTGAGGAACTGCACAAGCCGATCACCGATCACAGCGACTTCATCAGCCTGATGAATGAACAGCAGATGCAGCAGGTCGTCGATTGCATCAACAGCGGCAGGCGCTGCCGCTGACCCTGAATCCAGCAGGATTCCGCACAGGAGACGAGCTCGGCGCGGCCAGGTGACTGGCGGCGCCGTCCTCATGCGCGGCCTCGGGATTCGGTTGTGAACTATGACCGTGGCCCCTGCGTATCGCTAAGAGAAAAGCTGCATCGGCTGCGAGAAAGGGCGAGATCGTGGCTGGTTTCTCATATCCGCGATGCACTCAGGGCACTGCACCAGGAGCCGGAGGTGGTGTAACCGACGTGGTCAGGAGGCGAGGCTACGGAGGTATCGTCCTGTCGCTGCTGGCCATCGCGCTTACCGGTTGCAGCGAACAAGTCGAGGCGGACAGCGGGCGGAAGCCGGCTCCCCGGACCTACACCGTCCAGCAGCTGGCGTCCGTCATCGGCTGCACCGCCAAGATCACCGTCAAGGCTCTGGATTACCGGCAGGGGGAATGCACCAGCGACGGGATCGCCTATGTGTTCCTCGACTTCGATACGGCCGAAGGTCAGCGCGAGTGGCTTGACTACGCCGAGATGTACGGCGGCGTCTACCTTGCGGGCGATCGATGGGTGCTGTCGGCCAAGTCCAAGTCCTTCATGCAGGAATTGAGCAAGAAACTCGGGGGAACGGTCGAAGACCATGGCTTTGGCGGCTCCACCGGGTCCCCAAGCCCCTCCACCCCGTCCCCGCACTCCCACTGATCCAGGTCTCACTACACGATAACGCCATGATCGTCTGGTGAGAGTTTCGGACGGATGGTTTCCAAAGAGCACCGGCAACGGAGAACTCCTCCTTCTCCCGGACGTCGACCGCGGGGCTGCCGTCGACCAGATCCCGCCCGGCTTGGGTGAGGTTCGAGGACCTCCGCAAGGCGATCACCACGTGGGTGGTGACGCTCTAGCCCATTTTCACCACGACCTCGAACCCCTGGACGATCGTGGACCATGTCGCGGTCCGCGGATCGATGACCTCGAAGTGGCCGATGTCCTCCAGTTCGAGCAGCTGGCAGGGGTCCCCGGCTTCGTGTGCGGCCTGCGCGTACCGGCGGCTGAGCTCAGGCGGGACACGATCGTCGTCGGTGCCGTGCACAATGAGCGCCGGAGAGCCGATCGGCAGGCGGCGCGCCGGATCGGCCAGGTCATAGAGCTCGGGCCGCTGCTCCGGCGTGCCGCCGACGAAGTCGAGCGCGGCGCCGTCTCCGATGCCCAGCCGGGCCGCCTCGGTCAGATCGCAGACGCCGCCGAGTGACACGACGGCGGCGACCGGTCGCGTCCCCGCCGCCCACAACGCCAGGTGGCCGCCGGCCGAGTGCCCTAGCACCAGGAGCGGCACGTCGCCGACCGGCCTCACCTCGTCAAGGCGCCGAAGGGCGGCCGCAATGTCGTCAAGCGTCGCGGGCACGCCTCCACCCGTGCCCACCCGCCGGTACTCCACATTCCAGCTCGCCCACCCCCGCAAGGCGAGATCGGCGCAGAGCGCCCGGGTCGTCTCACGCCCGTAGTGGGCGCGCCAGAAGCCACCGTGGACCACGACAGCGAGCCCGCGCGGTGCCGCATCGGGCGGGAGCCGCAGATCGGCTTCATGATCGGGTAGCGGCCCGTAACGATGTGTCTCCACGGGAACGTCATGCTGGTCGGACCAGTCTGCCAGCTCGGCGAACAATCGCTCCACATCCACTGGGATGCCTCCTCACATCGATGCGAAACGCGGTCACCGCCTGCGGTCATCATGCCGCGCGCTCCCGCGGCGGACCTCCTGGAGGGTACGGCGGCCGACCAGCAGCATCAGCAGCCCAAGGCCGGCCGGTAACAGCCAGCGGGGAGCCACCACCACCCGCCCATCGTAGGAACGGCCGGCTCCACGCACATCCACCTGAGTGATACCCGCCATCCCCCCACGGTCAGAGATCGCAAGTCAGTTCGCGGCGCGGCATCCACGCCCGCGGGCGATCGGTGCGGCTTGTCGCTGGCCCGAACCCCGGCCTCGGCGTACGCTCGGCACGTTTCCCCGAGGACCATCCGCACGTTCCCGGAGGAGGACCGACATGACCGTACGCGTGGAGCGCCAAGGTCCCGTCACCACCGTGGTGATCAGCAGGCCGGAGGCGCGCAACGCCGTCGATCGCAAGACCGCCGACGCGCTGGCGGAGGCGTTCAGGGACTTCGAGGACTCCGACGCCGACGTGGCGGTGCTGTGGGGTGAAGGGGGTACGTTCTGCGCCGGGGCCGACCTCAAGGCGCTCGACAACCATGTCGGCGAGGAGGGCGACGGGCCGATGGGGCCGACCAGGATGCGCCTGGGCAAGCCGGTCATCGCCGCGGTGGCCGGGCACGCGGTCGCGGGCGGGCTCGAGCTCGCGCTCTGGTGTGATCTGCGGGTGGCGGAGGAGGACGCGGTGTTCGGCGTGTTCTGCCGCCGGTGGGGCGTGCCGCTGATCGACGGTGGCACCGTGCGCCTGCCCAGGCTCATCGGGGCGTCCCGGGCCATGGACATGATCCTCACCGGGCGGCCGGTGGGCGGGCGGGAGGCGTACGAGATGGGGCTGGCCAACCGGCTCGTCCCCACCGGGACGGGCCGGCGGCACGCCGAGGAGCTGGCGCGCGAGATCGCCCGCTTCCCGCAGGCTTGCCTGCGCGGAGACCGGCTGTCGGTGCTGGAGCAGGACGGGCTCGGCGAGGAGGAGGCCATGCGGAACGAGCTGCGCCATGGCCTGGTTTCCCTGCCCGACGCCGCTGAGGGAGCCGCCCGCTTCGCCGCCGGCGCCGGACGCCACGGCGACTTCGGCGCGATCTAGCGGTAGTTGCTCGACCGATGGGCGTGGTAGGGGGACCGGTTGGTGGTCGCGCGCGCTTGGCCGGACCCAGCAGGCAGTGGCTGACAAGGTCGGAGTGAGCCGTCAGTGGATCGTCCGGCTGTAGGCCTCACCACTACGCCGCCGACGTCTCGCCCGCCGTCAACTCCAGGTGCAAGCCATCCACGTCCACCGACACCTCGGCGTGCCCGCCCAGAGCCTTGGCGTAGGCCAGCAACGTGGACACCTTCAGGTCCCTCACGTTTCCCCCCTCGATCGCCGACACTCGCCGCTGCGTGACACCCATGTGGTCGGCCACATCCTTCTGCGTCAGACCCAGCCGCTTACGGATTTCGCCCAGCCGCAGCCCCGCCACTCGGCGAGCCGCCCGCTGTCTCACCACCGCCAATTCCTCGGGAGTCAGCAGCTCCTCCAGAAGATCAGCCATCACATGCCTTCCTTGTCGTCCCTGTCGGCCAGCCACTTGCCGAACCGCTCCACCGCCTCGTCGATCAGCTGGGCGTAGAACTTGGCGCTGTTCTTGTGCCGCTTGTCGCGGTGGGCCA
This sequence comes from Nonomuraea sp. 10N515B, assembly GCF_052245915.1. Lineage (NCBI taxonomy): Bacteria > Bacillati > Actinomycetota > Actinomycetes > Streptosporangiales > Streptosporangiaceae > Nonomuraea > Nonomuraea sp. 10N515B. Next base: position 150,047 of record NZ_JBQQBQ010000007.1, read on the forward strand.
GCAGCAGGATGATCACACCGCCGTGCCGGACGAACGCGATCCTGATCGTGCCCTCCGTGCGTAGTTCCTTCAAGCCGATCGACTTGGCCGCATGCCCCGCGAGCGAGTCCACGATGGGACGGCGGTCAGCGCCAGGGTCACCCTGCTGGGATGAGGTTAGACCACTACTGGACGATGAGTCCAATACAAACCAAACGATATAGGGCAATACGGGCACTGGGACGGCCCGGTGGCACGCCGAGGAGCTGGCCCGTGAGATCGCCCGCTTCCGGCAGCTCTGCCTGCGCGGCGACCGGCTGTCGGTGCTGGAGCAGGATGGGCCCGGCGAGGAGGAGGCCATGCGGAACGAGCTGTGCCATGGCCTGATTTCCCTGCCCGACGCCACTGAGGGAGCGGCCCGCTTTGCCGCCGGGCGTCGGCCGCCACGGCGCTGGTGTCATCGTACGGCGACAAGTAGGCTGATGTCGCCGAACGCTGACAACCCGTGAGGTGCCGTGTACGCGAGAACTCCGATAGAGCTTGGCGCGCTCATACGCGAGCGGCGCCGCGCGCTCGGCCGGACCCAGCAGGCAGTGGCTGACGAGGTCGGAGTGAGCCGTCAGTGGATCGTCCGGCTGGAGGCCGGCCGGAACACGCTGGAACTCGGCCTGGTCATGCGGACGCTGGGCGTGCTGGGACTCACCATGGAGATCAACGATCGTGCCGTGTCCAGGCGGGCGATGCCCCCCGGCCATCCCATCGACCTGGATGAGGTCATCGCAGCCGTACGGAGGGACAGCTGACCTGGAGGAGCGGAGCCCTGCTGAGCCTGCCGCGTGCCGCCGGGCGCGGATGACACGAAGAATTGAGAGGGCCGCCGCGTAGGGTGAGCCTATGCCTGACATCGAGGTCGCCGGGCGTGAGGTCCGCATCACCAGCCCCGACAAGGTGGTCTTTTCCCAGGCCGGGCACACCAAGCTCGACCTGATCCGCTACTACGAGAGCGTCGGCGAGGCGGTGCTGCGCGGCGTGCACGGGCGGCCGATGGTGCTCAAGCGGTTCGTGCACGGGATCGAGCAGGAGGCGTTCTTCCAGAAGCGCGCCCCGGCCAAGCGGCCCGACTGGATCGAGGTGGCCGAGCTCAAATACCGGTCGGGGCTCAGTGCCGAGGAGGTCGTGTGCACCGACCTGGCGCAGCTGCTGTGGGTGGTCAACCTGGGGTGTGTCGACCTCAACCCGCATCCGGTGCGCTCCGACGATCTCGCCAGGCCCGATGAGCTGCGGATCGATCTCGATCCGGTGCCGGGCGTCGAGTGGGCCGATGTGTTGAAGACCGCGCAGGTCGCGCGGGAGGTGCTGGCCGACCACGGGCTGGTGGCCTGGCCCAAGACGTCCGGGTCGCGCGGGTTCCATGTGTACGCGCGGATCGAGCGGCGCTGGCCGTTCGCGAAGGTGCGCAAGGCGGCCGAGACGGTCGCGCGGGAGGTCGAGCGGCGGGCCCCCGACCTGGCCACGAGCCGGTGGTGGAAGGAGGAGCGGCACGGCGTGTTCGTGGACTTCAACCAAAACGCTTACGACCGGACCGTGGCCTCCGCCTATTCGGTGCGCGCCGTCCAGGACGCCCGCGTGTCCACGCCGCTGACCTGGGACGAGGTGCCCGGGTGCCAGCCGGAGCTCTTCACCATCGACACGGTGCCCCGGCGGCTCGCCGAGATCGGCGACCCCTGGGAGGACATGGATCTGCACGCCGGGTCCCTGGACGGGCTGCTGGCGCTCGCCGAGGAGCTCGGGCCCGCGCCCAAGCCGCCCAAGGGCAGCGGGCGCAGGCAGCAGACGATGCCCGTCATCGAGATCGCCCGGGCGGAGCACAAGGACGAGGCGATGGCGGGGTTCGAGCGGTGGAAGGCCAGGCATCCCGAGGTGGCGGCCCAACTGGAGCCCGCCGACGTGCTGGTGGACGGGATGCGGGGGCGCAGCAGCGTGTGGTATCGCATCCGCGTCAACCTGCAGCACGTGCCGGAGGGGGAGCGGCCGCCGCAGGAGCCGCTGGAGGTTGACTACGACCCGTGGGGCGGCGCCTCCGGCCCGCCCCGCGGCTGACGACGAGCCCGCCCCGGGCGGCTAACGGCGCGCCCCCGGGTGCTCGAGGACGCGGGCGCCCCGGGTGCCCGAGGACGCGGGCGCGCACGGTCATGCGGCGCATGGCGCGGTAGGCGCGGATGCGCGCACCCAGTGACGACCCATCAAGGGGGCAAGGCGTAACGAGCGTGTAGAAGCGGCGTCAACCGCGGGTCGGGCGCTCGTAACCCTCGTCGCCGCCGTAGACGTGCCGGTCCGGGTCCATCTCAGGCTGGGTGGCCGGGCTCGTGGGGGAGGCGGTGTGCTCGGAGGCGAAGTCGTCCGAGGGCACCGGCGGGGGCGGGGCCAGGTAGTCCTGCCAGGTGATCTCGCCCTTGGGCGTCGCGTCCGTGGTCAGGAGATCGGCGCGCATGGACGCGTACAGGCGGCCGGGGTAGCGGACCGGCAGGCAGGCGCGGCGCAGGTGCTGGGCACGCAGCCAGGTCCTGGTCAGCTCCGCGGTGTCGAGCACCTCTGGGCCGCCGTACTCGATCTCTGTGCCCTGCGGGCCGCCGGCGAGCAGGTCCGCGGCTCGTGCGGCGACCTCGCCCGTGTGGACCGGCTGCCAGGGCACGGTCGGGTCGACCGGCAGCACCGGCAGCGCGGAGAAGTCACGCAGCCGCTGGTGAAGCCACTGATGGAACGGGGTGGAGCGGAGGATCGTCCAGCCCAGGCCGCTCTCTTCGACCAGGCGCTCGGCCTCCAGCTTGTACCGGAGATAGCCGACAGGCGCGCGGTCCGCGCCGACCATCGAGGTCAGCAGCACGTGCCCGACCCCGGCGTCGCGGGCGGCCATCATGAGCAGCCGAGTGCCCGGGATGTCTACGGCGCCGCGCCCCTTGCGGCCGCTCGTGGCCAGGTGCGCGATCGCCTCCATGCCGGCGACGGCCTCCGTGACGCCGTGGCCGGAGAACAGGTCGCCCCACATCCACTCGACGTTCCCGCGGCTCTCCCTCTTGGTACGGCTCAGCGCCCGCACCTGGTGACCCGCCTTGACCAGCGCGGGCACCAAGGCCCTGCCCAGCGTGCCCGTGGCTCCCGTGACCAAAATGCGCATGCCGCCCCTCTACCCTCGAATCCGCACCCTTGACATGGGTGCCGCGAAGTGGGGTAGGGCCGCTCGCATGGCTCGAATCGCATCGGAATCCCTGATCGAACGGCTCGCCGAGTGGGGCGTGGACACCGTCTTCGGCCTGCCGGGCGACGGCATCAACGGCATCATGGAGGGGCTGCGGCGCCATCGCGACCGGGTGCGCTTCGTCCTCGTCCACCACGAGGAGGCCGCGGCCTTCATGGCCACCGGCTACGCCAAGGCCACCGGGCGCATCGGCGTCTGCCTGGCCACCTCGGGGCCAGGCGGCATCCACCTGCTCAACGGACTCTACGACGCCAAGCTCGACCACGTGCCCGTGCTGGCGATCACCGGCATGCAGGAGACGTCCGTGCTCGGCACCGGCTACCAGCAGGAGGTCCACCTGGACAAGGTGTTCGCCGACGTCGCCGAGTACAGCATGATGATCAGCAATCCCGCGCAGCTGCCGTCGCTGGTGGACCAGGCGGTCAGGACGGCGTACGCGCGGCGCGGGGTCTCCCATCTGACCCTGCCCAACGACATCCAGGTGGCCGAGGCGGACGCGGACCCGTACAAGCACGTCGCGCCGGTCAGGCTGCCGCAGACCACGCCCGTCTACCTGCAGCCGTCCGGCATCCCCCGGCAGGAGGACGTCGAGTGGGCGGCCGAGGTGCTCAACCACGCCGAGCGCCCGGCCATGCTGGTCGGGCAGGGCGCGCTGCACGCCAGGCAGGAGGTGCTGGCCGTGGCCGAGGAACTCGGCGCGCCGGTGGTCAAGACGCTGCCCGGCAAGGCCGTCATCCCGGACGACTCGCCGTACACGACGGGCGGGATCGGGCTGCTCGGCACCGGGCCGAGCGAGGAGCTGATGGACGACGCCGACGTGCTGCTCATGGTGGGCACGAACTTCCCGTATTCGAAGTTCCTGCCGGAGCCCGGCAAGGCGCGCGTAGTGCAGTTCGAGGCGGAGCCGGCCAGGGCGGGGGCACGGATCGCGACCGACGTGCCGGTCGTGTGCGACGCCAAGGAAGGGCTGGCGGCGCTGCTGCCGCTGCTGTCCCGCCGGGACGACACCGCTCATCTGGAGAAATATCAGCGCATGATGACCCAGTGGCGGGCCGACATGGACGCGCTGGAGAACCCCGAGCGCGACCCGATCGCGCCGCAGTATCCCGTCTCCGTCCTCGACGAGCTCGCCGCCGATGACGCCATCATGACGTGCGACAGCGGCACCGTCGCCACCTGGGCGGCCCGGCACTGGACGATCCGCGGCGGGCGCGAGTTCTACCTGTCGGGGACGCTGGCCACGATGGCGAACGGGCTGCCGTACGCGATCGCGATGCAGCACGCCCACCCCGGCCGGCAGGTCATCGCGTACGTCGGCGACGGCGGCTTCTCGATGCTGATGGCCGAGTTCCTGACGGCCGTCCAGCAGCGGCTGCCGATCAAGGTGATCGTCAACAACAACAACTCGCTCGGCCAGATCCTGTGGGAGCAGATGGTGCTCGGCTACCCGGAGCACGGCGTGCGTTACGCCGAGCCGGAGGCCGACTTCTCGGCCTGGGCCCGCTCGTGCGGCGGGTTCGGGGCCAAAGTGACCAAGTCGGACGACGTGGCCCTGACGATCGGGCAGGCGCTCGCGCACGACGGCCCGGCGCTGGTGGACGTGGACGTCAACCCCAACGAGCCGCCCATGCCCGCCAAGGTCTCCTACGAGCAGGCCAGGAACTTCGCCCAGGCGTTCCTCAAGGGGCAGCCGCACCGGGCCGCTATCGCCACCACGTTGTTCAAGGACCGGATCCAGAAGCTGGGGGACTAGCCTTCGCGATGCCGGCCGCGGCGTTGAGCAGGGGATCGATGAGGCGGGGCAGCTCGCGGGCGCGCCGGGAGGCCACCACGATGCCCACCGCCGCCACGGGCCGGCCGTCCACCAGGATCGGGGCCGCGGCCGAGCACGAGCCGAGCGTCATCTCCTCGTACGTGAGCGCGTAGCCCTGGGCCCGGACCGCCGCCAGCTCCCTGGCCAGCCGGCCCGGCTCCGTGATCGTGTGCCGGGTGGGACGCTCGAGCTTGCGGGCCAGGTAGGACTTGACGAACCAGTCCGGCTCGTACGCCAGCAGCGCCTTGCCCACGCCCGTCGGGTGCATCGGCAGCCGGCCGCCGGTCCTGGAGACGATGGGCACCGCGCGCCGGCCGTAGACCTTGTCCACGTACAGCACCTCGAGCCCGTCGCGGACCGCCAGGTGCACGTTCTCGCCCGTGGTGACGAACAGCTCCTGCAACCACGGATGCGCCAGGCCGAGCAGCCGGTCCGGGGCGAGCTGGCCCAGCTCCCACAGCCGCAGCCCCACCCGCAGCCGCCCGTCGGGGTCGCGGCTGAGCGCCTGCCACTCCTCCAGCTCGGCCACCAGCCGGTGCGCCGTGCTCAGCGACACCCCGCTGCGCCGGGCCAGGTCCGTCAGCGTGAGCTGAGGATGGGCGGCGTCGAACGCGCCGAGCAGGGCCAGCACCTTGGACGTCACGGTGCGGCCTGGCTCACGGGATCCGCCTGACATGCCCGTCATCATTCCACACAGTTATTCCACTCAGTGGAAGCAGGCGCTCGGCTTACCCCGCTCGAGGCAGGATGCTTCCCTCATGCGAACTCAGGTCGGGATCATCGGCGCGGGCCCCGCTGGCCTGCTGCTGTCTCATTTGCTCCACCTCCGCGGCATCTCCTCCGTGGTGCTGGAGAAGCGCAGCCGCGACTACGTCGAGCGGCGGGTGCGGGCCGGCGTGCTGGAGCAGGGCACGGTCGACACGCTCGTCGAGGCGGGCGTCGGAGAGCGCATGCTGCGCGAAGGGCTGCCGCACCACGGCATCGAGCTCAGGTACGGCGGCTCCGGTCACCGCATCCCGTTCGAGAAGCTCGTCCCCGGCAGGTCGATCACCGTGTACGGGCAGCAGGAGGTGGTCAAGGACCTCATCGCAGCCAGGCTGGCGGCGGGCGGCGACGTGCGGTTCGAGGTGGAGGACGTGGCCGTGCACGGGCTGGACTCCGAACCGTACGTGACCTTCGGTGGCGAGCGGCTCGACTGCGACGTGATCGCCGGCTGCGACGGCTTCCACGGCGTGACCCGGCCGTCCATCCCCGAGGGCGTTCTGAGCGTCTTCGAGCGCGAATATCCCTTCGCCTGGCTCGGCATCCTGGCCAACGTCACGCCGTCATCGGAGGAGCTGATCTACACGAGGACCGAGCGCGGCTTCGCGCTGCACAGTATGCGCTCACCCACCGTCAGCCGCTTCTACCTGCAGGTTCCCGCCGACACCCGGATCGAGGACTGGCCGGACGAGCGGATCTGGGACGAGCTGAAGGAGCGGCTGGAGAGCGTGCCCGGCTTCACGCTGACCACCGGGGAGATCACCGAGAAGGGCGTCACGCCGATGCGGTCCTTCGTGGTCGAACCCATGCAGTACGGGCGGCTCTACCTGGCCGGGGACGCCGCCCACATCGTGCCGCCCACCGGGGCGAAGGGGCTCAACCTGGCCGTGGCCGACGTGCGCGTGCTCACCGAGGCGCTGGCCGCGTACTTCTCGGAGGGCTCCACGGCGCTGCTGGACGGGTACTCGGAGGCGTGCCTGAAGCGGGTGTGGCGAGCGCAACACTTTTCGTGGTGGATGACGACGTTGCTGCACACGTTCGAGGACGACGACGCCTACGGGCGGCGGCTGCAGTTGTCGTATCTGGACTACGTCACCTCGTCGGAGGCGGCGGCCACGACGCTCGCGGAGAACTACGTGGGCCTGCCATATGGCCGCTGACCTTGGAACATGCTTTAGGGTTGTTTGGTGTTCTTTGAGGAAGGTTGGGCGACTTCGCCCTTTCGGTGGTTGATGGGTGAGCTGGGCGATACCCAGCTCGCGCGGATGGGCAGCGAGCCCGGGCTCGTCGCGGCCGTGGACCAGCATGCCGCGGTGCTGCGTGATGCGATCCCGATGGATCGCGAGACCCTGGGCGACTACCTGCTCGGCTTCCTCGACGAGCTCCGCCACCGCGGCTGGGCCTTCACCGGCGAGCCCGATGCCGCGGCCCTGCGGCTGACGGCGGTCTGCTGGCTCGCCCGCGAACTCGGCTTCCTGAACGACGAACTTCCCGCCTGACCGGCGGCCCACCTGCCCCGCCGACCGGCGAGCCACCCGCCCCGCTCGGCTCGGAGGGGGCCGAGTGGGCGGGTCGCCGTCCGGGCCGGCCGTGCGGCAGGTCCGACGCCGGGTCAGCCGGAAGGCACGTCCGCCGGCGGGTCACTCGGGAGGCATGTCCGAACGGGGCGGACCCGAGGACGGCGGCATGTCCGGGCGGGGCGGACCCGACGTCGGCGGCATGTCCGGCCGGGACGGAGCGCCCGGAGTGGTACGGATAGGCGCCGTCTCCTCGGTCATCGCCGCGGCGTCCTGGCGCCCACGCTGGTACGCCTCCGCGTGCGCCTTGGCCTGCGGCGCCTCCTCCTCGATCCGGCCCAGCCAGCGCTCCCAGCGCTGCTGCATCGGCCGGACGAGCCCGCCGCCGACGCCGATGGCCGCGATGGCCCCTATGGTGGCGAGCACGGTGATCAGCACCGGAGTCGTGACCGTGGTGGCCACGCCGATCTGGTTGAGCGCCGCGATGATGCCCAGCGCCCAGATGAACACCGCCGCGGCGGTGGCGATCCAGCGGCCGTACGACAGCCCGCCGAGCGCCCCGTTCAGGATGTCCCTGACGCCCCTGGCGATGGCGCCCGCCACCACGATGATCACGATGGCGACGAGGGCCATGGGCAGCCAGGCCACCACGGCGGTCAGCAGCGCCGAGATCGGGTTCGGGCCGAACACGCTGAACGCTATCTGCAGGGTGACCAGGATGATCGCGTAGAAGACGATTCTCGCCAGCAGGCTGCTGGCGTCGTACCTGCTGCGTTCCAGCCAGCGGCGTACGCCACTGCGCTCCACCGCCCGCTCGAACCCCACCCGGTCCAGGATCTTGTTGACGATCTTCTCCAGGGCCTTGGCCACGATCCACCCGATGAAGAGAATCACCAGGAACGCGACCAGCCTGGGAACGAACGTCGCTATTTGCCGCCAGGCGTCTTGGATGCCCTGGCCTATGTTGATGTCCACGGTTTCCTCCTCCGAGGAGTCAATGCCACGGCGCTACCCGTACCGAAACGGTCTATGCACGCAGCGACACCAAAACTGCGCGTTCGGCGACATTTCACCGGGGGTTGGCATGTGGACGGCAAGGGATGCGTAAACGGTCGCTCGACGGCTTCGCTAGGGTGAGCGGTCGTGCATCGCAGCCGCGTCTACGCCCTTCTCATCGACACCCCCTCGCCCGAAGCCGACCAGGCCGCGGCCTTCTGGGCGGCCGCGCTCGGGGCCACCGCCCGTCCCCTCCAGGGCGAGGAACAGTTCATCTCGCTCCACCAGGCCATTCCCGGCCTGGTCACGGCCGTCCAGGCGGTCGGCGACGCGCCCCGCTTCCACCTCGACATCGAGACCGACGACGTGGAGGCCGAGACGGCGCGCCTGCTGGCGCTCGGCGCGACCCCGGTGTCGCAGTGGATGGAGTGCCGGACCTTGCGCGCTCCCGGCGGGCACCTGCTGTGCGTGCTGCCCGTGGAGAGCGACAGGGAGGTGTTCGAAGCCGAGGCCAACACCTGGCCGTGACGGGGCGGCTCTCAGGCCCCGCCGCCTTCAGGTGCGCGGCGGGCTGGAGGAGGCGCGGCGGCCGGCCGGGGTGACGCAGACGTGGTCGCTGGGGCGCGCCTCGCGCCAGACGAAGCCCGAGATGCAGGTGTCGGGGGCGCTCGCGGCGGTGGTGAGCCCGGTGGTTTGGAACGTTCCTGGTATGGGTCACGTGGGTGGCGGGCCGAGGATCTGCAGGCCGCGTACTGGTTCGTCGGTGACGATGAAGGAGTGCGGGATGTGGCGGGGCAGGAAGGCGAAGTCGCCGGGTCCGGCGGTCCAGTGGTGGTCGCCGCAGTCGATGGCGATCTTTCCCTCGAGGATGTAGAACGCCTCGTCTTCGCGGTCGTGGATGTGCTGGGGTAGTCCGAAGCCGGCCGGTGCGGACCACTCGATGAGGGTGAAGGCGCCGCCGGTCTGATCGGCGCCGGTCTTCACCGCCATCCGGGTGCCAGGAATCACAGGTGCGGCCCGTCGGTGGGGTGAGGGGGTAGCCGCTGGGGTCGAAGCTCATCGGGCGTCCTCGGGCTGGCTGTGGGCGGGGTGGTAGAAGCGGGTCTCGATGGGGTCGGGATCGTTCAGGCCGATGAGCGCCTGGCCGACGTGGCCGGTGATGATGCCGTCGTGTGGCTCGGCCAGGTCGTCGAGTCGCTGCTGCCAGGCCTTCAGGTCGCGCAGGGTTGGTACGCGTAGGGCCATCGGGTCGAATCTGGCCATCGCGGCGGCCCGTACCGGGTCGTGGCGTAGTGCCACATCAAGGGTGCTGTTGGCATCGCGGAGGGCGACGCCCATGAGTGTGCCGTCTTCGACGAACTCGATGTACAGGCGCAGGCCTAACACACGCTCGTACCAGTCGCGGCTGCGCCGGACGTCCGTCACCGGGAGTTTGACGTGGTGGAAGCCGTTGAGCGCCGGACGCGGCACCCGCCGCGCCGCCCAGGCGCGGTGCAGACGGTGTACTTCCACTTCGGCAACAAGGCCACGGTTCTCAAAGAGATCATCGACGTGCTGTCGGTCGGCGATGACGAGCCGATACCGGTGCTGGACCGGCCTTGGGTGGAGCAGGTGCGCGACAAGCCCGACGGCCACCGCACCCTCGCCGACAAGCAGGCCCTGCGCCCGGACCTTTCGACCGAGGAGGCGGCCGACATTATCTTCACCCTGGTCAGCTTCGAGGTCTACCTGTTGCTCACCGGCGTACGCGGGTGGACGCCCGAGCAGTGGGAGCGCTGGATCCACACGATCATCGCCGCCGCGATCCAGCGATGAAGGCGGCCCGGGTCCTCCGGCCGCCATCCAGGGAGCACGCTTGTAGCCGGCCGTGGGTCTGCTCATCGCGTGGCCAGCGATTCCATCGCGGTTTTGATGTAGCGCATGTTGTCGACCTCTTGGGCTTGCATCCAGTGGCGCAGGATCGGCTGTAACAGCCTCATCGGCCCATGCGGAACCAGCTCCATCCGCACTGCCAGATGGGCACCGGCAGGTGCCGGCGTCACGCGTGCCGAGAAGCGGACCGTCATCATCTTCGACTCGGCGACCGATGCCCACTCATGGGGCCGGTCGAACCGGGTGTATTCCACGATGTTGTCCGGGCTGCCCGCCCACCTGGCCTGATACCTCGACCCGGGCCCGATCGGCTCGCCGGTCAACAGCCGCACGGAGCGCATCTTCGGGTTCCACTCCTTCTCGTTGCGCAGGTCGCTGAGGTAGTCGAAGACCTTCGCCGGTGGCAGCGCGATGTCGACCGAGTTCTCCAGTACCACCATGTCCGGCCTGCCTCTCGAGGCTTGGTTTGTAGTGAGCCACTAGTGGTAACCACTAGTAAGCACATCTAGTAGTCTCGGACTCCGCTATGAGCGATGTCAATGCCCGACCCGGACAAGCCCGCCGCGACCGTGCCAAGGCCACCCGGTGCAAGATCATCGATACCGCCTACCGTCTGTTCTGCGAGAACGGCTATCCATCGACCACGATGGACGCGATCGCCGCCGCTGCCGACGTCGCAGTGCAGACCGTCTACTACGTGTTCCGTACCAAGGCCGCACTGCTGCGAGAGGTCATCGAGAGCGCCGCCGCCGGCGAATACGACCCGCCACCGGTGGGACAGCGGTCCTGGATGAAGCAGGCCCTCGCATCGCCGGACGGGCACCGCGCCCTGGCTCTCACCATCGAACATGGCGTGGACATCTATGCCCGTGTCGCCCCGCTCACCGCCACTATCCACACCGCGGCGGCGTCCGACCCCGACATCGACGTCTTCTGGCAAGGTGTCACCCAGTCTCGCCGCGCCGGCATGAACCAGCTGATCGCCGGCCTCGCCGGCCACGGTCACCTCCGCCCCGGGCTGGACCCGCAACGTGCCACCGACATCATGGTCGTGCTCTGCAGCCACGAGACCTTCCTCGGCCTGACCGGCGACGCGGGCTGGAGCGTGCCCGAATACAAGGCATGGCTGTACGAGACGCTCAGCCACCAACTGCTCAAGGCGAAGGAACGGGACGCGCAGGTGACCGAGGATCTCTCCTACCACGGCCTGCTCCAGATCCCCTGACCGCGCCCTTCAGTGGGTCAGGAGGAGCCAGACAGCTTGCCGGTGATGGTCAGGCCACACCTGGCGCCGCCTCTTCCTGCCCCATGTGCCCTGAGGCCGGCGCACGAAGGGCGGCAGTAGCTTGGTCACGCCGTGCGGGACGAACTTCACGGCAGGCGACCAGATGGGAGCCGGCCGCCGCGCGTACGGCACCTTTTGAGCAGGGCGGGCTCAGAGGATCTCCCCTGAACAACAAGAAACCCCAGGCTCCGGGTGTGCCGTGAGCTGGGGTCTTTGAGTGGTGGACGATACTGGGATTGAACCAGTGACCTCTTCCGTGTCAGGGAAGCGCTCTCCCGCTGAGCTAATCGTCCGTATTGAGTTATCACTCAGAGCGGAAGACGGGATTCGAACCCGCGACCCTCACCTTGGCAAGGTGATGCTCTACCACTGAGCCACTTCCGCATGGCGTTGCACTTTACTTTAGCGGATCCTGGAGGGTCCGCCGGTCGCCGAGGTGGAGACGGGATTCGAACCCGTGTAGACGGCTTTGCAGGCCGCTGCCTCGCCTCTCGGCCACTCCACCAGGAGTCTCGCTCCGAGCGGAAGACGGGATTCGAACCCGCGACCCTCACCTTGGCAAGGTGATGCTCTACCACTGAGCCACTTCCGCGTGAACCCCCGGCGACGTGCGCCGGGCCACGGGAAAACCATATCGTCTCCGCGGAGTGCCCGTGCGCACTCGAAGGTGCGCACCGCGAAATTCAAGGGATCAGGCGGACGTCCTTCGTCATCACGAACATCACCCGATGGCCCAGCTGGATCTGGTGGTAGCGGGTTTTGCCGGTGGTCGTGACGTGCTTGGACGGGTGGAACGCGCCGGTGGCGTAGTAGGAGCCGGTGATGGTGTCGTCCACCGCGTACGTCTGCCCGGGGGAGATCGTGTACTGGAGTGGGGTCAAGGGCTGGTACGACGAAGGGTCCCGCGTATAGGCAGACTTTTCGGGATATGCGCGGCCGTACACCTTGGTGTTGGGTTTCAACGGTGTGACCAGTTGGCCCTTGGCCGGGACAGCGGTGGGGCTCGCGGCCGGGTTGTGGAACCACGCCTTCTGGCCCAGGTACCAGATGGCCGTCCAATCGCCCTGCCGCTCGGCGACGGCGAAGCGCTGACCCGTCGAGGCGCGGGCGGAGTGGTCGTGCACGCTGTAGGAGCCGGGCTTGCCCCCGTGCTTGCCCACGTCGGTGACCAGCGGGGCGGTCTCGCTCGGCGCCGTGTGCAGCCAGACGGTTGCGGCGCCGTGCGGCGGGCAGTCCTGGCCGCTTGTGGTGGCGGGGCCCTGGCCGCCTTGAGGGGCGGCGATGCCTCGGCCGCCTCGGGGAGCGGCGGGGCCCTGGTCGCTCATGGGAACGACGAGGCCCGGAGCGCTCTGGGCGGTGCGGCCCTGGGCGCTTTTAGCGGCGGGGGCCTGGTCGCTCTTGGTGGCGACGCAGCCGGTGAAGCGAGGGCGGTTGGTCTCGTAGGACGGGCGGATCATGACGGAGTCGCCGCCCTTCACGGCCGTGAGCGGACTGCCCATCAGATCGAAGTAGTGGGCCCAGTCCCAGTAAGGGCCGGGGTCGTTGTGCATGCCGGCGACGGACTTCGGGGTGGTGCCCGGGACGTTGTCGTGGCCCAGGATGTGGGCGCGATCGAGCGGGATGCCGTACTTGTCGGCCAGATAACGGACGAGCTTGGCGGACGCCCGGTACATCGCCTCCGTGTACCACGTCCCTCCCTTCGCCAGGTACCCCTCGTGCTCAATGCCGATGGAACGGGTGTTGACGTCCCAGTTGCCCGCATGCCAGGCGATGTCCCTCGTCGCCACGTGCTGGGCGACATGGCCGTCACGGGAGCGGATCGTGTAGTGCCAGCTCACGTACTTCGGGTCGCCGATCATGGCGGGGATGCCCTGGAAGGTGCCTTCCGTGTCGTGGATGACGATGTAGTCGACGGATCGGGGGCGCAGCAGGCGGTCGTGGTTGCCGTAGTCCCTGTTGTTCTTCTTGCCGAAGCGCTGGTAGGCGGCGGGCATCCAGGCGCAGGCGAGGGAGGCCGGGCACTCCGCCGTCGCGGGCCTTTCCACCGGCGGTTCCGCCTGCTCGGCAGACCAATCCTGGGACAGGGGAGCGCTGTTCATGGACGGCAGTCCGTCGCCGTCCGCACCGAGGACGGGCTGCCCGTCGGCCCCGCCGACCGTCTGCCCGTCGGCCCCGCCGACCGTCTGCCCGTCGGCGCTGCCGACCGGCTGGGTGCCGGTTGCCGCCTGCGGGGCGTCGCCTCCCGCCGGCTGGGCATCGACGTCTGGCAGCGGTGGATAGCCTGCCGCCGGCTGGTCATTGACGTCCGGCAGCGGAGGGTTGCCCGCCGCCGGCTGGGCACCCTCGCCGGCGCCGGAGGACTGGGCCTCCGTGCCGGTGTACGGAACGCGCAGGCCCGGCACGGGGTCCAGCCGCACCACGTGCCCGTCGTCGGTGCGGCGGTGCATCCCCTCCTGGATCACCGCGAACACCTCGTCGGCGAACTCCCGCGCCGCTGCCGGGTCCTCCGCTCCCGAGTATCGGGCGACCGCGTCGTACCAGTCGGCCGGGTCGGTGCTGGGGCGGTGCTGGTAGGAGGCGAGCAGGGCGGCGCCGGCGCGGATGTTCGCGGAAGGGTCGGTCCGCAGCCGGGCCGGCTCCACGCCGGCCAGCCGCCCCGCCTCGGGCAGTGTGGTCGGCAGCGTCGCCTGGACCGTCCGCGGCGTCGTCTGGATCGTCCGTGGCGCCGCATGGGCGGTCCGCAGCGCCGCGGCGGGCGGCGCTGCGGTGGCCTGGCCCCGGTGTGGCGGCATCGGCCGGGCCTCGTCCCCCCGGGCGTCTCCCAGCGCGTCGCCGATCATCGTAGAGCCCGCGGGGATCGCGTCCACGAGGTGCATCGGCCCGTAACCGCCGGCGGTGCTCGGCCACCCTCCGTGCGTGTCCCACCGGGACCCCAGGTACGCGACCCCGAGCAGCACGCTCACCGGCACCCCGAATTCGCGGGCGGCGGCCACGAAATCGTGCTGCCGCTCCGAGGCGAGGTCCTCCCCGGGCGCGGTGAGCACACCGGCGGCAAGGATGGCGGCGAGCAAGATCTGCATGGCATCTCCCCCGTGCAACGTCACGATCTGACTACTCAGCGTAACTGTTCCCAGAAAGGGATGTGTCAGACGGGACAGGTGATACGGATGAGGTCGCTGTTCCATACCGCGTGGCGGAGTTAAATCCTGCCCGATATCGGGCAGGATGTTGGCGTGTCTCGTTCCAGAGCCGTAGTGTCCTCCTCTGTGTCCACGGCACGACATCCGTACGAAGATCTCATCGCGCACCTCACCAGGACGAGCCCGCTGGGGCCTGGAGAGGCCGCTCGGGTGGTCGCCGACGTGCTGTCGTACTTCTTCGAGTCCGTCGAGGAGTACGTCCGCCGCCGCCACGGCGAGCTGAAGTCCCGCGGCCTCACCAACGACGAGATCTTCCCCAGGATCGCCGCCGAGTTACGCGGCCGCCGCGTGGCCGCCCCAGAGCTGTCGCTCCGGCAGCTTCGCAGAATCGTTTACGGATAAAGAGGAGGACCTCGATGTGCGGAATCGTGGCCTACGTAGGCCCCAAGGACGCAGCGCCCATCCTGCTGGAGGGCATGCAGCGGCTTGAGTACCGGGGCTACGATTCGGCGGGGATCGTGGTGTCCAACAAAGGGCTGAAGGTCCGCAAGTGCAAGGGCCGGGTGGCCGACCTGGCCAAGGTCGTGCCCACGCGGTTCAAGGGCGGCCTGGGCATCGGGCACACCCGATGGGCCACGCACGGTGTGCCCAGCGACGAGAACGCCCACCCGCACCTGTCGGCCGACCAGCGCATCGCGGTCGTGCACAACGGCATCATCGAAAACGCCGGCGAGCTGCGCGCCAAGCTGATCGCCGACGGTGTCGAGTTCGCCTCGGAGACCGACACCGAGGTGCTCGCCCACCTGATCGCCCACGCCGTCGACGAGAACGACTCCCTGGAGGAGGCGGTCAGGAAGACGCTCAAGAGCATCGTCGGCACCTACGGCATCGCGGTCATCGACGCCGAGCGGCCCGGCGAGGTGGTCGTGGCGCGCAACGGCAGCCCGATCGTGCTCGGCATCGGCGAGAAGGAGATGTTCGCCGCCTCCGACGTGGCCGCCCTGGTCCGCTACACCCGCCAGGTCGTGCACCTGGAGGACGGCGAGCTGGCCGTGCTCAAGGCCGACGGCTTCCACACCTTCGCCAGCGACGCCCGCGAGACGGCCAAGGAGCCGCTGACCGTCGACTGGGACGCCGGCCACTACGACACCGGCGGCTACGAGCACTACCTGCTCAAGGAGATCTCCGAGCAGCCCGAGACGATCACCCGCACGATGAGCGGCCGGCTCGACGAGCGCTTCCACGTGGCCCACCTGGGCGGGCTCAACATGGACGCCCGTGAGACGCGCGGCTTCCGGCGTGTGAAGATCATCGGCTGTGGGTCGGCGTACTACTCGGGGCAGATCGGCGCGCAGCTCATCGAGGAGCTGGCGCGCATCCCGTCCGACGCCGAGCCGGCCAGCGAGTTCCGCTATCGCAACCCGGTCGTCGACCCCGACACGCTCTACGTCGCGATCAGCCAGTCGGGCGAGACCTACGACACGCTCGCCGCCGTGCAGGAGCTCAAGCGCAAGGGAGGCCGGGTCATCGGCATCGTCAACGCCGTGGGCAGCGCCATCGCCCGCGAGGTGGACGGCGGCATCTACCTGCACGCAGGGCCGGAGGTCTCCGTCGCCTCGACCAAGGCGTTCACCTCGACCGCGATCGCGTTCGCGCTGCTCGCGCTGCACCTGGGCCGAGTGCGCGACCTGTCGCCGGCCGACGGGCGGCGCATCGTGGAGGGCCTGCGCCGGCTGCCAGGGCAGATCGAGGAGATCCTCACCCAGGGCGACAAGATCGCCGAGCTGGCGCGCAAATACGCCAAGCACCCGAGCATGATGTTCGTCGGCCGCGTGCGTGGCTACCCGGTGGCCAGGGAGGGCGCGCAGAAGCTCAAGGAGATCTCGTACGTGCACGCCGAGGCCTACCCGGCCAGCGAGCTCAAGCACGGCCCGCTCGCGTTGATCGGCCCCGATATGCCGACGGTCGCGATCGTCCCCGACGACGAGCTGCTCGACAAGAACCTCACCACGCTCGGAGAGATCCGCACCCGCGGCGGCCGGGTGCTGATGGTGGGCCATCGCGAGCCCGAGCACAAGCTGGCCGACGACGTGATCGTGATCCCCAAGAACGAGATCGAGCTCGACCCGATCCTGCTCACGATCCCGCTCCAGTTGCTCGCCTACCACGCCGCGGTCGCGCTCGAACGCGATGTGGACAAGCCACGCAATCTTGCGAAGAGCGTAACTGTCGAGTAATCGGCTCTAATTCAGCCGCAAACCTCGTTATTCCGCTGCGAACGACATAAATTCAGTGGTGTGCGGCCGTTCGACCAACACAGGCCCAATCCCGCACGCATGTACGACTACATGCTCGGCGGGTCGGCCAACTACGCGGTCGACCGGGAGGCCATTGAGCAGCTCGCGGAGCTGATCCCGGAGGCGGTCCCGCTGGCCCGCGCCAACCGGGCCTTCCTGCAGCGTGCCGTTCGGTACGTGGCCGCCGCCGGGGTACGCCAGTTCCTCGACCTGGGCAGCGGGCTGCCGACCCAGGGCAGCGCGCACGAGGTCGCACCCGCGGCCCAGGTCGTCTACGTCGACCGCGACCCGGTGGTCGCCACGCACGCCAAGGCCCTGCTCGCGGAGCTCGCCGAAGCACGAGCTCCGCGAGCTCCGGGCAGGGCCGTCGTGGTCGAGGCCGACCTGCTGGACCCCGACGACGTGCTGGCCCAGGCCGGGCGGTTCCTCGACCTGGCCGAGCCGGTCGGGGTGCTGCTGGTGTCGATCCTGCACTTCCTGCCCGACTCCGCGCAGCCGCAGCGGGCGGTGGCCGCGCTGCGCGAGCGGATGCCCCCCGGCAGCCATCTCGTGATCACCCACGCCACCACCCGAGGACGGCTGGAGGAGGAGCGGGCGCAGGGCCCGGCGGCGAGTGGCGGCGATCGTACGCCCGCCGAGATCCGCGCGTTCTTCGGCGATTTCGTACTGGAGCCGCCGGGGCTGGTGCAAGCCGTCGACTGGCGTCCTGACCGGCCCAAACTGGTGGGGGACTGGTCGTTGCCGTCGTCACTGATGGCGGGCGTGGCGAAAAAGGTAGCAGCGAAAAAGTAGCTGTTTGACCGAATAAATCCTGCTATTTCGGCATCTGTCTTTGGCGTGATCTCAACACGTACGTGTGCATCTCTCTGTAATGGGTGAATAACTTAGGGTAAGGAGGGTCGGGCGAAGGAGAGGCACATGCGCCGTCGGCGGTTCGTCGCATGGGGGCTGGGCGTGGCCGCGATCGCGGCCGGCTGCGGGACCGGGCACGTCCCCGGCGGCGGCGGCGGGGCGGGCCGGCGGGCCGAGTTCTCGATCAACCCGGGCGGGCGCCGCTGGGACCGGGTCGGGCAGGCGTTCGCCGGCGCGGCCCGCACCTCCGGGTACGAGACCGGCACCGGGACGAGGGTCACCGTGACCGGCCTGCCCGCGCTGGCCGCCGCCGAGTTGAACAATGCCGAGACGCTGCTCGACACCTCCACGCCGCTGTCCAGGCTGGCCGGCGACGTGGAGGTCGTGGTCGTGCCCGCGAACTCCCGCTTCAAGGACTTCGCCGACTTCGGCGCCCACCTGCTGGCCTGGCCGGGTCAGACGCCGCTGGCGGGCGGGCCGGAGGGGGCGCCCGACCACCTGCTGTTCGGACTGATCGCCAAGGGGCTCGGCGCGGACACCAGGCAGGTCGACTACACCGGCTATCCCAGCAGCCAGGAGGCCATGATCGCGCTGCTGTCCGGCAAGGCCGCGGCCGCCGCCGGGCTGCTCCCGGACTGGCGTGGGAGCATCGGCCAGGGCCGGGTGCGGGCGCTGGCGGTCTCCTCCGCCGTCCGGGTGCCCGACTTCGACGTGCCGACGTTGCTGGAGTCCGGCGTACGCGTGGACTTCGCCGACTGGACGGCCGCCTTCGGGCCCGACGACATGCCGGAGGAGAGCCGCGCATCGGCCATTCGCATGTGCGAGGACGTCACCGCCTCGCCCGGCTGGCGGGCCGCCTGCCGGGCAGCCGGCTGGATCTCGATCCCGCTCAGCGGCGACGACTTCGCGCGATGGCTCGGCTCCGAGGTGGAGCGCACCCGCGCCGTCCTGCGGGACTTCGGCCTCGTGGACGCGACCAAAGCCACAACATGCTGGGGTAGTTGCGGGAACGGCCACTAGATGTAGGATCCTGATCGTCGCTGGTTCGCCTCCCCGGAGGCGAAGCAAAAGGGAACCCGGTGCGATTCCGGGGCTGCCCCGCAGCGGTGAGCGGGAACGACCGCCGTCATGAGCACTGGAGCGATCTGGGAAGCGACGGCCATTAGGAGCCTTTGAGCGCGCCCGCGAGCCCGAAGACCTGCCAGTGGCGTGCAGTGTCCATGGCCTCGAGGGAGGGCCGCGGAGCGACGGGGACCCGCCGTGCTCTCGCGCTGCCCTCACGGGGATGAGCTCGCGAGGAGAGAGCACGTGACGCAGGTCATTGAGATCGACCGCCGGCTGGCCATCGAGGAGGCCGCGGCCCGGGTGATCACCGACCCGGCCAACTCCAGGGTCGCCGCCCGGCTGCTGGCCGAGGAGATCGCCGACGAGGCGGCCGGGCACGGGGTGCGGACGTTCTCCGAGTCCATCGCCGCCACCCACGCGGCCGGGCTGATCCAGGACGGGCTGGCCACGTTCGTCGCCACGCACGCCGCCGAGCTGGACGCGCTGATCTCGGAGGAGGCCGACGGCCGGTTCGAGTACTTCGGCCTGCGCACCGTTTACGACCGCTACCTGCTGCGCCACCCCGAGACGCGGGCCGTGCTCGAGCGGCCGCAACACTTCTTTCTGCGCGTGGCCTGCGGGCTGTCGGAGACGGTGGGGGAGGCCGCCGAGCTCTATGCCCTGATGTCCACGCTGTCCTACCTGCCCAGCTCGCCCACATTGTTCAACTCCGGCGCCCGACGGCCGCAGCTGTCGTCGTGTTTCCTGCTCGACTCGCCGCGCGACGAGCTGGAGTCGATCTACGACCGGTACGGCCAGGTGGCGCGGCTGTCGAAGTACGCCGGCGGCATCGGCATCTCCTGGACCCGGGTGCGCTCGCGCGGCTCCCTGATCAGGGGCACGAACGGCCACTCCAACGGCATCGTCCCGTGGCTGCGTACCCTCGACTCCTCGGTCGCGGCGGTCAACCAGGGCGGCCGGCGCAAGGGCGCGGCCTGCGTCTACCTGGAGACCTGGCACGCCGACATCGAGGAGTTCCTGGAGCTGCGCGACAACACCGGCGAGGACGCGCGCCGCACCCACAACCTCAACCTGGCCAACTGGGTGCCCGACGAGTTCATGCGCCGGGTGGAGGCCGATGAGGTCTGGTCGTTGTTCGACCCGAAGGAGGTGCCCGACCTCACGGACCTGTACGGGGAGGCGTTCACGGCCGCGTACCGGGCGTACGAGGCCGCCGGGCGATATGTCCGGCAGATCCCTGCCCGCACCCTGTACGGCCGCATGATGCGCACCCTCGCCCAGACCGGCAACGGCTGGATGACGTTCAAGGACGCCGCCAACCGCACCTCCAACCAGACCGCCCGCCCCGAGAACGTCATCCACCTGTCGAACCTGTGCACCGAGATCCTCGAGGTCACCAGCGACGGCGAGACCGCCGTGTGCAACCTCGGCTCGATCAACCTGGCGGCCCACCTGACCGCCGGGGACATGGACTGGGAGCGGCTGCGCCGCACCGTCCGCACCGCGGTGCGCTTCCTTGACCGCACCATCGACCTGGGCTTCTACCCGACGCCCGAGGCCGAGGCGGCCAACAAGCGGTGGCGGCCGATCGGCCTCGGCGTGATGGGCCTGGCCGATGTCTACTTCACCCTGCGGCTGCCGTTCGACTCCCCGCAGGCCCTCGCCCTGTCCACGCGGATCGCCGAGGAGATCGCGCTGGCCGCGTACGACACCTCGGCCGACCTGGCCGCCGAGCGCGGCAGGCACCCGTCGTACGCCGACACCCGGGCGGCCGGGGGAGTCCTGCACCCGGACCACTACGTGGCGAGCACGCCGCCCTGGGACGCCCTGCGTCAGAAGATCGCGATCAACGGCCTCCGCAACTCCCTCATGATCGCCATCGCGCCGACCGCCACGATCGCCTCCATCGCCGGCTGCTACGAGTGCATCGAGCCGCAGGTGTCCAACGTGTTCAAGCGCGAGACCCTGTCCGGGGAGTTCCTCCAGGTCAACCGCTACCTGGTGGCCGACCTGCAGGCACGAGGGCTGTGGACGCAGCAGCTGCGGGACGCGATCAAGCGCGCCGACGGCTCGATCCAGGACGTCCCCGGCATCCCCGAGGACCTGAAGTCGCTCTACCGGACCGCCTGGGAGCTGCCGCAGAAGGCGCTGATCGACCTGGCGGCGGCGCGGCAGCCGTACATCGACCAGTCGCAGTCGCTCAACCTCTTCATGGCCAGCCCGACCATCGGCAAGCTCTCCTCGATGTACGCCTACGCCTGGAAAAAGGGCCTGAAGACCACCTATTACCTGCGCTCGCGCCCCGCGACCCGCATCGCCCAGACCACGGTGGCCGCCTCCGCTCCGGAGGCCGTGGTGGAGGCCGTCGCGTGCTCACTGGAGAACCCAGAGGTCTGCGAAGCCTGCCAGTGATCCGGTGACCGCTTCACCGAAGAACGCGGCCAACGATGCGCTCGTCACGGCGCGCACCCCGTGAAGAAATGTTTTGAGGAGAAAACGTTGCTGCTCGACCCCGGCATGGACCTCACACTCCGCCCGATGCGCTATCCGGACTTCTACGAGCGCTACCGCGCCGCCATCCGGAACACGTGGACGGTGGAGGAGGTGGACCTGCACTCCGACCTCGCCGACCTGACGAAGATGACGCAGCAGGAGCGGCACCTCATCAACCGCCTGGTCGCCTTCTTCGCCACCGGCGACTCCATCGTGGCCAACAACTTGGTGCTCAACCTCTACCAGCACGTCAACGCCCCCGAGGCCCGCCTCTATCTCAGCAGGCAACTGTTCGAGGAAGCCGTCCACGTGCAGTTTTACCTGACCCTGCTCGACACCTACCTCCCCGACCCCGACGAGCGGGTGAAGGCGTTCGCCGCCATCGAGCACATCCCGGCGATCCGCGACAAGGCGGAATTCTGCTTCAAGTGGATCGACTCCATCAACGGCCTGGAGCGCCTGGAAACCGCTGCCGAGCGCCGTCGATTCCTCCTCAACCTCATCTGCTTCGCCGCCTGCATCGAGGGCCTGTTCTTCTACGGCGCCTTCGCCTACGTGTACTGGTTCCGCTCCCGAGGCCTCCTCGGGGGCCTGGCCACCGGCACGAACTGGGTGTTCAGGGACGAGTCCATGCACATGGAGTTCGCCTTCAGCGTGGTGGACACGGTCCGGGCCGAAGAGCCGTCGTTGTTCGACGACGAGCTGGGCAAGCAGGTCACCGCCATGCTGGAGGAGGCCGTGGCGGCCGAGCTGGCCTTCGCCGAGGACCTGTGCGGCGACGGCATGGCCGGCATGAGCGTGGACCAGATGCGCCAATACCTGGAGTACGTCGCCGACCAGCGCCTGGCCAGGCTGGGCCTGCCCCGCCACTACGGCTCCGCCAACCCCTTCGCCTTCATGGAGCTGCAGGACGTCCAGGAGCTGGCCAACTTCTTCGAACGGCGTGTCTCCGCTTACCAAGTGGCGGTTGAGGGCAATGTGACCTTTGATGAGACGTTTTAAGACAAAGGGGGCATTCAGCGTGCAGTCTCCGTCGGACTGGCCCATTCTCGTAATCTCGGTGATCGGGGCGATCATCCTGGTCGAGGCGGTCCGCCGGACGCTGAACAGGATCGGGCGTAAATTCGCGCTCGCCCGGCATCTGGTGGAGCACTGCACGTGGCCCGCGTTCACGGTGGCCGCCGTCCTGGCGTTCAACCTGGTGTTCGGCCCCGGCATGTTCGGCGACTCGCCGTCCGAGCGGAGCCTCGCCGGCACGGTCGAGCGGGTGCTCGGCCTCGTCTCGATCGCCGCGATCACCTGGCTGATCGTGCAGGCCACGTACGCGCTGACGGACGTCATCCTCGACCGGCTGGTGCAGGTCGAGGGCGAGCGCAACCGCCGGGCGCGGCGGATCATGACCCAGATCGCGCTGGTCCGCCGGGTCGCCGGCGCGATCATCATCGTGGTCGCGGTCGGCGCGATGCTCTTCTCCTTCCCGCAGGTGCGGGCCCTCGGCGCCGGCCTGCTCGCCTCGGCCGGCATCGCGGGCGCCATCGTCGGCATCGCCGCGCAGCCCACCATCGGCAACATGCTCGCCGGCCTCCAACTCGCCTTCAGCGACGCGCTCCGCCTCGACGACGTCGTCGTGGTGGAGGATGAATGGGGCAGGGTCGAGGAGCTCACCCTCACGTACGTCGTGCTGCGCCTGTGGGACGAGCGCCGGCTCGTCCTGCCGGTCAGCTATTTCACCCAGACCCCGTTCGAGAACTGGACCCGGCACGGCAGCCGCGTCCTCGCCGTCGTGTTCCTGCGCGTGGACTGGTCGGTGCCGGTGAAAAAGCTCCGCGAGGCCCTGTACAAGTTCTTGCAGGGCAACCCGCTGTGGGACCAGAAGGACTGGACGCTCCAGGTCACCGATGTGCTGCCCAACGGACTGGTCGAGCTCCGCGCCCTCATGAGCGCCGCCGACTCGCCGTCCTCCTGGGACCTCAAGTGCGACGTACGAGAATTCCTCGTCGACTACGTCAGGGACAACTTCCCGGAATCCCTGCCCCGCTTCCGCGTCGAATCCCCGGAGACCAGGGTCGGTTTGCCCTGGGAACACGCGGAGAAATAAATGGGTGGCCCGCGCGCCGATCACCGGTTTACCGTAGTAACCGTCCACCCAAGAAGAGCAAGCGGAGGAAGGCGGCGAAGAATGCGCGACCTGAGCACTTCCCGGCCGCTCGCGGTCTGCCCCGAGCCGCCGCCGCGCAGGTTTTCCGGATAGTCCCCGAGGACTACCAGGAAAGCCGTCTCGACCATATCCGAGGCGGCTCTTTTCATGCACGACATCACATATCCGAGTGTGGGGTAGCGTGGTCGCCCGCCTGCCTTGGGAGCAGGAGCATCGCAGGTTCGAATCCTGCCACTCGGACGACGGCCCTGAAAGAAAAGGGCCGCGGGCCACGGCCTGGCCGACGGGAATGGCGCCCCCCGGCCGGACCACGCCCTCGCCCCGGGCGCGGCCCACGCCAGCCAAGCCCGGGGCCCAGTCGCTGCCTGCACTGGAACGCACGCCACCTGTGGCACGCCTTACGCAAGCATGAGAAGTGGGGGCGGTGCGTGCACTAGCGTCCCCTTATGGCTACTTTCGCCAGGCTGACCGGACGGGCGGTGGCGGGCGCCGGAGTGCTGGCGCTGTCGCCGGTCCTGGGGCTGGCCACGCTGGCCGGGATGGCGATGGTGGGCGCGGAGCCGACGGCGTTCGCGGTGACGGGCCTGGCGGTGTTCGCGTCGGTGTTCTTTCTGGGCCTGCTGCTGTGCGTGCCGAGGCCGAGGGTGGCGTGGGGGCGATGGTTACGCGCGGTCTTGATCCTCGGGGTGGAGGCGACGGTGGTCTGGCACGTCAGTGTGGCCACCTTGCGCCCGGCTCCGTCTCATGCTTCACCGGCGCCGGTGGCCGGGCAGCGCGAGTGGCGGCTGCCGACGGGCTCGGTGCTGGCGTACGCGCGGCTCGCGCCGAAGCGGGTCACCCGGCCCGACCCCGTGGTGTTCCTGCATGGCGGCCCGGGCGTGGCCGATCTGGCGGCGTCCTCGGCGTTCTTCGGGAAGCTGGCGGCAGACGGCTACCAGGTGTACGTCTATGACCAGCTCGGGGCCGGGCGCTCGGCGCGGCTGCGGGACCCTGGGGGGTACGGCCTGACGCGCGACGTGGCGGATCTGGAGGCCATCCGCCAGGCGGTGGGCGCCGAGCGGCTGAACCTGATCGCCCAGGATTATGGGGCCCAGCTCGCGGCCGCCTACCTGACTGCGCACCCGGACCGCGTCGCGAGGGCGGTGCTCTCCTCCCCGGCCGGACTCTCCCCTGCCGGACCGTCCCGGGGAGCGCCCGCCTGGCAGCCCCAAGGGCGAGAGGCGGACGGGAAGGTCGAGGTGGCGGCGGTGTTCGGACGCGACGGGACACCGGACCCGCGCCTGCTCGCCGTCTCCACGCTGTTGCGGGTGGACCCGCGGGCGGCACACGCGTTCGCGGGCGACCGGGAACTGGACGCCTACCTCGACCTCGTCCGCGAGGGAGCCCCGCATCCGTGCCCCGCGGCCGCACCCGGTTCTGGTGGGTATGTCGGCCTGACCGGGCGGGCCGCGCCGGGCTCGCTCCGGCCGAGCCTGGCGATGGTGACGGTGCCCGTGCTGATCGTCAAGGGCCAGTGCGATGAGCAGAGCTGGGCGTCGGCCATGGAGTTCCGGCGGGCGCTGCCCTCGGCCAGGCTCGCCTACCTCGGCGGCGGCACGTATCAGAGCGAGGCGTATCTCGGGCTGCTGCGGGCGTTTCTGTCCGGCCGTGCGGTGCCCGCCTACGAGGGCCAAGACCCGCCCCCTGGCTACCGAGGCCCCGCCTGACCAAGTCCTATACTCATCCGCTTCTCGGCGGCCGACGCGTGGCATGGACGCCGAAGCCGCCGCTCGCCCGCAGGCCGCGGCTGGTCGACGGCGCAGTCCCTTGGCGCCATAGTACGAGAGTGTTGATGTTCACCCCCCGGCACCGCCGGACCACCGCCTGCCTCACTGTCGCTACCGCCGCCGCGCTGCTCGTCCCCGGCACCGCCCACGCCGGCACCGACCCCACCGCGACGGTCTTCTACCCCAACCCGGTCCAGACCCTCGGCAACCAGTTACTGACGGACGACAAGGACCGCGACAGCGCGGCCTTCGCCCTCGCCTACCGCACCGTCACTCTCACCGACCTGGACGGCTCCGGAACCCTCACCGGGCGTTACGTCCGGGTCAAGAGCGAGACCGGCAAGCCGGCGAGGGGCACCTTCTCCTTCCACCGCGACACCGACCAGTTCGAGCAGGTGATGGGGTACTACTGGGTCACCACCGCCCAGCACTACCTGCAGTCGCTCGGCTTCGGCTCCCGGCTGCGCCCGGTCAATCAGCGCCAGATCGAGTTGCGGATCAACCAGTACGGTCCCGACAACTCCTTCTTCCGCGAGGACAAGGCCAACATCACCCTCGGTAAGGGAGGCGTGGACGACGCGGAGGACGCCGAGGTGATCGTCCACGAGTACGGTCACTCGGTGCAGGACGGTCAGGTGCCTGGCTTCGGCACCACGCTGGAGTCCGGCGCGATCGGCGAGGGCTTCAGCGACTACCTCGCCGTCGCCGTGACGAGCTGGAAGACCGGCGTGCCCGCCAACGCGCCGGAGGCCTGCGTCGCCGACTGGGATGCGGTTTCCTACACCTCTACCACCCCACACTGCCTGCGCCGCCTCGACGGTACCAAGCATTACCCGCAGGACGCGGTGGGCGAGGTCCACCGCGACGGTGAGATCTGGTCGGCGGCCCTGTACGACATCCGTGCCCGCCTGGGTGACAGCCTAGGCAGCACGATCATCATTGATGCCCAGTTCGACTTCGCCAAGGACACCACGTTCCGTGCCGCCGCTGAGGCGACGGTGGCCACGGCGCAACGCCACGGCGCCGCCGCCGCCACCGCAGTCCGCGAGGCCTTCGCATCCCGAGGCCTTCTCTGAACGAACAGCACTCCGCCCTGCAGGCGTGCCTCGCCCTGAGCGGCTCTAGCCGGAGCCGAGCGAGCCGACCGTCACACGCCACTCGCGCAGCTCGCGATCCTTGGTGACCTGCAGCTGTGTGTAGGGGTCCTGGTCGACGAGCGCCTGCGCCGCGGTCTCGTCCGCCGCCTGCAGGACGATCATGCCGGCCGTCAGGTCCGTGTAAGGGCCGGCCGCGACGAGGCTGCCCTGCTCCAGGAGCTTGTTCAGGTGTGCGAGATGGTCCTCGCGGCGCTCCGCTCTCAGTGGGGTGTCGTTGTAGCCGTAGGTCAGGACGAACAGTGCCATGCCGAGATGCTCCTTTTCCGCTGTTTCTACTGTTGGACGACCGGGACCGTCTGACGTTGCCCGTCGAGGCCTCCCAGCCCGTACACCCGTCGTGCGTTGCCGGCGAAGACGTCGCGTTGGCCGGCGGGCGGGAGGTGGGCCAGCGCGTCCTTCCACGTGCCGACCAACTGCGGCATGGTGGTCCAGATCTTCTCGACCGGGAAGTTGGTGCCGAACATGGCCCGGTCGGTGCCGAACCAGCCGATCACCTGGTCGGCGACCATGGAGATGAGATCGGGATCCACGCGGTGGACGAAGGTGCCCTGTCCGGTGAGCTTGACGACGATGTTCGGCCGCTCGGCCAGCGCGGCCATCCCGGCCCGCCACGGCTCGAGCCACTCGTGACCGATGAGCATGCCCGCGTGCACGAGGACGAAGGTGACGTCCGGGAAGGCGGCCGCCAAATCGACCGCATCCGGCATCTGTTCGGGAAAGACCTGCAGTTCGAACAGCCAGCCGAGGTCGGCGAGCGCGCCGATGTTCTTACGGAAGATCGGATCCTTCATGCGGTCGGGCGCCGTGGCGAACCGGAACTCCGGCCGCTCGTGCCAGTGCAGTTGCTGCCGGATCCCCCGGATCAGCGGGGTGAGCGCAGCCTGCCGTCGCATGATCTCCGGAGCGGCCTCGTCGAACATGTCGGCCGACCCGATGACGGCCATCGGCCAGCCCGTCTCCTGATGAACCTCGCGGAGCCATCGCACTTCGTCCACGACCCGGTCGAGCGGCCAGTTCGTCTGTACGTAGACCGACTCGCTGATGCCCGAGGCCGTGGCGTCGGCGATGTACTCGTCGATCAGGTAATCCCGCCTGATCGGCTCGTAAGGTCCGAAGATCCGCGGCACCATCGGGCCGGACAGCCACGGCAGGTCCCCGGCCCGCCAGATGTGATGGTGCGAGTCGACGATGTCGCCCGTGTAGCGGGTCGTCTCCGACATGACGATCACTCCCTGACCAAGGTCTGTACCTGCTCGTACGCCGTACGCAGGTCGCGTACGCCGGCAAGTGCGTCCACACTGCCGAGCACGGCCGACATGCCGCGGGTGACCGGCCGGTACGCCGGGTCGCAGGCGAGCGGCGACCACCACAGCAACCGGTGGCTCAGCAGCGACAACCGCCGCACGGCCGCCTGCATGGGCCCGCAGTCGCCGCGTTCCAGGCCGTCCGAGAGCACGATCACGAGGGCGCCGCGCGCCACGGTGACATAGCGGGCGTTGCCGAGGAACTCCTGGAGCGAGGCGCCGATCCGCGTCCCGCCCTCGGCGTCCAGGACGACGTCGCTCAGCGAGCCCACGGCCGCATCGACGTCCCGGGCGCGCAGCGGCCCGGTGACGCGGGTCAGCCGGGTGCCGAAGGTGAACACCTCGGCGCGTTCGAGGCGTCCGACCACGGCGTGGGCGAAGCGGAGGTAGTCGGAGCTGTGCTGCTTCATCGACCCGGACACGTCGATGAGCAGCAGCACGCGGCGCTGCCGCCGCGGACGGCTCCGCCGCCGCAACGTCACGATCTCGCCGTGGCCGCGCCAGGACTCACGGCAGACCCTGGCGACGTCGATCCACGGACCTCGCCGGGCTGGCCGGCGGCGGCGTGACCGGACCGTCGGCACCGCCCCAGGCAGTTTCCGCCGCAGCAGCGAGAGCACTGCCCGGTCGTCCTCGCTCGCCGGGCCGAACACCGGGCGTCTCTCGCGCTCCGAGGAGCCGGCCTTGAGGCCCGCCTCCCCGCCGAACGTCGCCGTGAAAGGAGCTTCGTCCCCCTCTCCGCCCGGCGCGGGGGTCTCGTCGTCGGGGGACTCCTGATCGCGGACGGGCCGTGCCGCGACCTCCCCGAACCAGCGCTCGAACGTGGGGGAGTAGACCTCCAGGTCCTCGCTGGAGGTGGTGAGCGTGGCCGCCCCGATCCAGTAGAGGTGCGTGGCGTCGCGCGGGCCGGCGGCCTCGATCGCCTGAAGGAAGACCCGCTGTCGGTGCACCGGCACGCGCAGGCCCTGATCGTGCAGGTCCCGCAGGAACCCGTGCACATGATCGCCGATGCGCGCGACGAGGGACCGCTCAGTCACGGAACACGTCCGCGGCATGGCGGCCGACGAGGGCCAGGTCCTCCTCGTGCTTGACGAGCAGCCCCGCGGACCGGCGCATCGCCTCCAGCCAGCTCGAGCCCTCGCGGGCCAGCGCCTGCACGCCGCGGGCCCAGGAGACCGACTCCGCGATGCCGGGGCGCTTCAGCAAGGCCAGTCCGCGGATGTGATGCACGGCGGCCACCAGGCGGGCCGCGCTCCTTTCGTCCAGACCCGGTGCCTGTGCCCGGATGATCGCTCGCTCCCGTTCGGCGTCGGGGAAGGGGATCCAGTGGTAAAGGCACCGGCGCTTGAGCGCGTCGTGCAGTTCGCGCGTCCGGTTCGAGGTGAGGATGACGAACGGAGCGCTCGCCGCCCTGATGGTGCCGATCTCCGGGATGGTGATCTGGAAGTCGCCGAGGAACTCCAGGAGAAACGCCTCGAACTCGCTGTCCGCACGATCGATCTCGTCGATCAGCAGCACCGCCCCGGATGCCGCCCGCAGCGACCGCAGCAGCGGGCGCTGCAGCAGGAACTCCTCGCGGTACAGGTCGCCGACGCCGCGCCCCTCCACCTCGGCGGCCCGCAGGGACAGCAGCTGCTTCGGATAGTCCCACTCGTACAGGGCCTGGGAGGCGTCCAGCCCCTCGTAGCACTGCAGCCGGATCAGCTCGCGGTCGAGGACCCGGGCCAGGACGTTCGCGACCTCGGTCTTGCCGACCCCCGGCTCACCCTCCAGCAGGAGCGGCAGCCCGAGCACGCCGGCCAGGTGGACGGCGGTGAGCAAGCCCTCGTCGGCGAGGTAGCCCTCCGCGGCCAGCCGCCGATCCAGCACGTCCTGATCAGCCGGCACGGCCGGCCCGCAGCTCGTCGAGTCCGCGCAGCACCTTCTCCGGGGTGAACGGCATGCTCGTCAGCCGTACGCCGACCGCGTCGTACACGGCGTTGGCGATCGCGGGGATCGGCGCGTTCGCCGTCATCTCACCGATTCCCTTCGCGCCGAACGGCCCGTTGTCGGCGGGCCGTTCGAGGAACACGCTGGTTTGCACCGGGATGTCGGCCGGCCCCGGCATCAGGTATTCGGTGAAATCGACAGGGCCGTGCTCGCGCGAGCCCGGATAGTACGGCTCGGTCGACTCGAACAGCGCGTGCGACAGGCCCATCCAGGCGCCGCCCTCGACCTGCTGCGTCGCGATGGCCGGGTTGAGCGCCCGGCCGATCTCGTAGGTGTTGTAGAGCCG
Source organism: Nonomuraea sp. 10N515B (assembly GCF_052245915.1). Classification (NCBI taxonomy): domain Bacteria; kingdom Bacillati; phylum Actinomycetota; class Actinomycetes; order Streptosporangiales; family Streptosporangiaceae; genus Nonomuraea; species Nonomuraea sp. 10N515B. The sequence continues at coordinate 180,034 of NZ_JBQQBQ010000007.1, forward strand.
CAGCACCTCGATCACGCCGGTCTCATCGTCGACCTCGACCTCGGCCACCGTGCACGCGTGCGCCTGGCAGGAGTCCGGGTCCATCTCGCCGGTCTCCGGCACCGGGGTGCTCGGCTCCTTGAGGAAGATGCCCCGGCCGGAGATGGTCCGGCCCTGCCGGAAGTGCGCGGCGAGCGCGACCTCGCTGATGTGGATCTTCTTTTCCGATGATCCTTTGAGGCGGATGAAGCCCGTGCCGTCGGTCTCCAGATCCTCCGCGTCGACTTCCAGCTCGTCGGCGGCGACCTGGAGCATGACGTCCCTGGCCTCGCGCGCCGCCATGATCACGGCATTGCCGACCCGGTGGGTGCCGCGGCTGGCGAACGTCCCCATGCAGTGCGGGCCGGTGTCGGTGTCGGCGGTGTCGACGATGATGTTCTCGATCGGGATGCCGAGCGTCTCCGCCGCGCATTGGGCGACGACCGTCCGCAGCCCCTGGCCGAGATCCACCGAGGAGAGCGTGACGACGAATCCGCCCATCGTGGTGGCGTGGACGAGTGCCTGCGACGGGTCGCCGCCGAGGTTCATCCCGGTCGGGTAGTTGACCGCCGCGTATCCGCGCCCATGATGTAACGCCATCGCTCAGCCCTCCGATCGCTCGGTCGACGACATCGCCCGGTAATCCGGCGGAAGGTCGTGCCCCACCAGGTCAGCGGCGCTCTGGATCACCTCGACCAGCGCCGTGCCGGACGCGATCTTGCGATGCGCTTTCATGTCGCCGTCCCGGTAGGCGTTCTTGAGCCGAAGCTGCAGCGGGTCCATGTTCAGCTCCCGGGCGATGCGGTCCATGTGCGACTCCAGCGCGAAGTCGCCGATCGTGACGCCGAACCCGCGCATGGCGCTGGACGGTGTCCGGTTCGTGTAGACGCAGTAGGCGTCGACGTGGACGTTCGGGATCGTGTACGGGCCGGGCATGTGCGCCGCCGCCTTGGTGGTGCCGTACGGGCTGTGCCGGGAGTACGCGCCCGCGTCCACGTAGAGCGTGATCTTGCGGGCGACGATCCGGCCGTCGTCCATGACGCCGTCCTTGATGACGATGCGCTCGGCCGCGCGTGTGGACGACACCTGCATCTCCTCGGCGCGGCTGTAGACGTACTTGGCGGGCCGGCCGGTGAGCGTGGCGGCGATGCAGGCGAGCGGCTCGACGATGACGTCGACCTTGCCTCCGAACCCGCCCCCGACGGTGCCCCCGACGACGCGCAGGCTGGTGGGCGGGACGCCGAGGATGAGCGCGGTGTTGTCGAGGGTGAAGAAGGCGGCCTGGGTGTTGCTGTGGATCCGCAGCCTGCCGTCGCCCTGGGGGACGACGATGCAGCCGGTCGGCTCGGTCGGCGCGTGTTCGATCGGGGAGGAGCTGTAGCCGCCCTCGATGATGCGGTCCGCCTCCGCGAAGCCCCGCTCGACGTCGCCGAAGCGGACCCGGCGGCAATGATGTCCCTCGTACACGAAGTGGTTGGTGCCCGCCTGCTTGATGATCGGGGCGCCGTCGGCCAGCGCCTCCTCGACGTCGAGAACGGCGGGCAGGTCGGTGTAGTCGACCACGACCCGGGCCGCTCCCTCGCGGGCGGCGTCCTCGGTCTCGGCGACCACGGCGACGATCGGCTCGCCGCGATAGAGGACCCGGTCCTCGGCCAGCACCGGCTCGTCGTCGGGTCCCACGCCGATCAGGCGCAGCACGACGTACCAGTTGCCCGGCACGTCATCGTGGGTGATGACGCGCAGCACGCCCGGCACCGCGAGGGCGCCGGAGACGTCGACCCGATTGATGAGGGCGTGGTGCCGCGTGGACCGGTGGATCTTGACATGTGTCATCCCCGGCAGCGTCATGTCCTCGAAGAAGACCGTGCGGCCGGTGACGTGACCGCGGGCGTCCGAGCGCTGGACCGCGGAGCCGATGACGTCGAAGTCGCCCGCACGCTCGGCCCTGAAGTACGCGACGTCGATCGGGGTGAGGCGTGCCATCAGACCTCGGCCTCCACGGGCTCGACTCGGGCGCCGCGGCGGCGCTCGGCGGCGGTGAGGACGGCGGAGATGATCGGCTCGTATCCGGTGCAGCGGCAGACGTTGCCGCAGATCGCCTCGGTGACCTCCTGACGGGTCGGATCCGGCTTCCGGTTGAGCAGCGCCGTGGCTGACATGATCATCCCGGGGGTGCAGAACCCGCACTGCGTCGCGAAGAGGTCGACGAACGCCTGCTGGACGTCGCTGAGCCGGTCTCCGTCGGCCAAGCCCTCGATCGTCTCCACGGCAGAGCCGTCGACCGTCACGACGGGGATCAGGCACGAGACCACGGGCCGGCCATCCAGCAGCACCGTGCAGCTGCCGCAGCCCCCTTGCGCGCAGCCGCGCTTGACCCCCATCAGCCCGAACGTCTCGCGCAGGGCGTTCAGCAACGTCGTCGACGGCCGGGCGATCAGCTCCCGCTCGCTGCCGTTCAGCTTGAGCGTGACGATTGTCGAGGGCATACGACTCCCTTTCATGCCCCGAGCAGGGCGCGACGCAGGTGGACGGGGTAGACCCGAGCGCGGTACCAGGCGGAGGCGTAGGCGTCGTCGAACGGCTCGATGACGTCCGCTTCGGCCGCCCGGGCGATGACTTCGGCGTTCAGCGGCGCGCCCAGCAGAACGCGCTCGGCGCCGACCGCGCGCACCAGGCGGCGCGCGAGGCCGCCGAGCACGAGACGCACGTCGCCGACCAGGCCATCTTCGATCGTGATCCGGGCCGCCACCGTGACGATGGATCCCGAGTTGAGACGCCGCCGAGCCGCCTTGTAAAACCGGAACGCGTCCTTCGCCGGAGCGGTGAACCGGACACGGGTCACCAACTCGCCCGGCCGCGGGCCGTCGGTGACGACCCGCTCGAGCGGCTCGCGGCGCGCGCCGTCGGCGCCGAGCACGTCCAGCTCCGCGTCCAGGGCCAGCAGAGCCGCCGCCAGGTCGCCGTACGGCTGCGGCACGAAAAGGTTGCCGGCCACGGTGGCGAGGCTGCGGACCGGCGGGGAGGCGATCGAGCGGACACAGCCGGACAGGTAGCTCAACCGGGCGTCGTCCTCGATGTCCGCGAGTGTGGTGGCCGCCCCTAGGGTCACGGTGGCGCCGGCGACGTCGATGCCGGAAAGTCCCGCCCTGCGCAGGCTGACCAGCCGCAGGTCGCCGCCGGCTTGATCGTTCAGCCGGGCCATCAGATGGGTGCCGCCGCCGAGGGGCAGGGCCCCCGCCTGAAGCGCCGCATGAGCCGCCTCGGCGCTCTCCGGCATCTGAACCGATATCAGCATGCGCACTCCCATTATCGATATCGATAATTTGAGCATAGGTGGCATGATCTAAGAGTCAAGGGCGCTCTGGGCCCTCAACGTCACAGGAGGCTTGTTGTCGGAAAACCTCGTCCCGCGCTCCGCGCGGCCGACGCTGAGCCAGCAGATCCGCGACGGTCTGCTGCAGCGGATCGTCGCCGGCGAGCTCGGCGAGGGGGACCGGCTGATCGAGACGAAGATCGCCATCGAGTTCGGCACCAGCCAGGCCCCGGTCCGGGAGGCGCTTCGGCAGCTCGAGGGCCTCGGCCTCATCGAGGGCCAGCCTCGTCACGGCAGCCGGGTGCTTCCCTTCGCCGAGCAGACGATCCGCGAGGCGTACATCGTACGGGCGGCACTGGAGGAGACGGCGACGCGGCTCGCCATGCTGGCCGGAACCCTCCCCTTCGACCGGCTGGGGGAGGCGGTCGAGGAGATGTACCGCTGCGCCCGGGACAACGACGTGCACGGCATCGGCCTTGCCAGCGCGCGGTTTCACCGGCACGTCGTCCAGGCCGGCGGCAACGGGCTGCTGACCCGCGCCTGGGAGGCGCTGCAGATCGAGGCGCGCACGGCCATCGCCCTGATGGTCACCAGGCCGGAGCTCGAGCGGGTCGCCGATGAGCACCGCGAGCTCCTGGACGTCATGCGCGCCGGTGACGTCGAGATGGCCTGCCGTCACGCCCGCGACCACCAGTGGGCCTACGCCGACACGCCGCACGACCCGTACGGAACGCCGAAACATGAGGACTGGAACGTGTGACGGCAGACCCGCATCACGGGCTGAATCGTCGCGCGGGCTCGTCGCGTTCCGGGCTCACGAGTCCGCGGTGAGCCGCTGCGCCTGCGCACGGCCGACCGCGGCCGCCCGGTGGAGAAAGTCGGCGATCAGGGCCAGCTCCGCGTCGTTGTAGCGGTCGAGCGCCTCGGCGAACGCCCTGCCCGGGATCTCCCAAGCCGAGCCGATCTGCGCGCGGGCTTCGGGGGCGAGGGCGACCAGGGCCCGCCTGCGGTCGCCGGGGTCGGCCTGTCGCACGACGAGGCCTGCTTTGTCCAGGCGGTCGATCAGGCGGGTGGCCGCGCTGGGGGTCAGGCCGGTGAGGCGGGCGATCTCGCCACTGCTCACGGGGCCCGACTCCAGGTCGAGCAGCGCCACGCACTGCAGGTCGGTGGGGTGGATGCCGAGCCGGTCGGCCATGGCCTGGTTGAACAGCGTGTAGGCCGCGTAATGGCGCTGGCTCTCATCGGCGATGCGCTTCAACGTCTCGGCTCGGTTTGACACAGGCCGCTCCATGCTTCTAATAATTTGCATCATGCAAACTTTGCGTGGATCAAAGTGTGCGTCACGCCTTCATCCTAGCGGGAGACCCGCATGCTCGTCCGCGCGTCTCGCCCGCTCCTGCCTGGTGTGGCTCCTGCCGAGCACACCGCAGACCCTCCACTCGAAGGGATATCAACAGAAATGACCACTCTTGTCACCGGCGCCCGCGGTGCCGTCGCCAGCGCGCTCATCGGCCTCCTGCGCGAGCAGGGGCGGCCCGTCCGCCCGGCCTCCAAGGCCCCCGCCGACCCGTCGGTCGTCAAGTGCGACTTGAGCGACCCGTCCACCTTCACCGCCGCCCTCGCGGGCGTGACGTCGGTGTTCCTGTACGCCGAGCCCTCGCACGCCGTCGAATTCGCCGAAACGGCCGCCGCGGCCGGAGTCGAGCACATCGTGCTGCTGTCCTCATCGGCCGTGCTCACGCCCGATCCCGACGCCGGCCCGCTGGCCAAGTCCCACATCGACGCGGAACGCGCCGTGGCCGCCTCGCCGGTGCGGAGCACGTCGCTGCGGCCCGGCACCTTCTGCGGCAACGCGATGGCATGGTCGTGGCCGGTCAAATCCGGGACGCCGATCAGCCTGCCGTACCCGGATGCGCACATCGATGCCGTCCACGAGGCCGACGTCGCCGCGGTGGCCGCCGCCGTGCTCGCCGACCCCGCGCTCGGCGGCCGGCCGTACACGCTGACCGGGCCGCAGTCGCTCACGTTCACCGACCAGATCGGCATCCTGTCCCGCGTCACCGGGCGTGACATTTCCGTCAAGCACGTCACCCGGCAGGAGTGGAAGGCCGAGATGGCCCAGTACATCGACGGGCCCGTCGCCGACGCGCTCCTGGACTACTGGCAGAGCTGCGACGGCCGGCCGGCCGAGCTCACCACGGTCGTCGAAGAGTTGACCGGGCATCCCGCGCGCACCTTCGCCTCATGGGCCGAGCAACACCGAGCTGCCTTCGTCGACTAACCCGTCGGTGGTTAGCCGGTCACCACGTGCATGTACCACTGCCGTGACCGGTCGCTGTCGCAGTCGTACTGGACGAGACCGACGTTGTTCCAGGTGGCGACGCCGCCGGCGACGGTGACGCATTTACCGGTCAGCCGGTTGATCAGGATGACCTCGCTACCAGCGGTGGCGCCGGCCGGCGCGGACAGGGCGGTCAGGCTCAGGGCGAGGGTGGCCACCGCTCATACGCGACTAGTCACCGTCGCCGACGGCCCGCCTCGCCCGGGGACGGCGGGCTAGGTAGACCACCGCGGGTGGCAGGTTGCGCCAGACGGTCGTGCTCGTCACGACCTCCTCGAACTCTGTCCGCAGGCCGCCGAGCAGCCGCCTCGCCGGGGCGGCCCAGCGCGTCCAGTTGTAGGCGAACTGCGTATAGACCCCCGCCGGGGAGAGCACGCGGGCCACCGACTCGATCAGAGGGGGCTGCCCGGCGTAGGCGACCCACGGCAGGCCGCTGACCACCACGTCCACCGGCCCGACGCCGAGCCTGGCGAGCAGGCCGGGCAGGTGTGCGGCGTCCTCGCACACCACCTCGACCGACGGGTACGCCCGCGCGATCTCCGCCGCGAACCGGTCGTTGAGCTCGACCACGATGTGCCTGCCGCAACCGCCCAGCCGTCGCTGGATGGCAGAGGTGAAGGCGCCCGTCCCCGCGCCGAGCTCGACCACCACCGGCTCGCCGCGCTCCGGGACGCCCACCACCATTTGCGCCGCCAGCCGCGCCGAGCTCGGCAGCACGGAAGCCGTGCGCAGCGGCGACCTGACGAATTCCCACAGGAATCGACCGCTGCCGGCGCCACGGCGCTCCTGATCGATTGTCACAGTCCTGCTCCCCGAGCTCGCTCCGCCATCCTGCTCAAATCCTGGCGTACGTGCGGCGGTGCGGTATTGCACGCACGTGGCTCAGAGGTGAACACAAGCGATCTTGCGCAGGCTCCCGGCGTGGCAGCGGCCGGTCAGGAAGGTTGGCAGCGGGGGCACCAGACGGTTGTACGGCCCGCGATACGGCGGCTGGACAAGGGCGTGCCGCAGCGCGGGCAGGGGCCATCGGGCTCGTCGCGGATCCCGGTGAGCCAGGTGTCACGCGCGGGCACGCATTCGGCCTTGATCGCCTCTCGCAGGACCCGGCGCATCGCCTCGTACAACGCGGCGTGTTCGCCTTCGTCCAGATCTCCCACGGCACGCAGCGGATAGATCCGGGCATGCCAGCAAATTTCGTCGGCGAGCAGGTTGCCCAGGCCGGCGATGAACGTCTGGTCGGTCAGCACCGACTTGAGCCGCCCCCGGCGACCCGACAGCAGCTCGTCGAAGCGCTCGCGTGACACCTCGCGCGCGTCCGGGCCGAGCTCGCCGAGCACCCGCTCGACCTGAGTCTCGTCGCCGGCAAGGCGGATGCCCTGGAGTTTCCGCATGTCACGAAAGCGCAGCTCACCGTCGTCGAACTGCCAGACGACCCGGTCATGCCGGTGCAACGGCTCGCCGGGCGGATGCCAGGACAGTGAGCCGGTCATGCCGAAGTGCAGCATCAGGACCGGCCCGCCGGCCGGGGCGATCAGCCACTTGCCGTGCCGTCGCGGCCGCTCGAACCGGTGTCCCCGCAGTGCCCCGGCCAGTTGCCGCGCGCCGATGCCGCGAAGGACCCCGGGGTCGCGCACGCGCACGCCCCTGATCGGCTCGCCGGTGTGCTCGGACAGCACCCTGCGGAAGCCCTCCACGTCAGGAAGTTCCGGCATGAGGAAAGCCCTGCCCACGCAGCCCCGCCTCATCTCTGAGCCCGCTGTGTGTCCACCGCGCCGAAGGCCTCGCCGGTCACCTGCGCCGCCGCCGAGGTGGGGTTGAGGCAGGTGTGGAGCCTCATTCGTGGGGCAACGGGTGGGCATGGCTGGAATAACACTGCGGAGCAGCGCATTCAGTGATCATGCGATGATCCCACGCGAACACTCCCACGAGGCCGGCGACGTCTCCCCGGCGTTGGAGTGAGCCGGCGTGCCGGACGAGGCGGCCGAGCTGGCGCTGCTGTGCGAGGATCCCGACGCCCCCGGCGGCACCTTCACCCACTGGCTGGTCGCCGGCATCCCGCCGGACGCCTCCGGTCTGGAAGCAGGTGACGAGCTGAAGGCCTTCACCGTCGGCCGTAACGACTTCGGCACGCAGGGATACGGTGGGCCGCATCCGCCGCCGGGCGATGCTCCGCATCGCTACTTCTTCCGCCTCTATGCCCTGCCCGCGCCGACCGGCCTGGCCGACGGCTTCTCCGCCGCGGAGTTCCGGCGCGCTACCAAGGGAAACGTGCTCGCCTCGGGCACGCTGGTCGGCACGTACGGACGATAGGCCGGGCTCACCGTTTCCTAGGGAGCGCCACTCTGGCGGATCACGAGCTGGTTGCTGACGTCAACCACGCCCGGCGTGTCCCAGGCGTCATCGCCGGCCGCGCGCTTGGCCAGCCAGGTGCTCACGTCACCACCCAGAATGACGACCCGCTGCTTGACGTCCACCCGGATGTCGGCGTCCTTGGTGTGCGGGTTGTCCCGTAGTCGATCGACCAGCTGGGACTTGATCTCGCGGTCGGTCGGCACGGCCGGGTGCTGGTCCCGCCAGCCGTAGTAGTAGCGGTCCGGCGGGTAGCTCCAGGCCGGGAGCGGGGACGGGGACATGATGTGCCTCCATGATCTCGACCGATGTCATCAGTCCGCTACCCGTGCCAGGGCCGGGCTATCACCCCAGGTCAGGAGGCCCGGCCACGGTTCGATGTTGACTGCTGCGGCCGGCGGGCAGGGTGGCCTCATGGGCTTCCTCGCGACCAAGGACTTCCGCCGGATCCCAGCTGAGGTGATCAAGCATGTTCGCTGACCGCACGGACGCCGGACGCCGTCTGGCGGCACGCCTGCAGCACCTGCGCGGGCAGGACGTCGTGGTCCTCGGCCTGCCGCGCGGCGGGGTGGCGGTGGCGTTCGAGGTGGCCCGGGAGCTCGGGGCGCCGCTGGATGTCATCCTGGTCCGCAAGCTGGGCGTCCCGATCCAGCCCGAGCTGGGGTTCGGGGCGATCGGTGAGGACGGCGTACGCGTCATCAACCCGGCGATCGTGGATACCGCCCGCCTGACCGCCGGCGACATGGAACAGGTGGAGGAGCACGAACGCGAGGTGCTCGGCCGCCGGGTGGAGCAGGTCCGCGCCGGACGGCCGAAGCTGCCCCTGACCGGCCGGATCGCGCTCATCGTCGACGACGGGATCGCCACCGGAGCCACCGCCCGCGCCGCATGCCAGGTCGCCCGCGCCCAGGGGGCCTCCCGCGTCGTCCTGGCCGTGCCGGTGTGCCCGCCCGAGGCGGCCGAGCAGTTGCGCGCCGACGCCGACGAGGTGATCTGCATGGAGACACCCGGCGATCTCGGCGGCATCAGCCAGTGGTACCACGACTTCCGCCAGGTCGACGACGAGGAGGTCGCCGACCTCCTGCGCAGCGCCGGCTAGAGGCCGTGCCATTGCCGGACTGCGTCCAGGTGCTCCTGGCGGCCGATGGCCACGAGATTGGAGCGGTAGAGGCCGATCGTGCCAGGGGCGTCGAGGTCGGCTCGGGTGCACGAACGCAGGACATTGTCCAGCTCGTCCACCAGCAAGACCCAGCGATAGCGGCCGAAGACGAGGTCGAGCAGGGCACCCGCGTCGCCGCCGCAGTTGGCCTGGAGCTCGGGATGCAGCTCGAACAGCAGCGTCGGCGACGAGGCCAGGGTCTGAGCCGCACCTTGGAGCACGAAGCCCTCGTACCCCTCGACATCGATCTTGATGACGTCGGGCGGCCCGAGGCCGCTGCCGTCGAGGTAAGCGTCGATCGATGTCATGGGTACGGTGACGGCACCGGCAGGCGTTCCCACATTCGCCACGGCGGCCGAGTGTTTGCCGGACTGCTCGCCTGACAGGTGGAGGGTCAACTCACCGGGTGCGGACCCGACGGCCATCTCTTCTACGGTCACGCGGCCGGCCAGCTCGTTGCCCTCGACGTTGCGCCGCAGGTAGGCGACGTTCTCCGGAACCGGCTCGAAAGCGATCAACCGTCCGTCCCGCGGCAACCGCACAGCGCCCGTACAGGCGTAGACGCCGATGTTCGCTCCGACGTCGACGATCGAACGGCTCACCGAGGCCAGCCGCTCGAAGACGCGGACCTCGAACTCCTCGTAATAGCCCGCCGAGATCGACGGCATGATCGTCGCGTCCCACGCCGGACCGGTCAGCACGATGCCTCGGTAGTGCACCTTCACATCTCGATCGCCGGCGGCCACGCCTACCCGGAACACCATGTGGTAAATCCGGTTGACCAGCGGGAACCGCCGGATGCTCCGGCCCCCTAGCACGGTGCGGGTCAGCCGGCTCCTGTTCGCCGCCCTCGCCGCGCGCATCATCCCGATAGCGATGGTTTGCCGCAGTCGCTTCAGAGAAGGGGGCATGCTGAAGAAATTTATCAAGCCGACGAGCCATATGTCGGTATATCCGCAACCCCAACAGGTCGATGGCCGCCCATCCCGGGCCGGCTTCAGTCCGGCGCCAGTGGCAGGCGCAGGACGAAGTTGGCGCCCCGCGGCGAGTCCTCCACGGTCAGCATGCCTTGATGCGTCTGCGCGATGGCCCGCGAGATGGCGAGGCCGAGACCACTGCCGTGCGGATCGCGCCGGCGCCCTTCGGTCAGGCGGACGAAGGGCGTGAAGATCCGCTCGCGGTCGGCCGGCGGGATGCCGGCGCCGTCGTCGAGCACACTGACCGTCGCGTGCCCGTCCGCGCGCACCACGCTCACCTCGACACGGGTCAGAGCGTGACGCTGGGCGTTCACGAGCAGGTTCACCAGCACCTCGGCGATCTGGACGGGGTTGCCGAACACCGCCACGTTCTCGTCGGCGTGGATGCGGATCGGCACCTTCCCGCCCCGTCGTGCGACCTCCTCGCGTGCCAACGCGGTGAGATCCACCCGCTGGGGCGTGTGCGACGAGGTGCGCACGCGGGTCAGCGCCAGCATCTCATCGATGATCAGCTGGCAGCGCTCCAGCGTGGCCAGCGCATCGTCTATCGCCGTACGCGGGTCCACGTCGGAATACAGCTGAGCCTCTTCCAACTGAGTACGCAGTCCGGTCAGCGGGGTGCGCAACTCGTGAGACACCATCGAGGCGAAGTGACGCTGATGGTCGACCGCCTCCTGCAGCCGCGACAGCGTCTCGTTGGCGGTGCGGGCCAGCAGTGCGATCGCGTCCTGCCCGGACGGCTGCGGCACGCGCATGCTCAAGTCAGTCACGGTGACCTGGGCGATCCGCCTGCTTATCGCCTCCACCGGGCGCAACGCCTGCCGGACCAGAATCCAGGCCACGCCCGCGAACAACCCGCTGGCCAGCAGGACGGCGGCGCCGAGGAGAAGCTCCAAGGTGTGCGTGGCCAGGATCGCGGGTTGCGCGCGACCGGCGTACACGATGTGGGATTCGCCGCCCCACAGCAGTTGCTCCTCTTGCGGCGAGGGCCTGACGGCCGTGAACATCACGCACTGGGTGGCGGAACATTCCGTGCGATGCTGGATGCGATCATCGGATGAGGGCCAATATTTGCTCAGCGCCGGGCGGCCGGCAACTGCTCTGCTGGCCGACTCGACCTCGCCGGATGAGTTGACCAGCTGGATCAGGTTGACGTCCGAGGCGGTGACCGGGGGCGGGGGCCGTGCCTCGTTCATCGCTCCGATCCAGTCGACCGCCGCCCGCTCGGTGTCTTCGAAGACACGCTGCTCCACGTCGACGCGGATCGAGAAATCCGCGACGATTCCCACGGCGCTGAGAGCCAGCAGCGACAAGAGCCCCGTTGCCAAGGTCAGCGTCGCCTGGACAGAAAGGCGACGGGGAAACGACACTTTGCGACCTTTCCGGTGTCTGCCGGCCTCGGAGAAGGCGCCAGACACGTTCAGCTCTCGATGTTCCCGCCTTTCCTGCCGTCGGCGTGTCCATCCGGCACCTGGCACCTGACGTCCGCTGAGAGGCGCCAGATCCCGCGCCACCTCACGTTGTCCTGTCCGTGGTGCCTATGAAAGGCAATCTTGCAGCTCACGGCTATCATTTCCCTCGCCGGTCGCGGAAGACGACCCTGCCTACGGTCAAAGTTCTTTGGCCGTCCTTTGGTCAGGCCCGCTCAGGCTGCCGGACGCGGCGCAGGAGGCGGGCGATCAGCGCCGGCATGGCGAGCACGGCCGCGAGGATACCGAGGGCCGCGGTGCCGGCGAGCGTCCATTCGAACGTGCTCGGAATGGCCTGGTCACTGACCGCGCTCAGATCCTGGATGGCGACGCCGGTCCCCAGGACACACAGCAGGCCCGAGCACAGCACCAGCGGGATCAATCCGCGGCGGCGGCGGGTGAAGGCCACGCCTGCCGCCACTCCGACGACGATCGCGCTCGCGAGCCCCGCACCCAACCTGACCAGCACTCTTTCCCGCCCTTTACTGTCTTTCTTCACCGCTCTGATCGGGACGCTCAGGCGGGAGCCAGGTACGCCGAGAAGTCCGCAAGCGGTTCTATCGCCCGCACGCTGACGATGTCCATGGCAAAGCTTCACAACGCGATCCATCGTGGAGATCCGCGAACGGGCCGCTGACCGTCACGGCAGCCGGGTGGCCGTGAGCAGGGCGGTCATGTGCCGGGTGCCACGCCGTCACCGATCCGCCACGCGGAAGTCACGGCCGGCCGTCATGATCTCGGCATGTTCGCGTCACGCTTAGCACAGGTAGCCCGCCGTACCGCGGGAATCGCCGCGGCCGCCGTCCTCGTGATCACGGCCGCCACCACCACGGCGAACGCCGCCTCGGACGTGCCCGATCGTCGCATCAGGGTCGCGACCTTCAACATCCACCACGCCCAGGGCGTGGACGACAAGCTGAACCTGGAGCGCGTCGCCGATGTGATCCGCACCGGCGAGGCCGACATCGTGGGCCTGCAGGAGGTCGACCGGCACTGGTCCGAGCGGAGCGAGTTCGCCGACCAGGCGTCCTGGCTGGCCGAGCGGCTGCACATGCACGTGGTCTACGGCGCCAACCTCGACCTCGACCCGGCCACCCCCGGCGCGCCGCGCCGCCAGTACGGCACCGCGATCCTGTCCCGCTACCCCATCCTCGACTGGGACAACACCCTGCTGCCGCGTTACGACGGCCACGAGCAGCGTGGCCTCCTGCGGGCCCTGGTTCAGGTGCGCGGAGTGCGCGTGCAGGTGTTCAACACCCACCTGCAGCACAACAACGCCAACGAGCGCCTGGAGCAGGTGCGCGCCATCCAACCCCTGGTCGGCGCGCGCGAGGAGCCGGTGGTGCTCACCGGGGACCTCAACGCCCGCCCCGACGCGCCGGAGATCCGCGCCCTGTCCGACACCCTGACCGACACCTGGCCGCGGGCGGGCGCGGGTGAGGGCTACACCTACCCGGTGGCGAGCCCGAACGCGCGCATCGACTACGTGTTCGCCTCGGCCGACGTCCGGGTCGAGTCGGCCGCCGTCGTCGCGAGCGATGCCTCGGACCACCTGCCGCTGTTCGTCGACCTGCTGGTCGGCCGCCGTGGCTGATGCCCTCCGGCGTCACGGATTCCTCGGGCGACCCGACGCCGGGTGGCGTGGTGTTGTGGACCCGCCTGGTGCTTGATCCGTTCAGCCCCGACGGCGGCATGCCGAGCCGTGCGGTGCCGGTGGACGGGCTGCAGCCAGTCCCCGCCGATGGCGGCATGCGCAAGACCGCGACGACCTGCTGGACACCCGGCAGTACCGCAGCGCGCCGCCGTGCGGCTGGGGCGAGGCCCCCGCGTGCGCGGCCGGGAACGACCCGGCCAAGGGCACCATGCTCGGCACCACGCAGGAGCGGTGGCTCCTGGACGGACTGTACGCGTCCAAGGCCCGGTGGAACGTGATCGCTATGGGCCCTACTACGGGCCCATGATCAACAAGTGGAATCCGCACATCAAGTTCTTCGACGGCGACCGCCGCGGCTACGTCACGTGCCGGCTTGACGAGCACGAATGGCGCACCGACGTGCGCATGGTGCCCACCGTCAGCCGGGCGGACGCCACCGCCACGACCTTCGCCCGCGCATTGACCGTTCGGGCGGGAAGAACCGGGTCCGGAGCCCGGTGACGGGCTCCGGGACGATCACTTGCTCCGGTAGACGCGCACGTAGTCGAACTCGGCGTTGACGGCCGGCTGCGCGCCTCCATGGGCGACCAGGCCGATCCGCGGCGCCGTGTCCTTCGGGAACGTCCACACGCCGGCCCACGTCCACGTCTTGCCGTCGCGGCTGGAGCCGGCGCGGAACTCGTGCTCGCCGTTCGCCGGGTCGACGTGGTGCGCGAGCCTGAGCCACGTGGTCTTCGCGGGCGGGCCGGCGATGTTGCCGCCGTACGACAGGCGGCCGGCGAACGGGAGCTCCCTGCCGTACTCCACCTGGCGGGTGTTCCAGATGGCCACCTGGCAGAGGCGGGCGAAGTCGTCGTCGGAGACGTACGCGACCAGACCGGCCTGCTGGTAGTTGCGTACCGTGTCCTCGCCCAGGTCGAGGGTCACCTTGGTCTCGACGATGTAGTCGCCCTCGGGCGGGGTGCGGAGCAGCACGCCGGCGGTGTTGGCCGTGCCGACCAGGTCAGATCCCTGGACCGGCCAGCGGAGCACGCCGCCGGTGACGCGGGCCGAGGTGTCCTCGCGTACCCACTGCCAGCCCTTGCCGTCCTCGCTGCCGAACTCGTCGGCGTCGAGCAGCGTGCCGGGGCGAGGGACCGCCGCCGGGCGGGTGACCGGGGTGAAGAGCCGCGCCACGCTGACGTTGTCGAAGTCGGCCGTGCCCTCGGCGACCAGCCCGAACGTGCCGGACAACGGGACGGGGGAGTGGAGGGCCACGGTGGCGCGCGGGTCGCCGAGCCGATCGGCCGAGCCGACCTGAGCGCTGATCGTCCGGCCCTTGACCGTGACGGCCAGGTTGCGCCAGGTCGCCGCGCCACCCGGCAGGGCGGCCGTGCGCCGGGCCCCGCCTGCGGTCACGACCAGCTCGTCGCCGGACACCAGCACGGTCGCCCCGCCGATGCGCAGGCCTCCCGACCGGCCGGTCACCCGGAGGTCCGTCTCGGCACGCAGGTCGCCGCTGACGCCTCGGCGGGCAATCAGCGTTGCAGCCTTGCCGTTTCCGGTGCCATGCCGGGCATATCCATCCTGTACGGTCCAGCCGTCGGAGCCACGCCATCCCGACAGATCACCCGTGAAACGCTCGTCCACGGTCCCGCGCGTGACCGGCGCTTCTCCCGACCGCTCCGATGGCCCGGCGCCCGCCCGCACCACCGGCCAGTCGTCGATCCAGTCCAGCCGGTCCAGCAGCATGGGCCGCTCGTTGATCCCGTAGGGCTCGTCCAGGAACGGATCCGCCCGATCGATCGCGTGGTACAACATCCAGTCCTGCCCGGACAGGTCCGTCAGCTGCGAGTGATGGCCGGTCCCGATCCAGCGGTTGCCGTTCTGATCCAGGACGGGGGTGCCGCCGGCACGGGAGGCGAGCAGCGGCTGCCCGTCGCGATCGACGAACGGCCCGCGCGGGCTGGTGGCTCGCCCGGCCAGGACCGAGTATCCGGTCGTGGGTCCGGCGCAGCAGTTCGCGGACGAGGCCAGCAGGTAGTAGAACCCGTCACGCCGTACGACGTACGCGCCCTCGAACTTGTTGTCGATGGCCACGTGGGTCGGCTGTCCCACGGTCCGCAGCCCGTCAGGGGTGAGCTCCGTAACCCACAATCCCCCGAAAAATCCGCCAAAGTAGAGATATTTTCGCCCATCCACGTCCGTGAACTGCGCCGGGTCGATCGTGTTCCAGTACGAGTCCCCGGCCGGCCGCGGCGGCACCACGGGAGCGGCCTGATGCGTCCATGGCCCGGTCGGCGACGGCGCCGTGGCGACCCCGATCGAGAAGTCCCACGGATGCGGGGTGCTCGCGGTGTTGGTGACGGTGAAGTACATGACGTACCGCCCGTCGAGATACCGGACCTCCGGCGCCCACAGCAGGCTGCCGGGCGCGGCGTACGGCGGCAGGTTGTCCTCCCCGAACGCGTCACCCACGTACGTCCACTCCACGAGATCGCTGGAGCGGGCGATGGGCAGCCGGTGGTGCCTGCCCTCCCCTTCCCGTAGCGGATCGGAGGTTCCGTAGGAGTACCAGTAGCCGTCGAGCCCGCGGATGACCGCCGGATCGGCGAAGGTGTCGGCGAAGCCGGCCGACACGGGGTTGGCGTACGAGGAGGAGGGACCGGACAGTAAGGACAGGACCAGCGAGGCAACCGCTGTGATGCGCATGTATCAGCCCTTCAGCCCACTACGGGAGATGCCTTCGATGACGTAGCGCTGCGTCAGCGCGAACAGGATCAGCACCGGCACACTGGCCAGCACGGCCCCCGCCATGATCACCGGATAGTCGATCGTGTACGCGCCCTGCAGGATGGACAGCCCGGGCGGCAAGGTGAAGTAGTCCGGGCTGAAGATGACGAAGATCGGCCAGATGAAGTCGTTCCAGTTGCTCAGGAAGCTCAGCACCGCGAGCGTGGCCAGGGCGGGCTTCGACAGCGGCAGCGTGATCCGCAGGAAGATGTGCCAGTGGTTGGCCCCTTCCATGAGCGCCGCCTCGTCCAGCTCCCGCGGCAACCCCAGGAAGAACTGCCGCAGGAAGAACACCCCGAACGCACCCGCCGCCCCCGGCACGATCAACGCGGTCAGGCTGTCGAGCCACCCCAGCGCGTCCACGATGAGGAACGCCGGAATAAGAAAGACGAACCCCGGCACCAGCAGCGTCCCCACGATGACGCCGAACATCAGCCGCTTGCCCCGGAACTCCAGCCGGGCCAGCGCGTACGCGGCCAGCGACGACACGACCAGCACGAGCAGCATCTGCCCGGTCGCGGCGATGAGGCTGTTGGCGAACCACCGCAGCACCGGCGTCTGCGTCGTGCCCTCGAACAGGGTGCCGTACGCCCGGGCGGTCGGCTCGGCCGGCCAGACCGTGGGCGGGACGCGGGTGGCCTCGGTCTGGCTCTTCAGCGAGGTGCCGAGCGCCCACAGCAGCGGCGCCACGAATACCACCGCCAGCGCGACCAGGACGGTGTACCGCCTCATGATCGCCCCCGGAACAGCCGGAAGTTGATCACGCTGACCACGATCAGGGCGAGCGTGAGCACGTAGCTCATGGCCGAGGCGCTGCCCATTTTGTACTGACCGAGGCCCTGGTCGAGAATGTACACGATCGCGGTCCTGGTCTCGCCGCCCGGCGCGCCCTGGGTGAGCAGATACGACTGGCCGAACATGTTCGCCGAGGCCAGGATGGTCGTGGTGATCACGAACAACATGACGGGCCGCAGCCCGGGCAGCGTCACGTTCCGGAACTCGGCCCACCGGCCGGCCCCGTCCACCTTGGCGGCGTCGTACAGGTCGCGCGGGATGTCCTGCATGCCCGCCAGATAGATCACGCCGTTGAACCCCAGCGTCCACCACACGGTGACGCCGACCAGCGCGACCCACCCCCACGGCAACGACGTCGTCCACGCGATGTCGGTGCCGAGCAGCCAGTCGACGAGTCCAAGGTTCGGATCGAGCAGCAGCCGCCACATCAGGCAGACGACCGCGACCCCCAGCACGTACGGCGCGAAGAACAGCCCGCGGAAGAACGTCCTGCCCCGGAAGGACCGGTTGAGCAGCAACGCGACCCCGAGCGGCAGCACCACCAGAAACGGCACGCTGAACAGCGTGAACAAGCCGGTGGCCCGCATCGACATCCAGAAGTCGGCGTAGACGGCCGAGGCGGGATCGAAGAGCGCGGTGTAGTTGTCCAGCCCCACGAACGGCCTGCCCTCGAGCAGGAAGTCCCAGTCGTGCAGGCTCACCCATACGCCGTAGATCGCGGGCGCCAGGACGAACACGCAGAACAACACCAGGTACGGGGCCATGAACAAATACGGAGTGGCCCACCCCGACCAGGCGACGGGCGTCGCCGCCCTGGCCGTGGAGGCCTTCGCGGTGAGCGTGGCCATCAGGCGCCGTACTTCTTCCGGTTCTGCTCGAGGATCTTGTCCGCTTTGGCGGACGCCTCGGTGAGCGCGTCCTTGGGGCTCTTCTTCAGCAGGATCGCCGCGTTGATGGCCTGGTCCACGACGGCGGAGGCGTCGCCGATGCCGGCTACGGACGGCAGGAAGTACAGGTTGTCGATCTGGGAGCCGATGGCCGCCTGCTCCGTGAGCGCCTGGAACTCGGCGCCGTCGCGGATGGACTTGCGCGCCGGCACCTGCCCCGCCTTGGCCCATTCGATGGAGTGTCCGCTGATCCAGTTGATGAAGACCTTGGCCGCGGTCAGCTTGTTCTGATCGGATGTGCGCTGCTTGAAGACCACGAACTGGTGGGAGCCCGCCCAGGCGGCGGGTTTCGTGCCGATCTGGGGGAGTGGCGCCACGCCCCACTCCAGGTCCTTGACCGCGCGCAGCGTGTTGATGGACCAGATGCCGTTCCAGTTGAAGGCGTTCTTGCCGTTCTGGAGGGCGATGAGGTCGGCGTCCTGCCCCACGTTCTTGGGGCTGTAGCCCTTGTTGACCAGCTCGACCAGCCAGGTCAGCGCCTGCACACCGGGCTCCTCGGCGAAGCGGGAGACGCTGGCGTCGTCGGCGAACAACTGCCCGCCGTGCTGGTAGAGCAGGCTGCCGAACTGCATGCTGCCGGTGAACGGGAACGGCGTCGCCCAGTGCCCCTGGATGCCGGCCTTCTTCAGCGCTTCGAGCGCGGCCAGGTATTCCTCGCCGGTCTTGGGCGGGTTGTCGGGGTCCAGCCCGGCCTTGGACAGGACGGTCTTGTTGTAGAACATGCCGAGCGGGTGCACGTCGAGCGGAATGGAGTAGCGAGCGCCCTTGTAGACGCCGGCCTGCCAGACCGGCGGGGAGAAGTCGGCCTCGGTCAGCGTGAGTGCCGTGGCCACGTCGTCGAGGGGCAGCACCACCTGGCGAGCGGCGTTGGTGGCGACGCTGTCCACGTGCATGATGCCGAGGTCGGGGCCCTGGCCGGCGGCCACCGCCGCGGGGACCTTCGCGTAGTAGTCCGCCCACTGGTAGACGTTCATGGTCACTTTGATGGTGGGGTGGGCGGCGTTGAACTGCTCGATCAACCGCTTCATGAACGGGCCGTCGCCGCCGGTGAAGCCGTTCCAGAACGAGAGGGAGACCGCCGGGCCCGTGTACGTCGTCGGGGCCGCCGTCGTCGCCGGCTGCTGAGCGGCCTGTCTCGGCCCGCCGCCCCCGCCGCAACCGGTGAGAACGAGGGCTCCGAGGCCGAGGCCGAGCGCGCGTCGCCGGGTGAGGTTGTCCAGGGACATCTGCATCACACTCCTGACCCATATGGTGATGCCTCGTTCTACATCGTTGTATCTAACGTTGTAAACAGCGCCGCCGGGGTTCGTTACAGCGTTGTAAACCGGGCCCGTCCTCTGCCCGCGCGCATGCCGGACACCGCCGTGAGCAGCCCATCGGGGGCGGGGACGTGCCGCCAGGGGGCACGAGAGGCCGGGCGAGTGGCTAGGGGGAGGTGGTTTCGCGGGCGAGGAGGCGGTGAGGGGCGCAGAGCTCCTGGGGCGGTGGCCCGGAGATGCCGGCCAGGCGGGTGGCGAGGAGATCGACGGCGGATTCGGCGATGTGGGTCTTGTCCGGCGCGATCGTCGACAGGCTGGGAGTGGAGAAGCGGCCGTCCTCGATGTCGTCGAACCCGATCAGCGCCACGTCCTGTGGCACCCGCACCCCTCTGGACAGCAGCGTGCGCAGCGCGCCCAGCGCCAGCGTGTCGTTGAAACAGAAGACCGCGTCGGGCGGCGAACCCGACTCGAGCAGCCGCGCCATCGCGGCCGCCCCGTCCGAGCGGTGGAAGTCGCGCACGTACGCCACCGCGTGCGCCGTCAGCGAGGAGTCGGCCAGCGCGCTCTGGAACCCGCGCAACCGCTGCTTGGCCGTCATGGCCGAAGCCGAGCGCTGGGCCCCGATGGCGGCGATGCGGCGGCGGCCGAGCTCGATCAGGTGTGTCGTGGCCAGCCGCGCCGCCGCGATGTTGTCCACCGCGATGTGGTCGAGCCGCGAGCGGCCGACCCGCTCGCCGAGCAGGACCATCGGCGTGTGGTCCGTCCTGGCCGCCAGATCGGCGCGGGTGAGCGCGAGCGGGCTGAACAGCAGGCCGTCGATGAGCTGGGCCCTGATGCCCGACACCACCAGCAGCTCCTTGGCCCGCTCGCCCTGGGTCTGGTCGATGAGCACGGTCCACCCGTGCCGGTCGGCCGCCTCGATCACCCGGGTGGCGAGCTCGGCGAAGTAGGGGATGGACAGGTCGGGGACGGCCAGCGCGATCACGCCTGATCGGCCCTGGCGCAGGTTGCGCGCCGACAGGTTGGGCCGGTAGGCCAGCTCGGCGATCGCCGCCTCGACCTTGGTACGGGTGTCGTGGCTGACGTGCGGGTAGCCGTTCACGACGTTGGAGACGGTTTTGACGGACACTCCGGCGTGCTCGGCGACGTCCTTCAGCCGTGGCCGCATGATCCCCCCTCTCCAGCTCGGAAAGCACTCTACAGCCAGATTTCCAACGATAGAACAATGGCCATTTACAACGTTGCATACGACGTTGTAGAAGTGGTGGGACCCGCACGCGTGAGGAGCCGCCCTGTGAAGAACGCACGACTGACCCTCGATCCGGCCTTCGAGATCGCTCCCGTGAACCGGCGGCTGTTCGGCTCATTCGTGGAGCACATGGGCCGCTGCGTCTACACCGGGATCTTCGAGCCGGGACACCCGCGCGCCGACGAGCACGGCTTCCGCACCGACGTCCTGGAGCTGACCCGCGAAATGGGCGTCAGCGTGGTGCGTTACCCGGGCGGCAACTTCGTCTCCGGCTACCGCTGGGAGGACGGCGTCGGCCCCGACCGGCCCACCCGGCTCGACCTGGCCTGGCGGCAGATCGAGACGAACCGGTTCGGGCTCAACGAGTTCATGACCTGGACCAGGAGGGCCGGGGTCGAGCCGATGATGGCCGTCAACCTCGGCACCAGGGGCATCCAGGAGGCGTGCGACCTGCTGGAGTACGCCAACCACGCGTCCGGCACGCACTGGTCGGACCTGCGCGTCAAGCACGGCGTCGCGGAGCCGTACGGGATCAAGCTCTGGTGTCTGGGCAACGAGATGGACGGGCCCTGGCAGATCGGGCACAAGACCGCGGAGGAGTACGGCCGGCTGGCCAACGAGACCGCCAGGGCCATGCGCCTGGTGGATCCGGGGGTCGAGCTGGTGTTGTGCGGCAGTTCCAACAGCCAGATGCCCACGTTCGGGGCGTGGGAGGCGACCGTGCTGGAGCACGCCTACGACGCGGTCGACTACCTCTCGCTGCACGCCTACTACGAGGAGAACGGCGACCTCGACAGCTTCCTCGCGGCGGCGGTCGACATGGACCGCTTCATCTCGTCGGTGGTCGCGACCGCCGACCACGTCCGGGCCAAGCTGCGCAGGAACAAGTCGATCAAGTTGTCGTTCGACGAGTGGAACGTCTGGAACCAGTCCCGCTTCGAAGGACGTGAGCAGGGCGACTTCGACGAGGCGCCAGAGCTCATCGAGGACACCTTCACGGGCGCCGACGCCGTGGTGGTCGGTGACTTCCTCATCACGCTGCTGCGCCACGCCGACCGGGTGAGCGTGGCCTGCCAAGCGCAGCTGGCCAACATCATCGCGCCGATCCGCACCTCACCAGGAGGTCCGGCCTGGCGGCAGACGATCTTCCACCCGTTCGCGCTGACCGCCCGCCACGCTCGTGGCACCGTGCTACGGGTGGAGCCGCGCTCGCCCCTGCTGGACACCTCCAGGTATGGCGAAGCGGCGCAGCTGTCCAGCGTCGCCACCCTCGACGAGGAGGGTGTGACGGTGATCGCGGTCAACCGAAGCGCCCACGAGGAACTCGACCTGACCGCCGACCTGCGCTCCGCCGGTCCGCTCCGGGTGGCGGAGACACACCTGCTGGCGGCCGGCGCCGACCCGCATGCGACCGAGGTGGCCGTCGTCCCCCTGACCAACGCACGGCTCGACGGGGGAGAGTTGCGTGCCGTGCTCCCGGCCGCGTCCTGGAGCCTGATCCGTCTCACCTTCCCCAAGGACTGAGATGCCGGCGCCGGACCGCTGCAAGCCGAGGTCAATTCCCGCGCAAGGCGCCGTCTTTAGCGTCGGGGTGTGTCCAAACGACTGATTCTTCTCGGCGGCGCCGCCCTCGCGGCGGTCGCAAGCCTGACGCTCGCCTCCGTCAATCCCGCCTCCGCTGCTTCCGGCGCTCCTGCCGCGGCCGGGGCGCCCGCGCCCGGCAAGGTGGCGAACAAGCTGTTGCGCGCCTGGCTGGCCGCGGACCGCACGGCTGCCGCCAAGGCGGCCACCCCCGCGGCGGTGAACACGATCTTCACCTATGCCTATCGCGCCCCCGACCGTTTCGGCGGCTGCTCCGGCAACGTGTGCCGGTTCGTCCACACCAGCGTGCGGGTGCCCGGCGGGCTCGACGGCATCGCGATGGTCGTGACCGGCTCGAAGGTCACCAAGGTCTACCTGTCGCGGCACGTCGTCACGCCGTCCAAGGTGGCCGCGCACCTGCTCGCCGCCTGGAAGCGGGGCGACCGGTACAGCGGGCTCGAGGTCGGCAGCGTGGGGGCGGTGAAGACGCTGTTCAAGGTGAAGTACGACCCGCACGGCGTCACCCACTACTTCCAGGGCTGCAGCAAGGAGCCGAAGGGCTACTCGTGCGCCTACTCCTACGACGGCGGTGCGATGGTGATGCACGTGCGCGGCTCCAAGACCACCGGCTACGAGGTCGGCTCGATCACCTACATCGCTGACTGACGGCCGGCACAACCCGCCCTTGCCCGCGAAGGGGGAGGCGCCGGCACGCCTAGCGGCCCTTGTGGAGGAAGGCGGTCAGGCGGTCCCACGGCCACGTGTTGATCACGTCCTCCGCGGTGAGCCAGCCGCGCTGGGCCGTCCCGATGCCGTAGCGCATGTTGGCCAGGTGACCGACCGCATGAGAGTCGCTGTCGACGGCGAACTTCACGCCGTACCCATGCGCCTGCCGGATCAGGTCGGCGGCCAGGTCCAGGCGGTCGGGGAAGGCATTGATCTCCAGCGCGGTACCGGAGCGCGCGCAGGCCTGGAAGACCTGATCCCAGTCCACCTCGATCGGCGGGCGGTGGCCGATCAGGCGGGCGCTGGGATGGCCGATGATGTGGACGTGCGGGTTCCGCGCGGCGCGTACCAGCCGCCGGGTCATCTTGGCCCGCGGCAGGTCGAAGTGGGAGTGCACCGAGGCCACGCACACGTCGAACCCGGCCAGCACGTCGGACGGCCAGTCCACCTGGCCGTCGGGGCCGATGTTGAGCTCGACGCCGTGCAGCAGCCGCAGCCCGGACGTGCCCTCCAGCGCGCGCAGCCGCTCGCGTTGCGCGAGGGCCTTGTCCAGAGTCATGCGCTGCATGTACAGGTCGGGCCCGTGGTCGGTGACGGCGTAGTAGGCGTACCCGCGTGCGGCCGCGGCGGCGACCATGTCCTCGAGCGAGGCGTGGCCGTCGGTGAGGTCGGTGTGGGTGTGCAGGTCCCCGCGCAGGTCCTCCTCGGTGACCAGCTCGGGCAGGTCTCCGGCCAGCGCGACCTCGATCTCGCCGGTGTCCTCGCGCAGGGTCGGCGGGATCCACGGCAGGCCGAGCCGCTGGTAGACCTCCTCCTCGGTGCGGGAGACGATCTTCTCATCGGTGACGGCGTCGAACAGGCCGTACTCCGACAGCTTGAGCTTGTGGTGCTGGGCGATCTCGCGGGTGCGGATGTTGTGCGCCTTGGCGCCGGTGAAGTACTGCACGGCCGCGCCCCACGCGTCCGGCGGCACGACGCGGAGGTCCACCTGCAGCCCCTGGTCCGTGCGGAGCGAGGTCTTCTTGTCGCCGCGTACGATGACCTCGGTCACGCACGGTAGCCCGGCAAAGGCGTCCATCAGCACCTTCGGCCGGTTGGACGTGGCCAGGACGTCGATGTCGCCGATGGTGTCCTTCATGCGGCGCAGTGACCCGGCGTAGCCGCAGCGCCGGCAGCCCCCTACGTCCTGCAGCGCCGCCACGATGTCCTCGGCCAGCGGCATGGCCACGCCGATGTGGACCCGCCGGCCCGCCTCACGCAGCAGGGCGATGCCGTGCAGCAGGTTCTCCTCGGTCTTGGCGCCGAATCCCGGCAGGTCCCGCAGGGCGCCCGCGGTGATCGCGGACTCCAGGCTTTCCGGGGAGTCCACGCCCAGGCTCTCGTGCAGCACCATCGCCCGCTTGGGGCCGAGCGCGGGGATATGGGTGAGTGCGCGGACCCCGGCGGGAATGCGGGTGCGCAGCTCCTCGAGCTTCGGCATAGTGCCGGAGCGCAGGTATTCGGCCACTTTGGCGGCGATCGACTCGCCTACGTTAGGGATCCGCCGCAGCGCGCCGGCGTCGTAGCCGGCGATGTCGTCCGGATAGGCGCCCACGGACCGGGCCGCCTTCTGGTAAACGCGGACCTTGAAATCCTCATGACCGGTGATGGCGAGCAGATCAGCGTACTCCTCCAGCACGGCGGCCACGTCGTCGTTGGTGCGTGCCATCTCGCATCATCCCCCACACACCCCCTATCCCGAAAACGCGCCGGCTATCCGACTGAGCCGTCAGCCGTCAGCCGTTCTCCTCCACCCGCACCGTGCCCGCGGTCCCGTCGATCGTGATCAGCTGACCCGTCTTGATCTCGTGTGTGGCGTTGCGGACGCAGATGACCGCTGGGATGCCGTACTCCCTGGCCACGGTGGGACCGTGTGCCACCGGCGAGCCCGTCTCGGTCACCAGTCCCGCCGTCGTCATGAACAACGGGGTCCAGCCGGGATCCGTCGTGGGGGCCACGAGGATCTCGCCCGGCTCGATGTGCGCGCCGGCCGGGTCGCGGATCACCCGCGCCCTGCCGGTCGCCCTGCCGGCGGCCCCTGCCATCCCGGTCAGCACCCCCTCTTCCACGGGTCCCTGCGGGGCGAGCGCCTCCACGTCGGTCCCGTCCGACAGGAGGGCTCCCGGGACGGTGGGTCGCCGCAGCTCCCGCTCGTACTCGGCGCGGCGCGCCGCGACCAGATCCCGATGGTCGGCTCCCTCGTGTACGGCGGCGCGGGCCTCGAAGAGGTCGAGGAACATGATGTCGCCGGCGCGCTCCAGCAGGCCGCGCGCGGCCAGGTCGGTTCCGATGAGCAGGAGTTGCCGCCGCGCGCCCTGGATCGCCGGCAGCCAGGCGAACTTCCCGATCTCCCGGAGCCCGGTGAGCTTGCGCGAGCGGCGCATCAGGAACGTCGCGAGCCGCCCGCGTACCGGTCGCGTGCGCCGCGCTCGCCGCGACAGCGTGTCGATCATCTGCTCCGCCTTCTGGGCGGCCTGCTCGAACCGCCGGTCGGGCGCCTGTTCGGGGTCGTCCACGCGAAGGTAGTTGGCGATCGTGGCGAAGAGGGGAGCGGGGTCCTCCTCCCAGCGGGGCATGCCGACGTCGATCTCGGCGGCCGCGCGTATGCCGTATCTGTCGAGAAAGCCGGCCATCCCGATGTCGGGGAGGTCCTCCGCGTGATACCTCGCGGCGAGTTCCGCCGGCGGGGTGCCGAGGAACAGGTCGCGGTGGTCCCGCGCGTGAACCGCGATCCTCCAGAGGGCGAGGTCCATCTCCGTGGTCACGTTGTAGGGCATCCCGCCGAGGACGACGTCCAGCTCGTCGTCGGCGGCGACGCCGTCGAGCAGCCCTGAGGGCGCCGTGCCGGCGATCATCCCGGCTATCAGCGGCCACACCAGCCGCAGCATGCCGGGACCCATGACCGGCTTGTGGGAGTCCTCGATCACCCAGCGGAGCCGCTCGGCCGACGTGGCCGGCTCGGCCGGCGGCGTGATCTGGCGCCTGATCTCCGCCACGGCGCGATAGGCCCTGGCCCGGGCCGTGTCCGGACGCGCCAGGCTCCTGACGATGCCGGCGATCGCGCGGGGCGCCAGCCGTGCCGTCATCTTCACGGCATTGCCGAGATGGAACGGCAGGCCGGGCCGCGGGGCGAACCGCGGATCGTCCAGCATGCGCTCCACGGCGCCCTGCACCCGCGGGCCGTACACCTGCAGAGAAGTCCCCAGCCGCCTCCGCATCGACGTGTTGCGCATGAAGTCGGTCAGATCGAAGTAGAGCCGCCCGCCGATGGGGATCAGCCGAGGCAGCGGATCGCGCGGATCGATGGAGGCGCCCATCTCCGTGAACCACATGCCCGACCCCGTCTTGAGCAGCGACACCCCCATCGGCGTGGTCGGCCTGAGCATCCCTTGGAGGTGGCCGAACTCGAGGTAGAGCCGCATGTCGCCGGTGTCAGGCGGGGCCGGGAACAGGGTGGTGATCGGCCGGGACTGCAGCAGCCACAGCGTGCCGTCCGCATCGATCGCCCACTCGATGTCCTGCGGCGAGCCGAAGTGCTCTCCCAACCGCCGCCCGGCGTCCCGCAGCTCGTCGAGTTGCGCCTCGCCGAGGCATCCGTCGCCGTTCGGCACGGCCGGCGCCTGGTGACCGAAGACGTAGTGGTCGGGGACGACCGTGCCCTCGACGATGGCGGTGCCCAGCCCGGGGGCGGCGTCGACGACCATCTCGGTGCGGCAGCCGCTGATCGGGTTGGCGGTGAACAGCACACCCGCGACCACGGGGTCGATCATGCGCTGGACCACCACGGCCATGGAGGCGTCCGCGACGCCCGCCGTGGCGCGGTAGGCCACGGCCCGTTCGGTGTGCAGGGAGTCCCAGCACCTGCGGACCGCATCGATGAGCGCATCGGCGCCTTCGACGTTGAGATAGGTGTCCTGCTGGCCGGCGAAGCTGGCGTCCGGCAGGTCCTCGGCGGTGGCGCTGGAACGCACGGCCACGCGCCCGCCGCCGAGCCGCGCGTAGGCGGCGATCAGCTCACTCTCCGGGAGATCTCTGGAGGTGTAGGACTCGACGGTCAGGCAGAAGCCGTCCGGAACCCGCTCACCCGCCTTGATCATCTCGCCGAGCCCGGCGGCCTTGCCACCCACGAGATCGATCATGGAAGAGTCGATCTCAGATAGATGGATGAGTTTCATCCCGTATCCTCCTCGCGGCCTCTGCGTAGATCTCCAGTGAGCGGAGGACGACCTCCCGCTCCTCCTCCGTGAAGTGATTCCAGAGCGCCATCTGCACGTCGACCCGGATCTCCAAGCTCCTGCGCAGCAGCGCTGCCCCCTTCTCGCTCTGGCGAACCCTGCGCACCCGGCGGTCCGCCTCGTCCTCGTGCCGCTCGGCCAGCCCGCGCCGGACAAGCGAGTCAACGAGGCGGCTGGTCCACGAGACCGAACGCCCGATCAGGGCGGCCAGCTCCTTGACGGTCGGCGCGGTGTCCCGGTCGAGCACCTGAAGCACGACGCGATCCAGCACCCGCAGGTCGTCGCCCTCGTACATCCGCGTCAGCGACGGCAGCAGGTCGCGCTGCATCGAGGTGGTCACCTCGATCAGGCGTTGCCGGAAATTCATGTGCTCACCCACACTGGTTGCTATCTAGCAACTAAATTAGCCCACCGGCGGGCTTCCTGGACCGTCTGCCCATGCGCTTTTTTCAGGGACATTTGGAGCTTCAGCGGACCGCAGGCTGCGGGGAGCTCTGCGTCAACGCGGCTGAGCGGCCGCGATGACGCCCTTCACGGCCTGGTCGACCCGTGCGGCGGCCTGTTCCGGATCCGGCTGACCGGAGTCGAGCCAGGCGATCACGGCCTCGATCGTCAGCGTGGGGATCAGACGGGAGGCCCACTCCAGCCAAGGACCCGCGGGGACGCGTTTGGCCAGGTTGCTCCGGGCGATCTCGGCCGAGGCCGTCGTGATCGAGTCGATCAGCTCGCGGAACTCCGGCTCCCGCGCCGCGTGATGGAACAGCAGCCGGAAGGCGTCCGGGTCGGCTGCGGCGGCACGCAGGAGCGACGGAATCGAGGTCTCGTCGAAGTCGTCTTCGCCCACGGTCTCGACCAGCCGCTGGCACGCGCGATCCAGCACGGCGCGGTAAAGGTCGGCCTTCGAGTCGAAGTGCCGATACAGCAGCGCCCGCGTCAGGCTCGCCTCCCTGGCGACGTCGTCAAGGCTCGTGGCGGCATAACCGGAGCGGGCGAAGGCCTGCGTGGCCGCATCGAGAATCTGCTCCCGCCGCTCTGTCCTGCGCAGCCGGCGCACCGGTGTCTGCCCGCTGGTCGACGTCATCTCGTCCTTTCTTGTCGAATCCACAGTCTACAAGTAGCTTTGTATACATAGAAGTCTACAAACCTCCGTCTACCAAGGAGATCAGCATGACGACTGCTTTCCAGCTGCCCTTCGAACAGCCGGGACCGTTGCAGCCGGCACCGCTCCTGCGCCGGCTGCAGGAACAAGGGCCGATCCACCCCATCCGCACCGCCGTCGGTGATCCGGCCTGGCTGGTCACCGGATACGAGCTGGTGCAGGCACTGCTGGACGACGACCGCCTCGGCCGCTCCCACCGCACGCCCGAAACGGCGTCCCGTACGGGCAAGTCGGCTCTCTTCGGCGGGGCGCTGGGCGGCTTCGACACCGAACAGGCCGATCATCGGCGGATGCGAGCGTTGCTGCAGCCGCACTTCTCTCCCAAGCGGATGCGGGCACTGCGCCCCCGGGTGGAGGCCCTGACCAGCGCGCTCCTGGATGAGCTGGCAGCCCAGGAGCCGCCCGCCGACCTGCACGGGGCGCTGGCGGTGCCGCTGCCGATCGCGGTGATCTGTGAGCTGCTCGGGGTCCCGTACGACGACCGGGCGCAGTTTCGCACGTGGACCCAGGCCGCGGCCGACGTCACCGATCAGGCGCGCTCCGAGCAGGGGCTGGCCGAGCTCTTCGGTTATGGCCAGCGGCTGGTGGCACGCAGGCGGCGCGAAGGCCGGATCAACGACGGCGAAACGGATGTGATCAGCCGCCTGGCCATGACCGAAGGGGTGAGCGACGACGAGGCGGCCATGATGGGCATGTTCCTCCTGTTCGCCGGCCACGAGACCACGGTGGTCGCGATCGGCATGGGTGTGCTGTGGCTCCTCGCCAACCCTGACCAGTGGCAGGCGCTCATAGCCGACCCGTCCGGGATCGACGTGGCCGTGGAGGAGATTCTGCGGGCCCCAAGGCTGGGCGGCGGTGGCATTCCCCGCTACGCCCGCACCAGCATGGAAATCGCGGGTGTGCGCATTCACGAGGGAGACCTGGTGCTGCTGGACACCGGCGCGGCCAATCACGACGCCGGGGTCTACACCGAGCCTTACCGGTTCGACATCGCCCGCCGGGAGGCCGGTCATCTCAGCTTCGGCCACGGCGCCCGATATTGCATCGGCGCCCCGCTGGCCCGGCTGGAGCTGGGCGTCGTGTTCTCCCAGCTCATCGCCCGCTTCCCCACGCTGACTCTGGCCGTAGGCGTGGAGGAGGTGCATGTCGACCCGCGGGTGCTCACCGCCGGGCTGACCGCACTTCCGGTGAGCTGGTGAGCGCCGTGACACCGGCACGCATGAGCCGCCCGTGAACGCGTGAAATCCGCGGATTCAGACGTTGATTCACGCGACACGACCCCGAGGGTCGAGCTGTCGGTGAGCCAGCCGGAGGATTCCGTCGGCCCCGTCCAGGTGATCGTCTTCGACCAATTCCGCGAGCGCAGCACCGGCCTGGCCGCGTGCCCGAACGACGTCACCCTGCTGGACGGAAACGAATTTCCCTTCCCCGATCAAGGCGCCATTCCGCCGGGCAGCACTGTCAAGATCCGCTTGACGCCAAGGGCTCAGAATGTGCTGAACATCAACTCGGCGACCCTCAACCACATTTCCACGCTCACGTCCCCCGATACCGACGACGGTGGCCGCGACGGAGACGCCGACGCCGGCGGAGCGCCGCAGGGGCACAAGCACGAGAAGCATGCGACGTACGAGGACGAGCACGAGAATCCCACGCTTCACGGGCTAGCATGATCACCATGCCGTCTCCATCGCGTCTCGAAGAAGCGCAACGTCTCCTTGGGCAGATGGATCCCAGGCGAGAATCAGGTGCCTGAACGGCAGCTCCCCCGGAAGGAGAACTTCATGATCGACACTGACGTGCCGCACTCCGCTCGCATCTGGAACTACTGGCTGGGTGGCAAGGACAACTATGAGGTCGACCGGATCGCGGGGGAGGAGTACAAGAAGATCTTCCCCGAGGTCGTCGAGCTCGCCCGGGCGTCCAGGGCGTTCCTTGCCCGGTCCGTCACCTACCTGACCGAGGAGGCGGGCATCAGGCAGTTCCTGGACATCGGCACCGGCCTGCCGACGGTGGACAACACCCACGAGATCGCCCAGCGCATCGCCCCCGAGTCGCGGATCGTCTATGTCGACAACGACCCTTTGGTGCTGGTCCACGCCCGTGCCCTGCTGGTCGGCGCGCCGGAGGGCGCCACCGACTACATCGACGCGGACGTGCGCGACACCGAGACCATCTTGACGACCGCCGCGAAGACGCTGGACTTCGGCAAGCCCGTGGCGCTCAACCTCAGCGGCATCATGGGCCACATCGCCGACCTGGACGAGGCTTTGTCGATCGTCGCCCGGCTGATGGGCGCCTTGACGCCGGGCAGCTATCTGGCACTGAACGACGGCACGAACGTCCACAGCGCCGCGGGGGCGGAGGCTCAGGAGCAGTACAACGACAGCGGCGCCGTGGCCTACATTCAGCGCACTCCCGCGGAGATCGCACGCTTCTTCGACGGCTTGGAGCTGGTCGAGCCGGGCGTGGTGACGGTCAACCACTGGCGCTCGGACGGCCGTGAGCTCGACGCCTACGGCGGGGTCGGCCGGAAGATGTGAGCACTGTGTGGGTGCCGGGAATGACCTTCATCCGGCGGGCCGGCGCGTGGCCATGCGCGCTTCAGGCTCGCCGGACGGCCGTCACGGTGTCCAGGCTGGATCGCGGCCGATCATGCCGAGCAGGCGGTCGAACTGCGGGGCGTCGTCCGCCACGGCCACCGGCGGGCCGAAGGCGCCGCGTTGCCTGCCCATCTCCACCATCTGCGCGGTGAAGTCCATAGCCTGGGAGAGCGCCGCCGGGTCCGGCTCGTACTCCTGCCCCGTGGCTCTGGCCAGATCCCAGGCGTGCACCACCATGTCGACGAGGTACATCTGGGCCAGCGCGGTCATCGGCAGGCCCATGGCGGGGCTGGTGCCCTCCCACGCCTCGCGCCGCGACCAGGCGCTCAGCATGCGCTCCGCGCGCTCGGGGAAGTCGCCCGCGTAGGGCCCCTGCTCGATGCTCGGCCCTTTGCGACCCAGCGACTCGAACATCTCCGCCACCCACTCGAGGTGGTTGATCAGGTCCTTGACGTCGAACTTGGCGCAGGGCGTCGAGAGCCCGAACTGCTCCGGACGCACCGCGCGCACCACTCCCGCGGTCCGTTCGGCGGCGCGCGTCATCAGCGGCATCATGTCTTCCATGGCAGCCATCGTGTCCCGCCAGCCCTCGGGGCGGCTTGTAAAAACGCGACAGCGCGGCTGGGTCAACCCATATGCGGGGCTCAGGGCCTTCGATTACGTCCGGCAGGCGCCATCGCCCGAGATTTCGGCGTATGTGGAGCACTTCTGGGTTGTCACGTGGACCGACCTCGCCGAGCCGTACGAACAGCGCATCGTCTCGCACCCCACCGTCAACCTGACCATCACCGAGGACTTCCACCAAGTCGCGGGAGTGATCAAGGGAGGGTTCTCCTACACGATGCGGGGCAGCGGCCGCGCGCTCGGCACGCGCTTCCGCCCCGGCGGCTTCCGGCCGTTCCTCGGCGGCCCGGTGTCCGAGCTGACCGGCCGCTTCACGGAAATCGGCGAGATGTACGGCGCGGCGGGCGCGACCCTGGTCGAACAGGTCGTGGCCGAACCCGACGCCAGGGCCGCCATCGCGCACGTCGAGACGTTCCTGCTGAGTCTCGGGCCGGAGCAGGATCCGCTGACGGACGAGGTCGCGGCACTGGTGGCGATGGCGGAGAACGACGTGTCCATGACCAGGGTCGATGAGCTGGCCGCCCGATCAGGGCGGTCGGTGCGCTCGCTGCAGCGGCTGTTCCGGGAGTATGTCGGCATCGGCCCCAAGTGGGTGATCCGCCGCTTCCGGCTGCACGAGGCCGCGGAGCGGGTCTACCAGGGCCTCGACCTCGCCACGCTGGCCGCCGAGCTCGGCTACACCGACCAGGCTCACTTGACGCGCGACTTCACCGCCGCGGTCGGCATGCCACCCGCGGCCTACGCCCGGCTCAGAGATCAGGCCTGAACCCCACGTCCACTGATCACGGCGACCTGGCGCCTCCACGTGGCGAAGAGCGTCACCGTGGAGTCGATCATCTTACGGTGAGTGGTTAAGCTGCGTCACGGTGAGATCGCGAGCGGGCGACTGCGAGGTGACGGGGTGGCGGGAGAGGCGGCGCGGCTGCTGGTGCGGTTCGGCCGCCGGTACGCGGCCGCCGTGCGCCTGGCGACGCTCGTCCCCATCTGCGCGATCGCCCTGTTCCGCGCCCCGCCCGAGCATTTGACGGCCACCGCGGTGGCTGCCGGCGTCGCGGCGGCCTGGACCTGCGGATATGCGTGGTGGCTGCGGGCGGGCCAGGGGACCGCGCCGGTCGCCCTCGACGTGGTCGTCCTGCTGGGTCTGTGCGCGAGCATCTTCTGGACTGACGCCGTCGAGGACCGCAACACCGGGTGGCTGCGGCTCCTGATCACTTTCGCCTGCGTGACGTGCCAGTGGCACACCTCGCCGCTCGCGGGCGGCGTGGCGGCGGTGGCGGCAGGAGGCGGTGCGGTGGCCCTCCTCACCGCGGCGGGAGCGGTGCAGGCGGACAGCACCCTGGTCACAGGGGTGATGTGGGCGATACCGGCCGCCGCGCTGTCCAGAGCGGCCTGGGTGCTCGTTCACCGCGCCGCGCAACGGGCCGACCGGATGGCGGCCGAGGCCGCGCGGGCACATGCCGAGTCGCTGGTGGCCGCGGCCGTCCGTGCCGAGGAGCGTGAGCTCGCCAACGCGTTGCACGACACCGCGGCGACGACCCTGCTGATGGTCGGGATCGGGCAGGTGCGGTCGGACGCGGACTGGCTGGCGCCGCAGGCACGCCGCGATCTGGACAGGCTGCGCTCCGACGACGGGCGCGCGCCCCGGCACGCCGACCTCGTCGACCTATTACGGGCCGACCTCGACGCCGTGCAGCTGACCGTGGAGTTCGACGCCCCGGCGCGGCTGCGGCTTCCGTTCGAGGTCGCCAGGGCGATCGCCGACGCGGCGCGGGAGTCCCTCACCAACGTGCGCCGCCACGCGGGCACGACCCGGGCGACGGTCCGGCTGCGCGGGGACGCCCGGTCGCTGCGGCTCGACATCGCCGACCAGGGCAGGGGATTCTCGCCGGAAGACGTATCGGCCACCCGGCGCGGCCTGCGCGAGTCCGTGCGCGGCAGGATGAGCCGCCTCGGCGGCACGGCTACGATCACGTCGGCCGAGGGCCAGGGCACCCTCGTACGGCTGGAGTGGAGCGCCGCCGATGACTGACGTCGTGGAGGAGCGGGCGCGGGCGCAGCTGGGGCACGGGCTGCGGATCGCGACGCTGCTCGTCGCCGCGGCGACCGTGTTCGTGCTCGGCCTGGCTAACCTGCTGCCCCGCCTGGACGTCTATGAGTCGGCGCCGGCGCAGCTGGCCGCCTTCGCCGCGCTGGGGTCCGTGATCGTCGGCGAGGCTGTGCTCCTCGTCCGGGGGCGGGCATGGGGCCGGCTGCGCGGGCCCGCCATCGCCGTGGTGCTCGCCGCGTCCGCGCTGTCGTATGCGACCCTGCCGGACGGGCGCACCTCGAGCGGCACGGACTGGATCTTCGGTGCCGCCAACTGGGTGGGCGTCGTCGTGCTGCTCGACCGTCCACTGCGGTCTGCGGCGGCCTTCCTGATCGCCCACGAGCTCACGGCCCTGCTGCACCTGCTCCTGTTCGACGACCCCAGCCGGCCGGCGCTGGCCCGGTTCGCCACGGGCTCGGTGAGCGTGGTCGGCTTCCCGCTGTGCATGGCCGTGGTGGCGGCCGTCCTGCGCCGCCTCAGCGCGGCCGCTGCGACCTCCCGCAGGGAGATCGAGCGGGTACGCGTCGCCGAGGCCGTCGCGGCGGAGTCCCACCGCCGCAGGCGGCAGCGCTTCGCCGAGCTGTCCGTGGCCACCGTTCCGCTGCTCGAAGGACTCGCCGACGGCTCGCTGTGCCCGGAGGACCCGGAGGTTCAGCGGCGCTGCGCCATCGAGGCGGCCAGGATGCGGCGGCTGTTCGCCGAGTCCGACACCGTCGAGAATCCCCTGCTCCACGAGCTGCGCCACTGCGCCGACGTGGCCGACCGCAAGGGCGTCGTGGTGGAACTGGACGCGCGCGGCCGATGGCCCGCGCCGCCCGTGGCCGTACGGCGCGATCTCACCGAGGCGGTGCTCACCGTGCTCGCCACCGCCGCCTCACGGGCGCGGGTCACCGTCGTGGGCGGTGCGGACCTGGTGTCGGTCAGTGTCGTCGCGGACTGCGGCGAGGTGGACGTGCCGAGCCCGGCGACACCGGGCGTACGGGTCGAGGCGTTGACCAACGACGACACGGTCTGGATGGAGGTCACATGGCAGCCGACGCTGCAGCGGACGAATTGATCACTGCGGTGATCGTGGATGATCACGCGGCCATCGCCGCCGGCGTCCGCTCCTGGTGCTCTGAAGCCGTGCCGCCGATCCATCTCATCGACGCGGGGGACCGGCTCGGCGACGTCTGGACCGGACCGGGCGCCGCCGCCGACGTGGTGATCTTCGACTTGGAGCTGGTGCCGCGCAGACCGGACTTCGGCGAGCTTCGCAGGCTGGTCGACAACGGCAGGCGCGTGATCGTGTATTCGCAGCACACCGACGATGCGATCGCGATCAAATGCGTCGATCTCGGCGCGCTCGCCTACCTGACCAAGCGCGAGGGACCCGACCATCTCGTACCGGCCATCCGGGCGGCCGCGCGGGGCGAGCCCTACACCGCGCCGTCGCTGTCCGGCGCGCTCATCGCCGACGACACCCCCGGCCGGCCGCGGCTGTCCCAGCGCGAGACCGAGGTGCTGCGGGCGTGGTTCGTGTCCTCGTCGAAGGACCTGGTCGCCGCGAAGCTCAACATCACCGTCAAGACCGTTGACACCTATATCGCGCGTGTACGGGTGAAGTACGCCAATGTGGGGCGGGCGGCCCGTACCAAGAGCGAGCTCGTCGGGCGTGCCCTTGACGACGGACTCATCACGCTCGCTGAGCTCAACGAGACGGCGTCCCCGTTGTAGGGCGTTCACCGGACACCGGCGGGCCCTTGGTCTTCGTAGAGTGGCGATCGGTCGCGGCCAAGCCGCGCGCGTGCCCGCCAGGGGTGGCGGGCGATGACACCTCGGCGCAGCTCCGCGGCGGTTCACAGGGCAGGGAGATGCCTTTGCCGCGCAGGAGAACAAGGGGAGCGCTCCCGATGGAGCTGGACATCAAGATTCTCGGCCCGTGGCAGGTGCTGGCCGGCGGGGAGCCGCTGCGGCTGACCGGGCAGCGGCGGATCGGGGTGCTGGCCAGGCTCGCGATCAGCGCCGGGCAGCCGGTCACCGCGAAACAACTCATCACTGACGTGTGGGCGGAGAGCTGGGCCGCGACCGCCGACAAGCAGCTCCATATCGTGGTGTCGAAACTCCGGGAACTGCTCGCGCCCCACGCGGGCAACGAGATCATCGAGACCGTTCCCGGTGGATATGTCCTCACCCTGCCCCGCGACAACATCGACGCTCACCTGTTCACTCGCCTGGTCCGGCGGGCACGTGCCGCCAGGACACAGGAGGGTACGGCCGCCGCGGACAGCCTGTTCCGGCAGGCCCTCGCCCTGTGGCGGGGCACGGCGCTCGCCGAGGTGAGCGCGCCGTGGGCCCAGATCGAGTCCGTCCGGCTGGAAGAGGAACGCCTGGCGGCCTTCGAGGACCACGTCGACCTGCGCCTGGCCACCGGCGGTCACCACACGGCGGTGCCCGACCTCGTGCCCCACGTCGAGGCCAATCCCTTGCGGGAGCGTCCACGTGCTCAGCTCATGCTGGCGCTGTATCGGGCGGCCCGTCCGTCGGAAGCGCTCGAGGTCTATCAGGAGGCCCGGCGCGTCGCCGTCGCCGAACTGGGCATAGAGCCGGGTGCCGAGCTGCAGAGGCTGCATCGCGCCGTGCTGGCCGGCGATCCCGTGCTCGACCTGGCCTCGCCCGCGCAGGAGACCGTGCTCGGAGATCCGATCATCCCGGCCGAACTGCCCGCTGACACGCAGGCGTTCACCGCCCGCACCGACGAGGTCGCCTGGCTGCGCGAGGTGCTCACCCGACCCGCCCAGGGGATGCCCGCCGTGGCCGCCATCGACGGTCCCGGCGGCATCGGCAAGTCCGCGCTGGCCGTCCATGCCACACACGCCATCGCCGACCGGTTCACCGACGGAGTCGTCTACGTCAACCTGCAGGGAGCCACCACGGGGCTCACGCCGCTCTCCTCGATCGAGGCGCTGCGGCGGCTGCTGCGCTCGCTGGGGCTCGACGGCGCCGCCGTACCAGCGGAGCCGGACG
Organism: Nonomuraea sp. 10N515B; assembly: GCF_052245915.1. Lineage (NCBI taxonomy): Bacteria > Bacillati > Actinomycetota > Actinomycetes > Streptosporangiales > Streptosporangiaceae > Nonomuraea > Nonomuraea sp. 10N515B. Next base: position 216,395 of record NZ_JBQQBQ010000007.1, read on the forward strand.
AGGCCGCGGCTCGCTACCGCTCGCTCACCGCGGCCTGCAACCTGCTCGTCATTCTCGACAACGCGCGCAACGCCGCACAGGTGCGCCCGTTGATCCCGACCGGAGCGGACTGCGCCGTCGTCATCACCAGCCGCGATGTCCTCGAGACCCTGGAGAACGCGCACCACCTGCACCTCGCCGGCCTTGCCGACGCCGACGCCGCCACCCTGCTGGCGCGCACCGCGGGACCGGCACGCGTCCAGGCCGAGCCGGAGCCGGCAGCCCAGATCGTCCGGCTCTGCGGTGGACTGCCGCTCGCCGTCCGCATCGTGGGCGCCCGGCTGGCCTCCCGTCCCGGCTGGACCCTGGCCTGCCTGGCCGAGCGGCTGGCCGACGCCCCGCGCCGCCTCGATCTGCTCCAGTACGCCGACCTGGCCGTACGCGCGGGCATCGCGCTCAGCCACCAGCACCTGCGGGAGGAACCCACCGGCCGGGACGCGGCGCGCCTGCTGTCGCTGCTCGGCCTGCTCGACACGCCCACGCACACACCGGCGGCCGCCGCCGCGCTCGCCGGCTGGCCGGAACACCGGGCGGAGGCGGCCCTCGACCGCCTCCGCAACGCCGGCCTCCTCGAATCGGCAGGCTCCCGCCGCTACCGGCTCCACGACCTCATCCGCCTGTACGCACGCGAACAGGCCGGCCACGAGATCCCCGGGCCCGACCGCGCCGCCGCCGTCCACCGTGCCCTTCACCATTGCCTGGGGACCGCCATCACCGCCGGTACCTGCCTCCACCCCGCGAGCCGGGATCTTCCTGGCATCAAGGCGGACCGGCCGAGAGTCCCTCATGCTCCTGCGGGACGCGCGTCTGCGCACGCGTACGGAGGTGGCCGAGGCGGATCATGAACCTGCTCGGAATGCGCCGCCCATGACGTTTGGCGACGACGTCGGCGCCTGGCAGAGTGATCCTGCCCGGGCCTGACCGTCACCGCCCATCCGAAGACACCGCGCACGAGGAGCACGCATGACCACCGCACTCCCGGTCACCCTGGACGACGTCCACGACGCCGCCGCCCGGCTCAAGGGCGTCGCCCACCGCACGCCCGTCCTGCGCTCCCGCACGCTGGACGCCCTGGCCGGGGCGGAGGTCTTCGTCAAGTGCGAGAACTTCCAGCGCATCGGCGCGTTCAAGTTCCGTGGCGCTTACAACGCCGTCTCCCGGCTCTCACCCGAGCAGCTGGCCAGGGGCATCGCCGCCTACTCCTCCGGCAACCACGCCCAGGCCGTCGCCCTGGCCGCCCGCGAGCTGGGCAGCACCGCGGTGATCGTCATGCCCGAGGACACGCCCCGCTCCAAGGTGGAGGCCACCGCCGCGTACGGCGCCGAGATCGTCACCTATGACCGCTACACCGGCGACCGGGTGGCCATCGGTGAGGCGCTGGCCGCCGAGCGCGGGCTGGCGCTGATCCCTCCCTACGAGCATCCGCACGTCATCGCCGGGCAGGGCACCGCCACGCTGGAGCTCCTCGAGGAGGTCGGCGAGCTGGACGCGCTGCTGGTGCCCGTCGGCGGCGGGGGCCTGATCGCGGGCAGCGCGACGGCGGCCAAGGGCCTGCACCCCGGCATCCGGATGATCGGCGTCGAGCCCGAGGCGGGCGACGACACCAAGCGGTCGCTGAGCGCGGGCCGGCGGGTGTCGGTCCCCGTCCCGCGCACGATCGCCGACGGCCAGGCGGCGGAGATCCCGGGCGAGCTGACCTTCTCGATCAACAGGCATCTGGTCGATGAGATCGTGCTGGTCTCCGACGACGAGATCCGGGAGGCGATGCGGATGGCGTTCGAGCGCATGAAGATCGTCATCGAGCCGAGCGGCGCCACCCCGCTGGCCGCGTTGCTGGCCGGCCGCCTGGACCGCGTGCCGCCCCGGATCGGCCTGATCGTCTCCGGCGGCAACATCGACGTCCGCCGCTTCGCCGAGCTGTGCGCGGGCCTGCCTCAGGGATAGACCCGCCGGTTGGCGTGCCGTCACCGCGCGAGCGAGGCGATCGGCATGGTCACGATCATGGTGAGGCCGCCTCCCGGGGTTTCGTCGGGGGTGAGGGTCCCGCCCATGGCCTCGGCGAGCCCGCGTGACAGCGCAAGCCCGAGGCCGACCCCGGAATGCGGATCGCGGTCGCCGAGCCGCTGGAACGGCTGGAAGACCCGCTGGTGGGCCTCGGGCGGGATGCCCGGGCCGCGGTCGACGACGCGGATCTCCACCACGTCGTCGTGCCGGCTGGCGCTGATCAGCGCCCTCTGGCCGGGCGGGCTGAAGCGTGCGGCGTTGCTCATGAGGTTGACCAGGACGCGCTCGAGCAGCGCCGGGTCGGCGACGATCTCCGGGAGGTCAAAGGGGACGTCGCCGTCGACGCGGTCGCGGAGCGGGCCGAGGTCGTCGATGGCGCGGGGGATGATCTCGTCCAGGGCGGTGGGCTGGAGGGACAGGCCGAGCACGCCGGCCTGCAGGCGGCTCATGTCGAGGAGGTTCTCCACCAGCCGGTCGAGCCGGTCAAGGGATTCGTCGGCGGTTTCCAGCAGTTCCTCGCGGTCCTCGGCGGTCCAGGTGATGTCGCGGCTGCGCAGGCTCTCGACGGCGGCCTTGGCGGCCGCCAGCGGGGTGCGCAGGTCATGGCTGACGGCGGCGAGCAGCGCGGTGCGCATCTTGTCGGCTTCGGCCAGGGGTTTGGCCTGGTCGGCCTCCTGCTGGAGGCGTTCCTGGCGGAGCGCGACGGCGGCTTCGGCGGCGAAGGCCTCCAGCACCCGCCGGTCGCTGGCGTCCAGCAGCCGGCCGCGGGCGGCGAGCACGAGCCGGTCGTCGATGGCGACGTCGGTGTCGGCCGTGGCGGGGGCGGTGCAGGGGGCGGCGCCGGAGGTGGCGATGATGCGCCAGGCGGCGGGTTCGGAGGTGTCGTCGGGGGTGGGCTCGCCGAGGCGTTCGAGCAGCGTGACGGACTCCAGGGCGAACGTCTCACGCAGGCGGCTGAGCAGCGTGGGCAGCGCCGCCTCGCCGCGCAGCACGTGCCCGGCCAGCGTGGACAGCGCCTCGGCGTCGGCGCGCGCCCGCGCCGCCTCCCTGGTACGCCGTGCCGCCAGGTCGACGATCGTGCTGACCGCGGCGGCGACCAGCACGAACACGATCAACGCCAGCAGGTTCTCCGGGTCGGCGATGGTGAGCTGTCCGACCGGCGGGGTGAAGAACCAGTTGAGCAGGAGCGAGCCGGCCACCGCCGCGCTGATCGCCGGCCAGGTGCCGCCGATCAGCGCGACGGCGATGACCAGGCACAGGAACACCAGGATCTCGCTGGGCAGCGAGATCACGTCGCGGAACGGGGCGAGCGCGGCGGTCAGCAGCGGCAGCCCCATAGCCGCGGTCGCCCAGCCGGTCAGCCGGCGTTTTCTCGTGAGCGCCGCCCGGGAGCGTTCGGGGCGGCGGCCCTTCTTGGCCTCCTCATGAGTGACCAGGTGCACGTCGATGGGGCCGGACAGGGCGGTGGTCTCCACGCCCACCCCACGGGAGAGGATCTGCGCGAAGCGGCCGCGCCGGGAAGCGCCGAGGACGAGCTGGGTGGCGTTGACGCCGCGGGCGAAGTCGAGCAGCGCCCGCGGGACGTCGTCGCCGACCACCTGGTGATAGCTGCCGCCCATGCTCTCCACGAGCGAGCGCTGGCGGGCCAGACTGGCCGGGTCGCCACCGGCCAGTCCGTCGGCGCTGGTGACGTGGACGGCCAGCAGGTCGGCGCCCTTGGTGCGGGCGGCGATGCGGGCGGCCCGGCGGACGAGGGTGTCGCCTTCCGGACCGCCGGTCAGCGCGACGACGACGCGCTCGCGCGCCTCCCACGTGCCCGCGATGCCGTGCTCGGCCCGGTAGCGGTCGAGCTGGTCGTCGACCTTGCCCGCGACCCACAGCAGGGCCAGCTCGCGCAGCGCGGTGAGGTTGCCGACCCGGAAGTAGTTCGACAGCGCCGCGTCGACCTTCTCGGGGCCGTAGACGTTGCCGTGCGCCATGCGGCGGCGCAGCGCCTCGGGGGACATGTCGACCAGCTCGATCTGGTTCGCCCGCCGCACCACCTCATCCGGCACGGTCTCGCGCTGCGGGATGCCGGTGATCTGCTGGACGACGTCGTTGACGGACTCCAGATGCTGGACGTTCACGGTGGAGATCACATCGATGCCGGCGTCCAGGATCTCCTCGATGTCCTGCCAGCGCTTGGCGTTCTTCGAGCCGGGCACGTTGGTGTGCGCCAGCTCGTCCACCAGCGCCACCTTCGGCTTGCGCGCGATGACGGCATCGGTGTCGAGCTCGGTGAAGGTCGCTCCCCGGTAGGTCAGCGTCTCGCGGGGGATGATCTCCATGTCCTCCAGCAGGGCGGCCGTGCGGGGGCGGCCGTGGGTCTCGACGAACCCCACGACCACGTCCCGGCCGCGCTCCAGGCCACGGCGGCCCTCGCAGAGCATCGCGTAGGTCTTGCCCACCCCGGGGGCCGCCCCGAGGTAGACCCGCAGGCGGCCCCTTCTCATGAGCGGTCCAGCGCCAGGTTGAGCTCCAGCACGTTGACGGCGGGCTCGCCCATGAAGCCGAGGGCGCGGGCCGTGGTGTGCTCGGCGATCAGCGCCTTCACCCGCTCCAGCGGTAGCCTGCGCTCCTTGGCCACGCGCGGCGCCTGGAGCTCGGCGTAGGCGGAGGAGATGTGCGGGTCCAGGCCGGAGCCGCTGGCCGTGACCGCGTCCGCCGGCACCTGCACCGTGGTCACGTTTCCGCGGATCGGCACGGTCCTGCCGGCCGCGTAGTCCGCGCCGGGCTGGGCGCACTCCACCTTCAGCCCCTGGTAGGTGGCGATGAAGGGGGCGGCGGGGCAGGCCTGGTTGACGCTGACGGCGTGGTCGGGGAAGACCTTGAGCACCGCGCCGACCCCGTCCGGGGTGCAGTACGGGCGGGCGCCGCTGACGCCCTCCAGCTCGCCGACCGCCTTGGAGCGGGCGCAGACCTGGGTGAGCAGCGACTGCTTGCCTTCCTTGGCGGCCTCATCGGCGCCGCCGGGGTCCGGCAGCGTGTCGATGATGTCCTCGGGGCCGAGGTTGCTGGCCGCGGTGGAGGTCAGGTCGTAGCCGTCGCCGGCGGCCGACGGGCGGGACTGGAAGTACGTCCTGACCGGGTTGCCGCCGGCGTCGGTGAACGACTGGCCGACGATCGCGCTGCCGACGGTCTTGCCGTCCTTTTCCACCAGCGAGCCGTTGGCCTTGCCGGTGAACAGCGCCTGAGCCACCCCGGTGGCCAGGAGCGGGTAGATGACGCCGGTGACCATCGTGAGCACGAGCAGCGCCCGTAGCGCGGCCAGGTGCTGGCGGACCCAGCTGGGCATGCGGTTCATTTATGACATCCCCGGAAGGAACTGGATCAGCAGGTCGATGATTTTGATGCCGATGAACGGGACGATGATCCCGCCCAGGCCGTAGACGTACAGGTTGCGCGACAGCAGCTTGGAGGCGCTGGAGGGCCGGTAGCGCACCCCGCGCAGGGCGAGCGGGATCAGCGCGATGATCACCAGCGCGTTGAAGATCACCGCCGACAGGACCGCGGACTGCGGGCTGGCCAGGCGCATGATGTTGAGCGCGTCCAGGCCCGGATAGACCGCCGCGAACATCGCCGGGATGATCGCGAAGTATTTGGCGATGTCGTTGGCGATGGAGAACGTCGTCAGCGCGCCCCGGGTGATGAGCAGCTGTTTGCCGATCTCGACGATCTCGATCAGCTTGGTCGGGTTGGAGTCCAGGTCGACCATGTTCCCGGCTTCCTTGGCGGCGCTGGTGCCGGTGTTCATGGCCACGCCGACGTCGGATTGGGCCAGGGCGGGGGCGTCGTTGGTGCCGTCGCCGGTCATCGCGACCAGGCGGCCGCCCTCCTGCTCCTTCCTGATGAGCGCGAGCTTGTCCTCGGGCGTGGCCTCGGCCAGGAAGTCGTCCACCCCCGCCTCGTCGGCGATGGCCTTGGCGGTCAGCGGGTTGTCACCGGTGATCATGACGGTGCGGATGCCCATGCGGCGCATCTCGTCGAAGCGTTCCCGCATGCCCGCCTTGACCACGTCCTTGAGGTGGATGACGCCCAGGACATGCGCGACGCCGTCCTTGATCTCGCCGACCACCAGCGGCGTGCCGCCGGAGCCGGAGATGCCGTCGACCAGGTGGCCGACCTCGTCGGTGGGGTGGCCGCCGTGATCGCGTACCCACTTCATCACCGCGGTCGCGGCGCCCTTGCGGACCTTGCGGCCGGCGGCGCCCGAGTCCGGCGCAGTATGCGATGCGCCCGAGTCCGGCGCAGTACCCAACGCGCCCGAGTCCGGCGCCAAGTCGACACCCGACATGCGGGTCTGCGCGGTGAAGGGCACCCACGCGGCATGCGCCAGCTCGCCCGGCCGGCGTTCGCGCAGCCCGTGCGCCTGCTTGGCGTAGACGACGATGGAGCGGCCCTCGGGTGTCTCGTCGGCCAGGCTGGACAGCTGCGCGGCCTCGGCGAGCGCGGCCTGGCTCACGCCGTTCACGGGGACGAACTCGCTCGCCTGCCGGTTGCCCAGGGTGATCGTGCCGGTCTTGTCCAGCAGTAACGTGGACACGTCCCCGGCGGCCTCGACCGCGCGGCCGGACATGGCCAGCACGTTGCGTTGCACCAGGCGGTCCATGCCGGCGATGCCGATGGCCGACAGCAGCGCCCCGATCGTGGTCGGGATCAGGCAGACGATCAGCGACACCAGCACGATCCCGGTGACACCGTCGCCGGTCAGGGCGAGCGAGTCCGGCACGCCCGGGTTGATGGACTTGGAGAAGATCGCCAGCGGCTGCATCGTCGCGGTGGCCACCAGGAAGATGATGGTCAGCGCGGCGAGCAGGATGTTGAGCGCGATCTCGTTCGGCGTCCTCTGCCGATTCGCGCCCTCCACCAGGGCGATCATCCGGTCCACGAAGCTCTCGCCGGGCTTCTGGGTGATCTGCACGATGATCTTGTCGGAGAGCACCTTGGTGCCGCTGGTCACCGCGGACCGGTCGCCGCCGGACTCGCGGATCACGGGGGCGGACTCGCCGGTGATGGCCGACTCGTCCACGCTCGCGATGCCGTCGATGACGTCGCCGTCCCCGGGGATGATCTCCCCGGCCTCGACGATCACGACATCGCCCTGCTGGAGCTCCGGTGCGCCGACCACGTCCCACTCACGCGACGTCGGGCTCTTCAGCCGGCGGGCGGTGGTCTCCCGCTTGGCCGCACGCAGCGTGGCGGCCTGCGCCTTGCCGCGGCCCTCGGCCACGGCCTCGGCCAGGTTCGCGAACACCACGGTCAGCCACAGCCACACCACGATCGCCCAGGCGAACCACGACGGGTCACCGATCGCCAGCAGGGTGGTGAACACCGCGCCGATCTCCACGATGAACATCACCGGGTTACGCCACATGGTCACCGGGTTGAGCTTCTTCAGCGCGTCCGGCAGCGACTTGATCATCTGCTTGGGGTCGAGCAGCCCGCCGCCGACCTTCCCGCCCTGGCCGGACGGGGTACGGCCCGGTGCCTTCAGTGTCTGGGTGGACATGTTCTAGTGGATTCCTTCTGCGAGCGGTCCGAGCGCCAGCGCCGGGAGGAACGTGAGCGCCACCAGGATGATCGTCACGCCGACCACCATGCCGACGAACTGCGGCCGGTGGGTGGGCAGGGTGCCGGCGGAGGCGGGCACCGGCGCCTGCTGGGCCAGCGAACCGGCCAGCGCCAGCACCAGCACGATCGGCACGAACCGGCCGAAGGCCATGCACAGCCCGAGCGTGGTGTTGTGGAAGGCGGTGTTGACGCTGACGCCGGCGAACGCCGAGCCGTTGTTGTTGGAGGCGCTGGTGTAGGCGTACAGGATCTCCGACAGGCCGTGCGGGCCGCTGTTCAGCATCGCCGAGCGGCCGACCTCGGTGGCCATCGCCACCGCCGTGCCGATCAGCACCAGCATCGGGGTGATGAGGAAGTACAGCGAGGCGAGCTTGATCTCGCGGGCGCCGATCTTCTTGCCCAGGTATTCGGGGGTGCGACCGACCATCAGGCCCGCCACGAACACCGTGATCACGGCCAGGATCAGCATGCCGTACAAGCCGGCGCCGACCCCGCCGGGCGCGACCTCGCCGAGCAGCATGTTGAAGATCAGCATGCCGCCGCCGAGCGCGGTGTAGGAGTCGTGGAAGGAGTTCACCGAGCCGGTGCTCGTCAGCGTGGTGGAGCTGGCGAACATGGCCGAGTTCGAGGTGCCGAAGCGTGTTTCGCGGCCTTCCATCGCCGCCCCGATGGCCTGGGGCACGGTGCCGCCGGCGGACAGTTCGGCCCACTGGGTCGCGCCGATGCTGATGATGGCGATGATGGCCATCACGCTCACGATCGCGTACCCCTGCCGGTTGTCGCCCACCATGCGGCCGAACGTGCGCGGCAGGCTGAACGCGATCACCAGGAGCAGGAAGATCTCCACCCAGTTCGTCCACGACGTGGGGTTCTCGAACGGGTGGGCCGAGTTGACGTTGAAGATGCCGCCGCCGTTCGTGCCCAGGTCCTTGATCGCCTCCTGCGACGCGACCGCGCCCGGTGTGAACGTCTGCTCGCCGCCGGTCAGCGTCGACCACACATGGTGGTCACCGAGGGTCTGGATCGCTCCACCTGCCACCAGCGCCAGCGCCGCCACGAAGGAGATCGGCAGCAGGATGCGGACAGTGCCGCGGACCAGGTCGACCCAGAAGTTGCCCAGCGTGTCGGTCTTGCTGCGGGCGAACCCGCGGACCAGGGCGATGGCCACCGCCATGCCGACGGCGGAGGAGACGAAGTTCTGCACGGCCAGACCCGCGGTCTGCACCAGGTGCCCCATCGTCGACTCGCCCGAATAGGCCTGCCAGTTGGTGTTGGTGACGAAGCTGACCGCGGTGTTCCAGGCCAGCGCCGGCTCCACCGGCTCCATGCCCAGGGACAGGAACAGATGGCTCTGCAGCCGCTGCAGGCCGTACAGGAACAGGATCGAGATCACCGAGAACGCCAGCACGCTCCGCGCGTAGACGCCCCAGCGCTGCTCGCTGCCGGGCTGCACGCCGACCAGGCGGTAGGTCACCCGTTCGACGGCGTTATGCCTGGTGGCGGTGTAGACGCGGTACATGTAGTCGCCCAGCGGCCTGTAACACACGGCCAGGGCCACCAGCAGGGACGCGATGAACAGGATTCCGGCCAAGGCAGGGGACATCAGAACCGTTCCGGGAACAGTAGCGCCGCCACCATGAAGACCACCAGGCCGGTGACCACGACCAGACCTGCGGCATTGACAGCGCTCACAGGCCCTCCACCGCCTTGACGACCAGCCCCAAGACCACGAAAATCGCGATGGTCAGGGCCACGAAGATGACGTCGGTCATCCCCACTCCTCAACTCCGGGACATGATGATGTGCCGCCCGAACAGGCGGCCTCGAGGCAAGCAAATCCCGAGAGTTAGGCGGTTTTGCCGTTCTTGACGGCTTTCATACGGCCGCAACCTGAATATTGACGCGCTCTCTACGCCCCGCTCCGCGAGCGCCGCAGAGCCGGGCCCGGCCGCGGGCAGCGACCCATCCCGCGGCCGGGCGGCCGTCACCCGGCCATCGGTCAGGACCGCCGGATCGCGGCGACGTCGAACTCCAGCGTTACCTTCTGGCTGACCAGGACCCCGGTGGCGGCGTTCCAGTTCACGCCCCAGTCCATGCGGTTGATCGTGACGCTGCCCTGGAAGCCGACCCGGAAGGCGCCCCGCGGATCGTTCGCGGCGAGGGTCAGCTCGAAGTCCACGGTGACGGGCTTGGTCACGCCGCGGATGGTCAGGTCACCGGTGACCTTGAAGGCGGTGCCGTCGACCTGCCTCACCTGTGTCGAGGTGAAGGTGATGGCCGGGTGGTCGTCGGTGTCCAGGAACGTGCTGCGCAACTGGTCGTCGCGCTGCCGGTTGCGGGTCTGGAGGCTCTTCGCCTGGATCGTGAGCCGGGCGCTCGACTTCGACGGGTCGTCGCCGTCCAGGCGTGCGCTGCCCTCGAACTCCTCGAACTGCCCGCGCACCCTCGTGGCCATCGTGTGCCTGGCGACGAACCCGATCCGCGTGTGGGCGGTGTCGAGGAGGTAGTCCCCGGTCAGCTCGCCGAGCTCGGTCGTGGTCGTCATGCTTCGCGCACCGGACCCGGCGCCGAGCCGGCCAGCGGAGTGGCGTCGAGGTATCTGACCTCATACACGCGCTCCGCGAACTTCCAGCCGTCCGAGGTGCGCTGGTAGCGGTCGTGGTAAATGGCGTAGTTCAGGTTGGAGCGTCCGTCGTGCATGCGTCCGAACTCCGCGGTGTAGGCACGGCCGACCGCCGTGTCGCCCTCAAGCCGGATCGTGCCCGGGTGCACGGTTTGCACAAAGAACTCCCAGAGACCCTGCAGCCGCTCGATCGCGGCGCGGATCTCCTCCCGGCTGACGAACTCGACATTGATGTGGGGCATCCGCCACGCGCCGTCCTGGGTGAACAGCGCCGCGAAACGGTCGTAGTCGCGCATCATTCCCGCGTCGGTGAACTCGCCGCGCAGCGCCTCGATCTCGACGCGGTCCACGATGGTCTGTATGTCGCTCATGGGCTTTGATCTGTCTCCTTGTCACATCAAAGGGATCAGAGGGGTCACCCATACGACACCTAGCGACGGAGGAACGTGACCGATGACCGAGTCCGACTGGCTGACGGAGGGCTTCGAGAAGAACCGGACCCGCCTGAGGGCGGTGGCCTACCGGATGCTCGGCTCGTTCGCCGAGGCCGACGACGCCGTCCAGGAAGCCTGGCTGCGCGCCAGCCGGTCAGACACCGGCGCCGCCGACAACGTCGCCGCCTGGCTGACCACCATCGTCGCCCGAGTGTGCCTGAACGTGCTGCGCTCGCGCAGAACGCGGCGTGAGGAGCCCATGGGCGTGCACGTGCCCGACCCGGTCATCAGCCGTCTGGACGGGACGAACCCCGAGGAGGAGGCGCTGCTGGCCGACTCGGTCGGGCTCGCGCTGCTCGTGGTGCTCGAAACACTGACCCCCGCCGAGCGGCTGGCGTTCGTCCTGCACGACATGTTCGACCTGCCCTTCGACGAGATCGCCCCCATGGTGGGCCGTTCTCCGGCCACGGCGAGGCAGCTCGCCAGCAGGGCCCGGCGCCGGGTGCGAGGAGCCGACCTCCACACTCCCGACCCCGATGTCGCCCGTCAGCGGGAAGTGGTCGACGCCTTCTACGCCGCGGCGCGCGGCGGCGACCTCGACGCGCTCGTCGCGGTCCTCGACCCGGATGTCGTGCTGAGGTCCGACGGGGGGACGGCGCGTCCGGATGCTTCCGTGGTGGTCCACGGCGCGGCGGGCGTCGCCCGTCAAGTGCTCAGGTTCCACCAGCCCTCCGCAGTGGCGCGGCCGGCACTGGTGAACGGGGCCGTGGGGGTGGTCCTGACCATGGGCGGGCAGCCGTTCGCGGTCATCGGGTTCACCGTCTCGCGCGGCAAGATCGTGGGAATCGACGCGGTCGCCGACCCCGAGCGCCTCCTCCGGCTCGACCTGGCCGTCCTTGATGACTGACGGCGCCGGCTCACCCCCAGCTGATGCGCTCCTCCAGCAGCGCCTGCTGGGCCGGGTTGGCGGTCAGCTCCAGCGCCCGCGCGTCGGCCTGCCGCGCCTCCTGCCGCCGTCCCAGATCCCGCAGCAGCTCGGCCAGCGTGGCGTGGAACAGCGGGTAGTGCGCCAGTGCCCGGCCGAGCTCCTGCAGCTCGGCCAGGGCCGCCTCCGCTCCCTTGGCGTAGCGCAGCGCGATCGCCCGGTGCAACCGGGCGACAGGCGACGGGGCGAGATACAGCAGCATGTCGTACAACATCACGATTTGCGGCCAGTCGGTGTCGGCGAAGCTGCCGGCCTCGGCATGACAGGCCACGATCGCCGCCTGCACCTGGTAAGGCCCCGGCCGGTGGTACGTGCGCGCGGTCCTGGTCAGCAGCGCGGTCGCCTCCTCGATGGCCTGGCGATCCCACAACGAGCGATCCTGGTCGGCCAGCAGCACCAGGCGGCCCGCGGCGTCGAAGCGGGCCGCCCCGCGCGCCCGGTGCAGCCGGATCAACGCCAGCAGCCCGGCCGCCTCAGGCTCCTTCGGCATCAGGTTCGCCAGCAGCGCGGCCAGCCATTCGGCGTCCTCGACCAGGTTGCGAGCATGCGCCCGCTCGCCGGTGCTGGACAGGTAGCCCTCGTTGAACAGCAGGTAGATGACGGCCAGCACCTCGCTCAGCCGTTCCGGCAGATCCTCCTCGGCCGGCACCCGGTACGGGATCCCGGCCTCGCCGATCTTCCGCTTGGCCCGCGTGATGCGCTGCGCCACCGTGGTCTCGGGAATCACGAACGCCGCCGCGATCTGGGCGGTGCTCAGCCCGCACACCACTCGCAACGTCAGCGCGATCTGCGCGGTGCGGGACAGCGCGGGGTGGCAGCAGGTGAAGACCAGCCGCAGCCGGTCGTCAGGGACGGCGGGCTCCGGCCAGGTGACCTGGGTGAGCTTGGCCCGGTAGTTCGTCTCGCGGCGCAGCACGTCCAGGCCGCGCCGCCGGGCCACGGTGAACAGCCAGGCGTCCGGCCGCTCCGGCACGCCCTCGACCGGCCAGCGCCGCAGCGCCGTCTCGACCGCGTCCTGCACCAGGTCCTCGGCGGCGGAGAAATCGCCCAGCAGCGACACCAAGGACGCGGCCAGCCGGCCCGCGTGCTCACGCACCACGCGGGCCAGCACGTCCGCGCTCGCCTGCTCGTTCACCTGGTCGTTCACGTGCTCATTCACGTGCTCACTCACTGGGCCGGACGGATCTCCACGATGGGGCAGGCGGGCCACGAGCGGGCCAGCTTCAGCGCCTCGTCCAGGTCGGCCACCTCGACCTCGGCGAACCCGCTGACCACCTCCTTGCCCTCCACGAACGGCCCGTCGGTGACGACCGGCTCACCCTCGCCCAGCCGCACCGTGGTCGCGGTGTGGATCGGATGCAGGTGCGTATGATGCGTGATCTTGTCGGCGTTCTCGGCGAACCAGCGGCCCACCGCCTCATACGCCGCCTCCCGCTCCAGCTCGCCCATCGCCTCGAGCTCCTTGGCGAACGTCTCGGTCTCGACGAACATCAGCACGTATTTCACTGAGCGACCTCCCTGCCGTCAGCTTGCCGGGAGCGCGGCGTACAGGTCCACGCCGTTGCCGTCCGGATCGGCCACCGTGGCGTACCGCATGCCCCAGAACGCGTCGAACGGCTCCTTGATGCCCCGGTACCCCGCCTCGACCAGCTCAGCGTACGTGGCGTCCACCCCGGCGGGGGAGTCGAACTCGAAGCACAGCAGCGTGCGCGGCCCACCTTGCGGCGCGGTCCAGCCGGGCAGGAACGGGGTGCGGAACGGCTCGGTGTCGAGCATGACGTGCAGCCCGCCGGGCAGATCGCAGCCGGCATGCTCGGACGTGTGCGGGTCGAGCTTGAACTCCAGCCCGAGACGTGCGTAGAAGGCGATCGAGGCGTCCATGTCGGAGACCACGATGTCGATGGTGTTGAGTGTCGGCTTCATGATGTCGCTCCCTTTCCCGGGCCGGCGTCGGCCCTACACCAGTAAGACGATCGGCGACCAGGCCGATACGACACCCGCCAGGCAGTCCGTCAAAATGGCGAAGAAATGGCCAGGACTGTCCCGCTGGCCAGGCCGAGCAGGAGTGACAGGGCAGCGGCCGCCACGGCGATCCGTGCCGCGCCGGGCCGGATCTCGGCGGGCCCGTCACCCGGCCGGAAGAGCGGAAGGATCCACCGGAGGTAATAGAAGACGCTGGCCACCGTGTTGACCACGGCGACTGCGGCCAGCCATGCGTACCCCCCGTCCCACGCCGCGGCGAAGACGAGGAGCTTGGCCACGAAGACCGCCGTCGGCGGGGTGCCGACGAGGCCGAGCAGGCAGACCACCAGGGCGAGCGCCAGCGGGGGCGAGCGGCGGCTCAGGCCGGTGTAGTCCGCCAGGCGGTCGCGTCCGACGGCCACCACGACCGCGAAGGCGCCGATGTTGGTGATCGCGTAGGCGGCGACGTAGAAGAGCAGGGCGGGCCGGGCCAGGTCGCTCTGCCCCGCGACGACGGCGGGCAGCAGCAGGTATCCCGCCTGGCTGATCGTCGAGTACGCGAGCAGCCTGCGGACGTTGTCCTGGTAGAAGGCGGCCAGGTTGCCCAGCGTCATGGTGGCGACCGCGATCAGCGCGACGACCGGCCGCCACGTCCCGCCGAACACCTCGGTGGCCAGCCGGTACAGGCCGACGAACGCCCCGATCTTGGGCACGGTCGTGATGAACGTGGCCACGACCGCCGGCGATCCCTCGGTGGCGTCCGGCACCCAGAAGTGGGCGGGGACCGCGCCGACCTTGAACAGCACGCCGGCCAGCAGGAGCAGCACCGCGCAGCCGGCGGCGGCCGGAGGCGCGTCGGACAGCGATCGATACGCGGTCGTACCCGAAAGGCCGTACGCCAGCGTGACGCCGGCGAGCATGAGCACGCCCAGGAAGGCGCCCATCAGGTAGTACTTGAGCGCGGCCTCGGTGCCGTGGGCGTCCTTGGCGAACCCGGCCAGCGCGTACGCGGGGATGCTCGCCAGCAGATACGCGGCGACGAAGACGAGCAGATCGCTCGCCCCGGCCAGCACGATCGCGCCCAGCGCCGCGAGCAGCAGCAGGACGTAGACCTCGGTTTCCCGGCTGTCGGCGCGGGCCCAGCCGGCGGCGAGCACGACGATGAGCAGGGCCGCGCCCGCCACCGTCAGCCGGGTCACGTTCGTCGGCAGGTCCACCGCGAAGGCCTCGAACGCCATCACGTCCTGCCGGGTCGTCGCGACGGCGCCGGCCACCATCGCGCCCGCCAGCGCCACCCCGCACATCCACGCGACGACCCGCTGTCGCCCCCGCGGCACGAACAGCCCCACGAGCAGCCCGGCCACCGCCCCCGCCAGGATCAGCAGCTCGGGCAGCAGGTCGAGCGGGTTCTCCGCCATCCCGGTCATCGGCTCACCAGCGACACCAGCAGGGCCGACGCCGGCTCGATGAGGCCGAGCAACCATCGGGGGGCGATGCCGATGATCAGGGACAGCAGCAGCAAGGGCGCCATGGCGGCGAGCTCGCCCGGCCGTACGTCGATCATGCGGCCGGTGAGCTCGCCGGGCGGGCCCAGGAAGGCCCGATGGAGGACCCTCAGGAACAGGGCGGCGGTGATGAGGATGCCGGCGATGCTGAGCGCGCCCGCCAGGACCGCGCCCGCCCCGATCACCCCGGTGAAGATCTGGAACTCCGCGATGAAGCCGGACAGTCCCGGCAGCCCGAGCGAGGCGAAGGCGGCGACCGCGGTCAGTGCCGTGAAGATCGGCGCGCTGGCGGCGATCCCGCCGAAGCGGCCGAGGTCGTAGCTGCGTGCCCGGTCCCACAGCACGCCGGTCAGCAGGAACAGCGCGCCGGTGATCAGGCCGTGGCTGACCATCTGGGTGACCGCGCCGCTCACGGCGAGCTCCCTGGCCCGCGGGTCGCCCGCCGCCAGGCCCGCGGCGCCGAGGGCGAGGATGATGTAGCCCATGTGGTTGACCGAGGTGTAGGCGATCAGCCGCTTGAGATTCTCCTGGGCGAGCGCGACCAGGGCGCCGTAGAGCACACTGACCACGCCGACGACGATGATCACCCAGGCGTACGTGCGCCACGCGTCCGGCAGCATCGGCATCGCGATCCTCGCGAAGCCGTACGTGCCCATCTTCAGCAGCACGCCCGCCAGGATCGCCGAGCCGGCGGCGGGCGCGTCGGTGTGGGCGGGCGGCAACCAGGTGTGCACGGGCACCGCCGGCGTCTTGACTGCCAGCCCGGCGCCGATCGCCAGCAGCACCAGCGCGCTCGCCGCCGGGGGAGTGCGGGTCAGCTCGACCATGTCGAACGTCCCGCCGGCCAGGAACAGGCCGATGAAGCCGAGCAACAGCACCAGCGAGCCGAGGAAGGTGTAGAGGAAGAACTTCAGCGCCGACCGGGCGCGGTCACCGTGCCCCCAGCCGACGATCACGAAGTACATGCCGACGATCGACAGGTCGAAGAAGACGAAGAACAGCAGCAGGTCGAGCGCGGCGAACACGCCGATCGAGACCGTCTGCAGGAACAGGAAGAGCGCGGCGTAGGACCGGACCCGCTCGCTCGCGCGCATCGAGTAGATCGCACAGACCAGGAACAGCAGCGCGGTCATCGCGATGAGCGGCAGCGACAGGCCGTCCACGCCGACGTGGTAACCCGCGCCCATGGACGGGATCCACCGCAGGCGCGTCTCATAGGCGATGCCGCCGTCGTAGCCGAGCCACATGACCACGACGAGCGCCAGGTCCAGGGCGGCGGCGCCGATCCAGATCCACGGGACCGCCCGCGTGCCGAGCCGCGGCAGGGCCAGCAGGGTCGCCGCCAGAAGGGGGAGGAAGATCACGACGGAGAGCACGCTCACCTCACCAGCACGATGACCAGGGCGAGCAGGACGAACACCACCGCCGCCTGGGCGAAGTAGGTGTGGACCTGCCCGGTCTGGGGGCGACGGGCCAGCGTGCCGAGCCTGGCCGCGCCCGCGACGATGCCGGCCACCACGCCGTCCACTCCGGTCTCGAAGGGCCTCCTGGTCACGCGGGCCGCGGCCATCCCCAGGCGGGGCACGGCACGTGCGGCGCCGTCGATGACCCGGTCGTCGAACCACGCCGCGGCCTTGGCGGCCGATTCCAGCGGCCGCCACACCAAGGTGACCGCCGCCTGTTCCAGGCGCAGCCAACCCGCCCATGCGTCCCGGCCTGGGACTTTCGCGTGGCGGGGCCGTACCGCCACCATGGTCAGCACCACGGCGGCGGCCAGGCCGCCCGACGACGCCAGCTCACCGGCGCCGGGGGCCGGTGCGGCCGGCTCGCCCACCAGCCGGGACCAGCCATCGAACACCCCGGGCAGCCCGACGACCCCGAACGCGGCGGCGACGGCGGCGAGCACCGGCAACGGGATCAACTCGGGAAGACGCACGCGGCGCCGTTCGACCTCACCCGGCCGCCAGACGGCGACCACGGCCTTCGCCGCGTACGCCGCGGCCAGCAACGCGCCGCCGAGCGAGACGACGTACAGCGCGGGTGAGTGCACCGCGGCGAGCACGGCGTCCTTGGTGACCCACAGGGACAGGGGCGGCACCCCGGCCAGCGCCAGGCCGCCGACCCCGAAGGTGATCCCGACCAGGCGGTAGCGGCGGGCGGCGCCGCGGAGCTCGGTCAGGTCCTTGGTGCCCAGAGCCGTCAACCAGGCGCCCGCCCCGAGGAACAGCAGGCTCTTGACCGCGGCGTGCGCGACCAGGTGCGCCGTCCCGCCCGCCACGGCCGCCACCCCCGCCCCCAGCACCATGAATCCGATCTGGGCGCAGGTCGACGCGGCGAGCAGTTGCTTGAGGTCCCGCTGCGCCACCGCCACGCCGCCCAGCAGGAGCGCGGTCAGCGCGCCCGCCCAGGCCACCAGGGTGGCCGCCCAGCCGGTCGCGGCCAGCAACGGCTGCGCCCGCAGCAGCAGGTACGCCCCGGCCGCGACCATGGTCGCCGAGTGCAGCAACGCCGAGACCGGACTGGGGCCGGCCATGGCGCGGGAGAGCCAGAAGGAGAAGGGCAGCTGGGCCGACTTCCCGAGCGCGGCCGCGACGAGCCCGGCGGCGATCAGATCACGCCACGAGGACGCGGCCAGGCCGCTCAGGGCCAGTCCCTGGCCGCCGAGCATGGCGCTGCCGGCCGCCAGGTAGAGCCCCAGGTCGCCGGCGCGGGTGGTGATGAACGCGATGCTCGCCGAGCGGACCCGGTCCGGGTCCTGCCACCAGAAGCCGATCAGCGCGTACGACATCGCGCCCATGACCTCCCACGCCATGAGCAGCAGGACGAGGTCCGTCGCGATGACGGTCAGCAGCATGGCGCCGACGAAGATCAGCATGAGGCCGAAGAAGCGGGCCTCGCGCATCTCGCCCGCGGCGAACACCAGCACGGCCAGCGACACCGCCGCCACCGTGACCACCATGACGGCCGACAGGCCGTCGACCGCCGCCCCCGACTCGATCCCGGCGAACAGCACGGTGCGAGCCGAGGGCCGCGTCGTGGCGGCGGACACCGCGAGGACGAGCGTCACGGCCGCCACCACCGTGGCCACCACCGCGGGGCGCCACCGCACCAGCAGGAGCAGCCCGCCGGAGACGATCGGCAGCCCGGGCAGCGACCACAGGAGCGCGCTCATCCCTTCAGGTCCCCGGCCTCATCGGTCATGTCGACGTCGCGAGCGCGGAAGAGCGCGGTGACCACGGCGAAGCCCATCGCCATTTCCAGCGCCATCACGGTCACCGCGACCAGCACCAGCACCTGGCCGTCCGCGGAGCCGGGCGCCAGGAAGTACCAGAAGGCGCCGCCCGCCGCGATCAAGCCGTTGATCATGAGCTCCAGGCCCATCATCAGCATGACGATCGATTGCTGGGACAGCACGCCGTACAGGCCCACGGCGAAGAGCGCCGCGGCCAGGAGCAGGAACGCCTCGAGCGTCACGACCCCTCCTCGCTGCTGTACCGTCCCCGGTGCGTGGCCAGCACCACACCGGCGATCATCGTGGCCAGGATCGCGGCCCCGATGACCATCATCACCAGCATCTTCGGGCCCATGATGGCCATCCCGAGCTGCTGCGTCGGGTCCGCCGGCGCTGTCCCCCGGCGCTCCGGCCACCGGGTGAGGAGCGCCCCGGCCGCCAGCAGCACGAAAACGGTCCCGGCGATGACGGCGGCGCCCGTGGTGTTGTGCACCATCTTCATCGGCATGAGCCCAGCCGGGTTCATCATGTACATGATCATGAAGACGACCATGACCAGCATCTCCATGACCATCATGAGGATGATCAGCGCACCGAGATAGCGCAGGTCGATCAGCAGGAACGTCATCCCGACGGCCAGCAGCGACGCCAGCAGGGCGAACGTCGCCCGTGCCATCGAGTCGACGACGAACACCGTGACCCCGGCGGCCACGGCGATGACGGCGAGAATCCAGAAGGCGACGGCCATCACAACACCACGATTCCGACGATCAGCAGTTGCACGAGCATGACGGGGATCAGGACGACCCAGGACGCCGTCATGAAGCGGTCCATCCTGACCGCGGGGAACCGGTGCCGCGCCCCTATCAGCACGGCCAGCACTGCCGCGGTCTTGAGCGCCGTCCACAGCCAGTCGGGTAGCCAAGGCCCGGCGCCCCCGCCGAGAAAAAGGGGTACGGCCGCCGCCGCGACGACGGTGAGCAGGGCGTAGCGGCCGGTCTCGAACAGCAGCCGATCGGCGCCTGCCAGCTCGGCCGTCACCCCTCCGGCGAGGTCCTGGCCCAGCGGCTGGCTCATCGGCCCCCAGAACGCGATCGCCAGCGCGGAGATCAGGTAGACGCCGAAGGCCGCGGGCATCCAGACGGCGAACCACAGACCCTGCTGGGCCGCCACCACGTCGGTCATCCGCAGCGAGCCCGCACCCAGCGCGACGGTGATGAGCGCGAACATGTGCGGCAACTCGTACGCCAGGCCCTGGGCGATGAACCGGTAGCCGCCGACCAGCGGGTGGATCGCGTTGACGCCCCAGCCGGTGAGCCAGAGCGAGCCCCAGACGCACACCTCCATCGCGTTGAACCACACGACGCCGACGTCCAGGTCGAGCAGCGGGACGTCGCCCAGCGGCAGCACGATCCCCGCCAGGACGGCGGCGGCGAGCAGACTGACCACGCCGATCCGCATGAGCAGGGTGTCCGGCAGCAGGGTGCGCCGTCGCTGCTGCACGAGCAGCCGCGCGACTCGGCTGAGCGGGCGCCCGGTGTCGAAGGCCGCGGCGGCGACGGTGAACGCGCCCAGGGCGACGGGGTAGGCGACCAGTGTCCAGACGGGCGTGAGCTCAGGCATGGAGCACCTGCTCGACGTCGGGATCCAGGCTCGCGACGAGCAGCCGGGCCGCGGCGAGCTCCGCACCGGCCAGCAGATCGGGCAGCGCGCCCAGAAGGCCCGCCGATGGCCGCTCGCTCACCGGCCCGCGCGGGCCTTGATCGTCAGTGACGGGCGAGCCGTCCTCCAGGGCGTCGAGCGCCATCCGGGTCCGGGTCAGCCATCCTTGGACGCGCTGCCACACGTCGGAGCTGGGGCCGCCCACGTCGCGGAGCATCCACCGGAGGACCCACGACCCGCCGACGCGGCCGGCGAACCGGTTGAACCCGGGCCCCAGCTCAGCTGGGGAGGCTCCCGCCAGGGCGCGGTCGCGTAGCCGTCTCGCCCGTGCCGCTTCGGCCGGCCATCCCGCCACGGCCAGCAGCCGGCCCAGGCTGTCGAGGTGGGAGGCGGCCATGCGTCTGTCCGCCTCGCCCCGGACGATCCGCTCGCCCCGCATGGCCGCCAGCCACGGCCCGTCCCAGAACGATCCCTCGCCGCCCTGGGGCCTCCCGTCGGCGACCTTGACCATGGCCTGCTGGATCACGTCGCCCTGCACCGTGGTCTCCACGATGAGCCCGCAGGGCCAATCGGTGAGAACGGGCCCGAGCGGCAGGTGAAGCCGGTCGAGCTTCAGGCCGTCCCGGTCCTCGGCCCGCTCGGCCATCGTGAGCCCGTCATGGGCCGGCTCCGGCCGCCAGGGCTGAGTGAGTCGTCCGGCTGCGTCCCGCCGCTGCGCCTGCGCATCGGCCAGCCTGGCCGTCGCCTCGTCCAAGGCCTGGGCCACGCGTGCGGGATCCGACACCGACGGCAGCTCGACGAGTGCCCGCGGACTGGGCAGGTCAGCCCATATCCGCTGTACGGCCCGGTTCAGATCGGGCCCCGGGTCACCGCAGACCACGAGCGTGTCGGCCTCGGCCGCCGTCCGGGCAGTCACCCAGCCACGCCTGGCGAGCTCGGCCTCGACGTGGAGCCGTGTTCGGGTGCCGTACGGAACGGCCACGACCAGCGGGCGGGCGGCCTGGGCGGCTTCGCGCATGAGCCACTCGGTCAAACCCACCGGAACGCGCCCTCCCGCCACGCGTAGATCACGCCGACCATGAGCAGGCCGAGGAAGATGAACATCTCCACCACCGCGACCGCCCCCACCTCGGCGACGACGAGCGCCCACGGATACATGAAGACCATCTCCATATCGAAGGCGAGGAACACCAGCGTCACCGCGTACCAGCGCACGTGGAAGCGCGACAGCGCGTGCTCGTGAGGGCGTGCGCCCGACAGGAACGGCCCGACCTCGGCGATGCCGGAGGGGGCGATGAGCCGGGCCAGTAGATAGACGCTGAGCACGCCGGCGAGCACCAGGCTCAGCAGACCCATCACCGCCGCCCATGGCGCCATGATCGTTCTCCTGACATAGCTACTACGATCCGTAGTTCCCCTATGCACCACCATCAACCGGTGGGGGAGATTCCGCCAGGTCCTTGCGCGTGCGGCAGGCCGAGGTGGAGCAGCTCCGCAACACATCGCGACAAATGGACATAGGCATACAAATACCCAGGTTTCTCTTTACGTCGCGTGTGGCAGGCTCGACTGATTCAGCCTTGCGTTTTGGCGACTCCCCTCGTAGATCGGATAGGGCCACCACCATGCTGATGCGTCGAACAGGAGCGGTGCTCGCCGCCGCGGCCATGGCGATCGGCCTGGCCGCATGTGGTGACGCGAAGGCGTACTCCAGCGTCGAGCAGAAGATCAGGGAGGCCGGGGTCGTCACCATCGGCACCAAGTGGGACCAGCCGAACCTGAGTCTGAAGCAGGGGCCCGGCGATCCCACGGGCTTCGACATCGACGTCGCCAAGTACATCGTGAAAGAGCTGGCCGGCGGCCGGGACGTCACGATCACCTGGCGAGAGTCGCGACAGGCGAACCGTGAGGCGCTGCTCCACAACGGCACGGTGGACATGGTCGTCGCGTCGTACTCCATCACCGCGGCGCGCAAGAACTACGTGACCTTCGCCGGGCCGTACGTCATCGCTCACCAGGACACCTTGGTGCGGGCCGACGCCGCCCAGATCGTCATGGCGACCGACCTCGAGGACCGGCGCATCTGCCAGGTGCCGGGCTCCAACTCCTACAAGCGGATCACCGAGCCGCCCCCGGACGGCCGGCTCGGCCTGCGCGCCTCGCTGGTCGGCGCGGACTCCTACGCGGAGTGCCTGCAGAAGCTCAGCAGCGGTGAGCTCGACGCGGTGACGACCGATGACATGATCCTGGCCGGCCTGGCCAGCCACAACCCGCGCCAGTACAAGCTGCTGAAGAATCCGTTCACGGACGAGAGGTACGCCGTCGGGCTGAAGAAGGGCGACACGGCCACGTGCGAGGCGGTCAACCGGGCGGTCGCCAAGATGTGGCAGGACGGCACGGCCTCACGGCTACTGCAGAAGTGGTTCGGGAACACCGGCCTCAACCTCCCCACGACGCCACCGGCGGCCGAGAAGTGCAGCTGATCCGGGCGAGCGCCGACCCGCCCGCACGGCGGCCTCAGGACTAGGGGCGGGGAGCGCCGGCGCCCCGCATCTCCTCTTCGATGTCGCGGGCGGCCAGGGTCAGGGCGCTGACCAGACGCGGGAGGCCGTCTCGCGAGAAGCGGCTGGTGGGCATCGACACCGACACGGCTGCCTGAGCCCGGCCGTCCTCACCGCGCACGGCCCGGCCGATGGCGGTGACGCCCGATTCGGTCTTGCCGGCGTTGATGGCGAAGCCTCGCTCGCGGACGGTGCGCAGCTCACGACGCAGTGCCGCCAGATTGGGCCGCCGGTCCAGGCGGTCGGCCCACTTCGCCTCGCTGTAGAGCGCGTCGAGCCGCTCGGGCGGCAGGTCGGCGAGCATGACTTTGCCGCCCGAGGCCAGATGCGCGGGGAAGACCATGCCCTCGCGGTTGCCGACCCGTAGCGCCTGGGTGCATTCGACCGACGCGATGAACCGTACGTGGTCACCGGACAGGATCTGCAGGTTCGCACTCTCCCGGACCCGCTCGACCAGGCCGGCCAGGTGCGGCACGGCGACCGAGCGCAGCAGGGCCGTACGCGACTGCGAGCTCCCGCCCAGCGACAGGACCGGCCCGGCCGCGTATCGGTGGTCTTCGCGGCGGACCGCGAAGTCCCGGTAAACGAGCATGGCCAGCAGCCGGTGCGCGGTGGAGGGCGCCACCCCGAGGCGCCGCGCGGCCTCGCCCACACCGAACGGCCCCTCGACCTGCAGCATGACCGCCAGCTGGAGCGCGTGGTCGACACTCCGCACGGAGTAGTTGGGGGGATTCTTCATAGCAGAATCTCCTGTTCTTTTCTGGTCCCCACGATACAAGCTGGAAACCCGGCGGGCGGGCGGATATCCGCTTGTCACGCCGCAGGTTGAAGGAGCAGGAGCAGACATGACCGAGACCGCGAACTCCCCTGTTCGCCTCGCTGTGGTCGACTCGCCGGATCAGCCGACGCCGTCGGCGGCGCTGGCGGAGTTGTACAGCGGCTTCGAGAAGGAGCTGCTGGTACCGCTGTGGACGGAGATCGGCGACCTGATGCCGCTGCACCCACGCTCCAAGGCGGTCCCGCATCTGTGGCGGTGGGAGAGCCTGGTGGCCCTGGCGGACCGGGCCGGGCATCTCGTGCCGGTCGGCCGGGGCGGGGAGCGGCGGGCGATCGCCCTGGCGAACCCGGCGCTCGGCGGCCGGCCGTTCGCGACTCCGACGCTGTGGGCGGCGATCCAGTATCTGATGCCGGGCGAGGACGCTCCGGAGCACCGGCACACCCAGCACGCCTTCCGCTTCGTCGTCGAGGGCGAGGGGGTGTGGACCGTGGTCGGCCGTGATCCCGTGCCGATGCGCCGGGGTGACTTCCTGCCCCAGGCCGGATGGAACTGGCACGCCCACCACAACGCGGCCGACCGGCCGATGGCGTGGATCGACGGCCTGGACATTCCCTTCCAGTACGTCACGGAGTCGCAGTTCTTCGAGTTCGGCCGTGACCGGATCAGCGACGAAGAACGCACCACCCCCGAACGCTCTCGATCCGAGCGGCTGTGGGGCCACCCCGGCCTGCGCCCGGTTTCGTCCCTCGGCGCGCAGCCCGGCAGCCCGCTGTTGGCCTACCGGTGGGCCGACACCGACCGCGCGCTGACGGACCAGCTCGAGCTGGAGGCCGAAGGCCACGCCGGTACGCTCGAGCCCGGTCACGCGGCGGTGCGTTACATCAACCCCACCACCGGAGGCGATGTGCTGCCGACCATCCGGGTCGAGATGCACCGGATCCGCAGGGGCGCCGAGACCGCTCCCCGCCGGGAGACCGGCTCCTCGGTGTACCAGGTCTTCGACGGCAGCGGGCGGGTCACGGTCGGCGATCAGTCCTGGTCGGTCACCCGGGGTGATCTGTTCGTCGTCCCGTCCTGGATGCCGTTCTCGGCGAAGTCCGAGGCCTCGGCGTCCGACTCCGACTCCGCCGCCCTCGATCTCTTCAGGTTCAGCGATGGGCCGATTTTCGAGACGCTGCACTTGAACCGCGCCCACGTAGAAGGAATCAACGCATGAAGCTCGCCACCATCCGCACCGCAGAGGGCGCCACCCGGGCCGTGCGCGTCGAGGGGGAGACCCTGGTCGACCTCGGCCTCGCCGACCTCGGTGAGCTGCTGGCCCGGCCGGACTGGGCGGAACACGCCGCGCGGACGGAGGGGCCGGCGGCCGAATCCGCGGGCTACGCTCCCGTCGTGCCCCGCCCTGGCAAGATCATCTGTGTCGGGCTGAACTACCGCAACCACATCCTCGAAATGGGCCGGGAGCTCCCGCAGCACCCGACGTTGTTCGCGAAGTATCCCGAGGCGCTCGTCGGGGCGTACGACGAGATCAGGCTCCCACCGGAGTCCGAGGAGGTGGACTGGGAGGCCGAGCTCGCGATCGTCATCGGCAGGACCGTGCGGCGCGCCGGCGAGGCCGACGCCGCCGCGGCCATCGCGGGGTTCGCCGTTCTCAACGACGTCACGATGCGTGACTGGCAGTATCGCTCCCCGATGTGGCTGCAGGGCAAGACCTGGGAGGGCAGCACACCGTTCGGTCCCTACCTGGTCACCCCCGACGAGCTGGACGGCGGCAGTCGTCCCTCGCTCACCCTGACCGGCTCCGTCGACGGTGAGGTGGTGCAGCAGGCCGACACCTCCGACCTCGTGTTCGACCCCGTCGCCCTGGTGCGGTACATCTCCACGATCCTCACGCTCAGCCCCGGCGACGTCATCGCGTCCGGCACCCCAGGCGGGGTGGGTCACGCACGCAAGCCCGCCCGCTACCTCGCCGACGGGAGTGTCCTGGCCACCGAGATCACCGGGCTCGGCCGGTCCGAGGTCAAGGCCGTCGCCGAGCCGGTCGCGTGATGGCGGCCGACCGGAGCCGCGCCGACAGCCTGCGTTGGGTGGCGCAGGGCACCGCGATCTTCTTCGGCGCCCTGGCCGCCCTGCCGGACGACCTGCTGGAGCGGCCGACGGCGCTCGACGGCTGGAGCGGCAGGCATCTGCTGGCCCACGTCGCCGCCAACGCCGACGCGCTGGTCAACCTGGTGAACTGGGCCCACATCGGCGAGGAGCGGCCGATGTACTCCTCCCCGGCGCAGCGTGACGCCGACATCGAGGCAGGCGCGAGGCGGCCGGCCGCCGAGCTGTGCGCCTGGGCCGCACAGGCCGCCGAGACCCTCGACGCGCGGCTCGCCGAGCTGGACGAGCAGCAGTGGAACCACGAGGTCCGCACCGCCCAGGGCCGCACCGTCCCCGCCGAAGAGGTGCCCTGGATGCGTGCGCGCGAGGTCATGGTGCACGCCGTCGACCTCGGCGCCGGGGTGGAGTTCGACGATCTTCCGGACGATTTCCTCGCCGCCTTGATCGACGACATCGCCGCCAAGCGGTCCGGCGCCGCCGGGCCCGCGCTCGCCCTCACCGCCACCGGCCACGGTGGCACGTGGGCGGTCTCCGGCGCCGGCGACCCCACGCCGGTCACCGGCACCCTCGGCGGCCTCGCCGCCTACCTGTCCGGCCGCCGCTCGGACGGCGTCACCGGCACGGGGGGCGGGCCGGCGCCCGAGCTTCCGCGGTGGCTCTAGCTTGACGTCGCAAAAGCTATACAAATCGGACTTTGAGGGATAATCTTGGCATGCCTCAGCCGGGGGAGCTGAGGCCCAAAACTTTTCAAAGGCCCGGCCGGTCCTACACGGGGACGGACAGGGCGACGGTGAGACCCGATGACACGCTGCCCGTCACCGCGCCGAGCTGGCTCGTGTGCCCGTCGCTGAAGATGTTGTCGCTCTCCAGGGACACCTCGCTCAGCGTGCGCACGCTCTCGCTGTAGCCCTCGCTCCCGTACACCGCCTCACACGTGTCCTTGGGTAGCGCCACCTGGGACGTTGCGATCTTGTTGTCGGCGGTCGTCGCCTTGGCCAGGGCCGGATAGACCTCGAAGTGGAGGTGCGGCCACCGGCCCGGGTAACAGCCCGGGAAGATGCTCGTGAAGGTCACCTTTCCGCTGCTGTCGGTCTCCTGGACCCCGCGCAGGTAGTTCTCGTTGGTGACGGCCTCGGAGTACATGGAGTAGTTGCCGTCGCGGTCGCAGTGCCACAGATAGACCGCGGCCCCTGACAGTGCCGAGCAGTTGGCCGAGGTGTCCTGGATGGTCAGTTCGATGGTCAGGGGAACGCCCTGCGCGGTGCCCGACGCCGAGCCGAAGCTGGCGCGGATGTCGCTGCGGACGATGCCGCTCTGGCTGAGGATGTTCGGGCCGTTCGATCCGTCGCCCGGGTACGGGCCGGCGGTCTCTTCCGGGATCTCGGCGCAGCTCCCGCTCGTCGCCGCCGCGCTCCCCGAGCCGGTGGATGTGGACGCCGCCGTCGACGGGGCGCTGGTCGAGTCGCTGCCGCAGCCGACCAGGGTCGCCAGGCCCGCGCCGGCGAACAGGCCCAGGATCCGCCGGCGTTCCAGCAGCGTCGACACGTCGAACTGCAGCCCTCTGTCGAAGATGTCGTCGTGGTGGTGGTGCACTGTTCACTCCATGCTGAGCACACGCGCCGCTGCAGGCCGGCTCGGAGCGGGGGGCGGCGGCGCGTTGGGGGATCCTCATTTAAGCAGCCAGCACCTCAATTGTCCGACAAGCCCCCACCTTTCCGACATGGCTCATTAATTTTCGGCCATAATCAAGAGCCATCGATCGGTTGAGGGGCACGGCATGGGTGACGAGGGCAGGCGGTTCGCAGGAGTCGACACCAGCACACCCAACCTCGCCCGCATGCACGACTACTTCATCGGTGGGAAGGACAACTTCGCCGCCGACCGGGAGGCGGCCGACGCGGTGCTGGCCATCGCCCCGGAGGTCCGGGTGATGGCGCTGGAGCATCAGGCGTTCCACGCACGGGTGGTCCGCTTTCTCGCCGAGCAGGGCATCACCCAGTTCGTCAACCTCGGCTCAGGGCTGCCCACCGAGCACAACACGCACCAACTGGCCCGCTCGCTCGCCCCCGACGCCCGCGTCGTCTACGTCGCCAACGATCCGGTGGTGCTGACCCATGGCCGGGCGATCCTCGCCCGGGAGCCCGGGATCGTCGTCGTCGAGGGCGACGTCATGCATCCTGCCGATCTGCTCGCCGACCCCCTTCTCCAGCAGACGATCGACCTCGATCAGCCGGTGGCGGTGTTGCTGTTCGCCGTCCTGCAGTACATCCCGGACGGCAGCGATCCCTTCCGGCGTGTGGCCGAATTGCGTGACGCGCTGCCGGCCGGCAGCCACGTCGTCATCACGCATGTCGTCTTCGACGCGCGCCCGGAGATCGCTGAGCCGCTCGTCGATCTCTACAAGAAGATGCTGGGCGATGCGGACGGCGGGGCCCGCACCAAGGAGCAGGTGGCGCCCTTCTTCGACGGCCTCCACCTGGTCGAGCCCGGGTTGGTCTACGTCCGGGACTGGCGGCCCGATACCCCGTTCCTGCCGGAGAGGTCGGAGAAGGCCTGGGTGGTCGTGGGAGTCGGCCGGAAGCCCTAGCCGACCCTTCGGCGGTGTCCTCGGCGGGCCTCGGTGGGCTGAGGCCGCGAAGCCGTGCCACGGAGTGGCACGGACGCGTGCTCTCCTCCTCCGCCGGCCCTTCCATTCTCTTGTAACCCCCAGTCCACCCCGTGGTCTGTGGATCGACAGGTCCGGGTCCAGCCGAGGGAGTCCCTCCATGTCCAATGTGCCCGAGTCCGGCACGACGTCCGACGTGCCCGCGTCCGGCACCATGTCCGATATCGCCGCCCCCTCTCCGCCCACGCCGGCTCCCGCGAGTGACAAGCGCACGGTGTCGCGGGTCGTCGCCGCGAGCCTGATCGGCACCGTGGTCGAGTACTACGATTTCGCGGTGTACGGCACCGCCGCCGCCCTGGTCCTGGGCCCGGCGTTCTTCCCGTCGGGCAGTCCCACGGTCCAGACCCTCGCCGCCTTCCTCACCTTCGCCGGGGCGTTTCTGGCGCGGCCTTTCGGGGTGGTGCTGTTCGGGACCATCGGCGACCGGCTGGGGCGGAAGCGGGCCCTGGTCCTGTCACTGCTGCTGATGGGAACGGCCACGGTGGGGGTCGGGCTGCTCCCGACGTACGAGAGCGCCGGACTGCTCGCCCCCGTCCTGCTGGTGGCCCTGCGCCTGCTCCAGGGCGTGAGCATGGGCGGCGAGTGGGGCGGCGCCGTCCTGCTGGCCGCCGAGCACGCGCCGCCGGCCCGCCGGGCGATGTTCGCCTCCATCCCGCAGGCCGGGCCGCCCCTGGGTTTCCTGCTGTCCAGCGCGGTGATCCTGCCCACGCTGGCCATTGCCGGGCGTGACGGGTTCGCCGCCGGGGCGTGGCGGATTCCGTTCCTGTTCAGCGCGGCGCTCATCATCATCGGCCTGTGGGTGCGCAGCCAGGTGACCGAGTCCCCGGTGTTCACCTCCGCACCCCGTCGTACGGCCTCCCGCTTCCCGCTCGGCACGCTGGTCAAGGAACACCCCCGCCGGCTGCTGCTGGGCATCGGCGCGGCGATCGGCGGCTCGTCGGTCTACTACCTCACTACCGTCTACAGCCTGCAGTACGGGCCGAAGGCGCTCGGACTCTCGCAGGGCGCGGTGCTCACCGCCGCGAGCATCGCCGCCACGGCCGGAGCCCTGGCGACCGTTCCGGTGGCGCGGCTGGCCGACAAGGTCGGCAGGCGTCCTGTGATGCTGGCGGGCCTCGTCGGCTGCGTGCTCTGGGCGCTGCCCATGTTCGGCTCGCTGCAGACCGGCAACGGCCTGGTGATCACGGGAGCGTTCACGCTGGGGCTGGTGCTGTTCACGATGAGCTTCGCGCCGATCGCCGCCTTCCTGCCCGAGCTCTTCCCCGCGCGGCTGCGGTACACCGGCGCGTCGGCGGCCTTCATCCTCGCCAACACGCTCGGCGGCGGCTTCGCCCCGGTCGTCGCCACCTGGCTGAACACCCACTGGGCGTCACCCCTGGTGCTCGGCGCCTATGCGGGGGCGCTGTGCCTGCTCAGCCTCCTCTGCGTGCTCGCGCTGCCGGAGACCCGCGACCACGAATTCGCCGCCTGACCACTGCTCCCTGCTCATCACGCCCGGGACCTGCCGATATGGCCGATCCCGGGCGTTTACATCGCCGAAACTGTCCCTTAAAGTGGACTCGCGTCCATCATGGTGGTCGCTTTGAAGGAACCCCAGGAGACCTCCATGGCTACGTCCCACCGCGATCCAGGCGCCGACCTGGAATTCGCCGAGCCGGACCAGCGGCAGCCCACGGCCGTCGACAAGGCGCTCGTCCTGCTGAAGTCGCTCGCCGACCACGACCGCGAGATCGGGGTCAGCGAGCTGGCGCGGCGCACCGGGCTGACCAAGTCCACAGCCTTCCGCCTGCTCGGCATCCTTCACCGCAACGACCTCGTCGAGCGCGTCGGCAGCGACTACCGGCTGGGCACGCGGCTGTTCGACATGGGCGCCCGGGTCTACGGCCCGACCTCGCTGGTGTTGCGGGAGCGCCTGCTGCCGTATCTCGCCGACCTGTACGAGCTGACCCACGAGACGGTGCACTTGGCCGTGCTCCATGACACCGGGATCGTGTACATCAACAAGATCCACGGCCATCGGCCGGCGCGATGCCCCTCCCAGATCGGCGCCCGCCTGCCGGCCTACTGCACCGGGGTCGGCAAGGCGCTGCTCGCCTTCGATCACGACGCCGCCGAGGCGGCCATCGCGGAGGGACTGGCGCCGCGCACCGGCTCCACGCTCACCGACCCCGCCCATTTCCGGGCTGAGCTGGGGCGGATCAGGGTGGACGGGGTCGCCTACGACCGGCAGGAGGCCGTCCCGGGTCTCGTCTGCGTCGCCGTGCCGATCATGAACGGGGCGGGCAGGCCGGTGGCCGCGTTGTCGGTGGCGGGTGCTCACCATCGGTTCGATCCCGCACGCTTCGCCCCGGCGCTGCGCCGGGTCGCGTACGAGGCGTCACGGGCGATCATCGCGGCCCAGCGGCAGGCGGCGAGCGGCTGAACCGCGGCACGCGGCGGACGGCGAGCGGCTGAACCGCGGCACGCGGCGGACGGCGAGCGGCTGAACCCCGGCGCGCGGGAGCGGGGTTACCGGCCCATCGACCGGTCAGCGCGGCTGGCCGTCGTGGGTCCGGGCCACGCCCATCGCCCCGGTGCCCGGCTGGACACGGGGCACGCTGACCACGACGTGGACCAGACTCTCTCCGTCCAGCGATTCGTAGAGGTGCGGCCGGTCGGCCGGATAGCGGACGAAGTCGCCGGTGCTCAGCTCGACCGCGTAGTCCACGGGTCCCACCCGGACCCGGCCGCTGATCACGTACAGGTGCTCCAGGGTGCCGACCGGATGGGGGGCGGACGGCTCGCCGGCGTCGTCGCCGGCCGCCGGAAGGATGCGGAGCAGGTAGTTCTCGATCACGCCGGAGCCGTAGACGTGGTCGAGCGAGCGGGACTCGTAGCCTCCGTGCTGACGCCACGCCACGTCGTCGCCGCGCTGGACGACCATGACCTGCTCGCGTTCGGCCACCAGCCGCGTCACCGGCACGCCGAGCGCTTCCGCGACGGAGAACAGCGTGTCCACGGTCGGATTGCCCGTGCCCTGCTCGATCGTGGACAGCGTCTGCTTGGCCAGCCCGGCCTGCCGGGCCAGCTCGGCCAGTGACATGCCCCGCTGCTCTCTGAGGAGCCGCACATTGCGCGCGACCACGGTATTTCCCGATGACACGGCACCACTTTAGGCGCAGCCGGCCGAGCGCGGTGGCGAGGGCCTCCTTCAACGGGCGTCAGCCGTCGGCGCCGCCTTACGTTCGGTTAAATTGCCCGAAAGTTTCGGTCACCGGGAAGGCTTCGTCGTGCTTTCCCGGACGATGAGCTCGGTGCCGAGCTCGATGCGGGGCTGAGCCGGCGGCTCGCCCTGGGCGAGCTTGAGCAGCATGGTCGCGGCGGTGGCCGCCATCTCGGCGAGTGGCTGGCGGATCGTGGTCAGCGGCGGGGTCATCCATTGCGTCGAGGGCAGGTCGTCGAAGCCGACCACGCTCAGGTCGTGCGGGATGCGCAGTCCGAGCTGGTGCGCCGCACGGTAGACGCCCACGGCCTGTCCGTCGTTGCAGGCGAAGACGGCGGTCGGCGGGTCGGGCAGGCGCAGCAGCCGGTTCGCCTGGGCCAGGCCGCCCTCGACGACGAAGTCGCCTCGGCCGATCAGGTCCGGGTCGACGGGCACCCCGGCCATGTCCAGGGCGGTGCGGTAGCCGTCAAGCCGGGCACGGCTGGACAGCGCGTAGTCAGGGCCGGTGATGATGGCGATGCGCCGGTGCCCGAGGTCGAGCAGGTGGCGCGTAGCCGCCAGCCCGCCGTTCCAGTTGCTTGCGCCCACCGTGGGCACCTGCTGCCCCGGATCGCCTGACGGATCGAGCAGGACCAGGGGGACGCCGCGCGTGGCGAGCTGGTCGCGCTGCTCCTTCGTCAGGTCGGCGAATACCGCGATCACGCCGGTAGGGCGGCGGCTCAGCACGGCCTCGATCCAGCCCTTGCCGGGGGTGTGGCGGTGTTGCAGCTCCGACAGGACGACGGCCAGCTGGTGCTCGCGGACCACCTGTTCGACGCCCTTGGCGATCTCCACCGGGTAGTCGCCCTCCAGGGCGTGGAAGACCAGCTCCACCAGCGGGGCCGGGCTGGCCCGCCGCCGCTGCGGGCGATAGCCGTGCTCGCGGATGAGCCCTTCGATGAGGGCGCGGGTCTCGGGCGCCACCTCGGTGCGACCGTTGACGACCTTGGAGACGGTTGCCGTGGACACCCCGGCCAGCTCGGCGAGTTGCGCGATGGTGAGTGGCTGGGGCGGGGCGCCATCGCCTGCGGACGGCTCTTCGGTCGCGGTCATGGCCGCAGTCTAATGGGACGCTTTCGGCAAGTTGCCTTAACTGTTTCGCGGAACTTACCAGCCGGTTCTTGACGGATTTCCGAGAATCCCCCTACAGTCCCGGGGTTAACGATCGGAATTAATTACGAAACTTTTGAGGTAGCCCGTGAAGCTCCGCATCGCAACACCGGTCGTGCTCGCCGCGGCCATCGCCCTGACCGCATCCGCCTGTGGAGGCGGCGGCGGCAGCATCTCGGCCCCGCCGTCAGGCGACGGCAAGTCGTTCGAGTTCTGGTCGTTCACCGGGATCGACCAGAAGACGTCGGTCGACAAGTACCAGAAGGACAACCCGGGTGTGCAGGTCAAGCTGACCGAGGTGGGGGGCTCCACGGAGACGGCACAGGCCCTGACCACGGCGCTGGCCGGCGGCAAGGTGCCGGACCTCGTCCTCATCCAGGGTGACGACCTGCCCAAGTTCGTGCAGCAGCCGCAGAACTTCCACGACCTGCGGCAGCTCGGCGCGGACAAGATCAAGGGCGATTACCTGGACTGGGTGATGAGCCAGAGCACCGCCAAGGGCGGCGAGATCATCGGCATTCCGACGGACGTGGGCGGCATGGCGGTGGCGTACCGCCATGACCTGTTCAAGGAGGCCGGGCTGCCGACGGACCGGGAGGAGGTGGGCAAGCTCTGGCCGACGTGGGACGCCTTCATCGAGACGGGCAAGAAGTACACCGCGGCCACCGGGAAGGCGTTCGTCGACAACGCCGCCACCAGCGTGTTCTACCAGGCGGTCAACCAGGGGCCGATGAAGTACTACGACCCCTCGGGCAACGTCGTCTACAGCACCAGCCCGCAGGTCAAGACCGCGTTCGACCTGGCGATCAAGACGGCGCAGGCCGGGATCACGGCCAAGCAGAGCTCGTTCTCCGACGGCTGGAGCGCGGGTATAGGCAAGGGCCAGTTCGCGGTGGTCTCCGCGCCGGCGTGGTTGCTGGGACAGATCGAGCGGAACGCCCCCGACACCAAGGGCAAGTGGGACATCGCCGCCATTCCCGGCGGAGCGGGCAACTGGGGCGGCAGCTACCTGGCCATCCCCAAGGGCGCCAAGAACCAGAAGGCCGCCTGGGACTACATCACGAAGACACAGTCGCCGCAGAGCCAGCTGGAGCACTTCGTCGACTCGGGGTCGCTGCCTACCACCCCGTCGGTCTACAAGGACCCGAAGCTGACCGGGCACAAGGACTCGTTCTTCTCCGACGCGCCGACCGGGACGATCTACACCAACTCGCTGCTCGGGCTCAAGCCGTTCCACGTCGGCACGGACAGCGCCGCCATCGGTCAGGAGTTCCTGAACGCGCTCGAGAACGTGGAGCAGGGCAAGGGCGACGCCGCCAAGGCATGGGACGCGGCGCTGGCCAACATCAAGACCGCCATCGGTAAGTAGGACCGGCGTGACGACGACTCTCAGCACGTCGCGGGCGGCCGGTACGCCGCCCGCGGTCCCCACCCGGGTCCGGCAGAGCATCCGCGAGCGCGTCGCCCCGTACGCCTACATCGCGCCGTTCTTCCTGATCTTCGCGGTGTTCGGCCTGGTGCCGCTGCTGTTCACGTTCTACGTGGCGCTGTTCGACTGGAACCCGATCGGCGAGCAGGTCTTCATCGGCCTGGACAACTTCACCCGCCTGCTCGACGACGCCCGGTTCTGGAACGCCGCCTGGAACACCATCAGCATCTGGCTGTGGTCGACCGTGCCGCAGCTGCTGCTGGCG
Organism: Nonomuraea sp. 10N515B; assembly: GCF_052245915.1. Classification (NCBI taxonomy): domain Bacteria; kingdom Bacillati; phylum Actinomycetota; class Actinomycetes; order Streptosporangiales; family Streptosporangiaceae; genus Nonomuraea; species Nonomuraea sp. 10N515B. The sequence goes on from NZ_JBQQBQ010000007.1 coordinate 250,606, forward strand.
CTGGCCCTGGCGCACCTGCTCAACCACGCCCGGCTGCGGTTCGCGGTGTTCTTCCGGATGTCGATGCTGGTGCCGTACATCACCTCGGTCGCGGCCACCGCTATCGTCTTCGCCCAGATGTTCGACCGCGACTACGGCCTGCTCAACTGGTTGCTCGGGCTGGTGGGAGTGGAGCCGATCGACTTCAAGCAGTCGGTGTGGGGCAGCCACCTGCTCATCGCGGCGATGGTCGCCTGGCGCTGGTTCGGCTACACGACCCTGCTGTATCTGGCCTCGCTGCAGGCGATCCCGCGCTCGCTGTACGAGGCCGCGGCGGTCGACGGCGCGGGCAGCTGGAAGCAGTTCCGCCACATCTCCATCCCGTCCCTGCGGCCGGTCATCGTGTTCACGATCGTGACCTCCACGATCGGCGGACTGCAGATCTTCACCGAGCCGCTGCTCATCTCCCGGGTCTCGGCGGTGACCTGCGGGCCGGTCCGCCAGTGCCAGACGCTCACACTCTTCCTGTACGAGCAGGGCTTCGGCCAGTTCCAGTTCGGCTACGGCGCCGCCATCGGCGTGGCGCTGTTCGTCCTGATCATCGCCTTCGCCACGCTCAACTACCTCCTGTCCACCCGCGTCCGCCCGGAGCGCTGATGAACAAGGCCAACCGTGTCCGCTGGTGGACCTATCTCCTCCTCGGCCTGGCCGTTTTCGCCTGCCTGTTCCCGCTGTACTGGATGTTCGTGGTCGCCAGCACCGACAGCGCGACCGCCACCCAGCTGCCGCCCGAGATCGTGCCCGGCGGCAACTTCTTCCACCTGGCCGGGCTGGTCCTCGAGACGGTGCCGTTCATCAGCTCTATGGTCAACAGCCTCATCGTGGCCGGGGCCATCGCGGTCGGGCACGCCGTGCTCTGCTCGCTGGCCGGCTTCGCCTTCGCCAAGCTGCGCTTCCGCGGCCGCAATGCGTTGTTCCTGATCGTGGTGCTGACCATGACCGTGCCGACCCAGCTCGCGGTCATCCCGCAGTACATGATCATATCCAACCTGGGCTGGGTGGACACCCTGCAGGCGCTCATCGTGCCCGGCCTGGCCAGCGCGTTCGGCATCTTCTGGATGCGTCAGCACATCGGTGCCACGATCAGCGACGAGCTCCTCCAGGCCGCCCGCATCGACGGGGCCACGACCTGGCAGATCTTCTGGCGGATCGCGTTCCCGCTGGTGCGGCCGGCCGCGTTCGTGCTCGGCCTGCTCGGCTTCGTCACCGCGTGGAACGACTTCCTGTGGCCGTTCATCGTGCTGAAGTCGCCCGAGATGTACACCGCGCAGATCGCCATCAAGGCGCTGCAGAACAGCTTCGACATCGACCTCGGGCTCGCCATGTCCGGCTCGTTCCTGGCGACCTTGCCGCTGCTGGTGTTGTTCATCTTCGTCGGCAGGCGGATGGTGGCCGGGATCATGGACGGTGCCTTCAAAGGCTGATCATTCCCCTCGCCGGCGCCGCCTGTGCATCGCGCACGGGCGCGCCGGTAGAGGCCTCGCGATCAAGCGCTGGACACAGAGGGACGCAGGTGCCCGTTGCGCACCAGCCAGATGGCCTTCTCCAGGTCAGGGGTGAGATAGCGGTCGTCGCCCAGGGGTGTGACGTACCTCCTGATCTCCGTGTGCAGGCCCTGGGTGACGGCGCCGAGCGGCAGGCCCGCCATCTTCTGCGCGATGAGATCGACTCCCTGGGCCGCCATCAGATACTGGACCGACAGGACGATTTCCAGCCGGTCCAGGTTCTCGTGCAGGTGCCGGACCGAGGCCATCGCCATCGTGTTGTGGTCCTCCTGCCCGTCCTTGACCGGCCGGGACAGCGTCCCCGCAGGCGCGGCCCTGACCTGCATCTCCGGGACCAGCGCCGCGGCCACCGTCTGCACCTGTACCATCCCGGAGTTCAGCCCGACCGTGCCACCGGCGAGGTTCGCCGGAAGGCCGTAGCTCCACCGGGGCGACAGCAGCCGTCCCGACAGTTCCTGCGACAGCACCCCGATGTCGGCGATCTCCGCGTTGAGGGTGTCGGCCAGATGCCCCATGATGGAGCCGTCCCAGTTGCCGCCCATCACGAACTCGTAGCCCGGCCCTTCCTCCCGCTTGAAGATCAGCGGGTTGGAGGTCGAGGAGTTGGCCTCCCGCAGCAGAGTCCGGTGCGCGTCGGCGAGCTCGTGCCGCAGGCCGGCCATGATGTGCGGCGCCGCCCGCACCGACACCGCGTCCTGGATGCGCGGCTCGTAGTTGGCCGGGTCGAGGCGCTTGCGTCCCTCCTCCGTCATCCAGCCCGAGCCTGCCACCATCTCCCGCAGCCGCGCGGCGACCGCGTCCTCCTCGGGGATGTGGCGTTCCTTGTGCGTACGCGCGTCGAGCGATCCCCGCTCGGCCCTGGTCGCCTCCATGAACAGGGCGAAGGCGCCCTCCGCCTGGTCGGCGAGCACGGTGGCCCGGTGCACGGCGTGCAGCAGGGTGGCGGCCAGGACCGTGCTGCCGCTGACGATCGGCAGCGCTTCCCCGGCCTGGAGGGTGAAGTCCCTGGGCAGCCCGGCCTTCGGCAGCAGCTCGGAGGCCGGCCCCTCGACCCCCTGGTAGCGCACCGGCGCGTTCTCGCCGATCATCGCCAGCCCGGCCGCCGCCTGCGGCTGCAGGTCCCCGGTGCCCAGAGAGCCGATCTGCGGCATCCGCGGCACGACGCCCGCGTTGACCATGTCCAGCAGCCGCTGGGGCACCTCGGGTCGTACCCCGACCTTTCCCCTGGCCATCTGGTTCGCCTTGAGGATCATGACCAGCCGGACCACGTCGTCGGGCAGCGGCTCGCCGACGCCCGCGGCGTGCGAGCGCAGGACGTTGCGCTGGAACTGCTCGGCCTGCTCGGGCGTGAGCGGACGGTCCTTCAGCGGCCCGAGCGCCTGGTTCCAGCCGTACACCCGCTGGTTCTCCAGGGCCTTCAGCGCCCCCGCCCGCGTGGTGATCATGTTCTCCCGCGCGTTCGGCGCGAGCTGGGCAGAGACCGGACGGCCATCGAGGATGGCGAGCGCGTCCTGGAGGGAGAGGGAACCGCCGTCCAGCACCAGGCTCAGCACCGGCGCAGGCGCCGCTGCCATAGAAGGCGGGGCGGGTTCGGCGACTGCCTGCCCCGGCGCGCACAGGGCGGCCAGCAGGCCGACGACGGTCGCCATTCGTCCGATGGTGGTCATCAAGGTGGTCCCCCTGCCCTCGCGATCAAGAGCGATGCTGCTCCGTTATAGCGGTGGGGCCAGACAGAGCCGGGGACGGCTCGACACCGCAGAGACGAGTGCTGACCTGGTCTCGACCGGTCCTATGCAGTGCGATGCCCTTTCTGTGCCCGTGCTGTGCCAGAGCGGAGCGGGCTCCGTCATCCCGAGACGGGAATGCGCAGCACGAACCGGGCGCCGATGTCGGAATCCTCGATGGTCAGGGTGCCCTGGTGGGCCGTCGCGATCTCGCGGGCGATCGGCAGGCCGAGCCCGGTGCCGCCGATGTCGCGGCTACGCGCGTCGTCCAGGCGGGTGAAGCGCTCGAAGACGAGGTCGCGCTGGGCGGGGGCGATGCCCGCGCCGTCGTCGAGCACCTCGAGCACGGCCTCCCCGCCCTCCTGCCGCACCGTCACGTCGATCCGCGTCTCGGCGTGCCGCTCGGCGTTGTCCAGCAGGTTCGTCAGCAGGCGGACCAGCTGCAGGCGGTCGCCCATGATGACCACGCTCTCCTGCGTGTGGGTGATGAAGCGCTTGGTGCGCGGCCTGGTGGTCTCGGCGACAACGAGCTCGCCGAGGTCCACGTGCTCTCGGCGGCTGGGGGCGTCGGCGTCCAGCTTGGTCAGCGTGAGCAGGTCCGAGACGATGGCCTGGAGCCGGTCCAGACTGGCGAGCACCTCCGTGCCCGTCGCCTGCCAGTCGGTGTCCTCGGGGTGGAGCATCGCCTCCTCGACCTGGGTACGCATCGCGGTGATCGGGCTGCGCAGGTCGTGCGAGGCGTCGCCGGCGAACCTGCGCTGCCGCTCTATCGCGATCTCCTGCTGCCGCATCGCCGCCTCCAGCCGCTCCAGCGTCTCGTTGGCGGTCTCGGCCAGAGCCCTGAGCTCGTCGTCGGTGTCCGGCACGGGAACCCGCATCCCGCCGCCACCCGCGGTGATCTCGGCCAGCCTCGTCGTGATGCTGCCCACCGGCGCGAGCGTCCGGTGCACGACCCGCGACACCCCCAACCAGGTCACCGCGGACAGCCCGGCCGCCATGCCGATCAGGAACAGGATCACCTGCAGGCTGACGTACCAGGGCACGGTCGGCTCGAAGGCGTAGATGACCCAGGTGCCGTCCGGCTGGTACGCGCGCAAGGCGACCACGATCTTGCACGTGCCGGGAAAGGCCGGCAGATCGCAGAGCTCCGCGTCGTCGTTGGCCTGGTCCGGGCGGGGGATCGCGGTGGTCTGGCGGGGCGCGCCGGCCAGGCTCCGCGTCCAGGTGACCGGATGCCCGGCCGGGTCGATCACTTGGATGCCGTCGAGCCCGTCCGGCTCCAGCAACCGGGGCAACTGGTACTTCTTGACCAGCATGAGCACGCGCAGGGCTTTGCCGGACACCTCGAGCGACCGGATGTCCCGGGCCTCGTCCCGCGTGCCGTACAGCACGAACGCGCTGACGACGATGTTCAGCAGGACCATGGCGATGCTGGCGAGCAGTGCCAGCCGCGTCCGCAGTGAACGGCGCAACCGTGCTCTCACGCGTCTTCCCCCCGGCGATCAGAAGATCACGGTTGTCGCGCTCGCCGCTAACTTAGGGAGATTCCTCAATAAATACCACCAGAAGGCCAGTCCGCCCCTTGACGAGACCGTGGATCGGCATAAATGATTATCCCTACTTAAAAAGTAGAGAAAGGGGAGATCGTGCGAGCGCTCATCCTGCTCGGCCTGGTCGGGTTCGCGGCCCAGCTCGTCGACGGCAGCCTCGGCATGGCCTACGGGGTCACTTCCAGCACGCTGCTGCTGGCCGTCGGCACCAACGCGGCCGCGGCCTCGGCCACCGTGCACCTGGCCGAGATCGGCACCACGCTCGCCTCGGGCATCTCCCACTGGCGCTTCGGCAACGTGGATTGGAAGGTCGTCGCCAAGATCGGCGTCCCGGGCGCCCTCGGTGCCTTCGCCGGGGCGACGTTCCTGTCGAGCCTGTCCACCGAGGTCGCCGCGCCGGTCATGTCGATCATCCTGCTGGTGCTGGGCGCGTACATCCTGGTCCGTTTCACCGCTTTCGGGCTGCCGCGCGGCAACCTCGGCAAGCCGCTGCGCAAGCGCTTCCTGGCCCCGCTCGGCGTGCTGGCCGGCTTCGTCGACGCCACCGGTGGCGGCGGCTGGGGGCCGGTCGGCACCCCCGCCATCCTGGCCAGCGGCCGGCTGCAGCCGCGCAAGGTGATCGGGTCCGTCGACGCCAGCGAGTTCCTCGTCGCGATCGCCGCCAGCATCGGCTTCTTCGTCGGCATCGGCTCGGAGAACATCGACTTCGCCTGGGTCGCCGTCCTGCTGCTCGGCGGCGTCATCGCCGCGCCGATCGCGGCCTGGCTGGTCCGCCACATCCCGCCACGCATCCTCGGCTCGGCCGTGGGCGGTGTGATCATCCTGACGAACGTGCGGACCCTGCTGCGCAGTGACTGGATCGACGCCTCCGGTGGTGTCCAGACGGTCGCCTACCTCGCCATCGCCGTGGTCTGGGCCGCCGCCATCGCCTACTCCGTCCGCGAATACCGCCGCGACAAGGCCACCGAGTCGGTCGAGGCGGTCGAAACCGAGCTACGCGGCCGGACCCCCGAGGAGGAGCAGGCCTCCGCATGAGGGCCGCCGGCGGCTCACTCCGGCTCGTTCGCGGCGGGGCCTCCCACGGTGAACGGTGTGGTGACGTCCTCGTACATCAGGTGGGCGGTGAGCCCTTCCGAGGCGTGGGGCAGGTTGTGGCAGTGGTCCATCCAGATGCCGGGGTTGTCGGCGACGAAGGCGATCTCGTACGACTCGCCGGCGGCGACCTCGAGGGAGTCCACCCACCAGGGGCTGCCCGAGGCGGCCACGCCGTCGCGGCTGAGCACCACCGCGTGGTGGCCGTGCAGGTGCATGGGGTGGGCCTCGCCGCTGTCGTTGGATATCCGCATCCGCACCACGTCGCCCTCGGCCACGTGGAACATCGGCACGTCGGGATAGAGGTGCCCGTTGATCGTCCACCACAACCCGGGCACCCCGTCGAGGAAGCCGGGGCGGCGTCCCATGTCGTACGCGAACCGCCGATCGGGCTTGCCGGGATCGAAGGCGAGCGGCGCAGGGGCGCCGTACGTGAGAAGGTCCAGCGTCGGCCCCGGCCGGGGGACCGGAGGCAAGGTGTGCGACGTGGAGCCGAGCACCACGCCGGTCGGGCCGCCGAGGTGGATCCGGACCGGTGAGCCGTCCGCGGGCATGGTCACCTCGAAGTCCGCGCGTCCTCCCGCGGCCACCGCCACGGCCTTGTCCTGGACGTGGGCAGCCCCGTTGATCTCCGTGCCGTCGACGGCCACCAGCCGGTACGGCGCACCGCTGACCCAGGTCGGCATGAGGCCGTACTCGGTGTTGATCACCCGGACCCGCACCCGCGCCCCTGGCGGCGCCTGGACGGGGACGTCGCCCTCACGCCCGTTGACGGTGCGCACCCCGTTGTACAGGTGCACCAGCGCCACGACGTCCGTGGCCTTCTCCCGCGTCACCGGCGCGACCACCAGCGCCCCGAGCAGGCCCCCGCGAACCTGCTCGTGCGACATCTGGTGTGAGTGATACCAGAACGTGCCTGCCTGGTCGGCGACGAAGCGGTAGGTGAACTCCTTGCCGATGCCGACCGCGTCCTGGGTGACGCCGGCGACACCGTCCGCGGCGTTGGGCACGTCGACGCCGTGCCAGTGCAGCGTGATCCCGCCGGGCACCGACTCGTTGATCAGCCGCACCTGCACCAGCTGGCCCTTGGTGGCCTTGATGACCGGCCCCGGCGACTGGCCGTTGAGCGTATACCCCTCGAAAGCGCGGCCCGAGGGCAGCAGGAACCGCTGCTTTCGGGCGACCATGGTCACCGCCACGTCGGCGCGGCGGCCCGGGTCGGCGACCAGCCGCGTGACGTCCCGCCTCGCGCCCGCGTGCGCTCCCTGGGCCGAGGCGCCCCGGCCGGCGTGTGCACCGTGGGCCGAGACGCCTTCTCCCGCGTGCTCCATGGCGCCGCGCGGCCCGCCGCCGTAGTCGACGTGCCCCATGTCCGTGACCGCGTACGTCTCCGGCAGCAGGCTGTCCTGCCACAGCCAGATCAGCGGCCCCAGCACGGCCAGGGTCGCGGCGCCCGCGACGGCCAGGCGCACGCGGCCACCGCTCCAGCCCTTGCGCTGCATGGAACCCGCCGTCACCCGCGAACCGCGAGCTGCGGTTCCGGAGCGCGCACCGCCGCGCCGCGACGTGCCGCGTAGAGCGCGGAGGTGAACAGCAGCAGCGCGTTGATCCCGTGCACGGCGCCGATCAGGGGGATGTCGTGGCCGAGGATGCCGAACGTGACCTGCAGGACGACGAGCAGGACCACCAGGCCGGCCGCCTTCACGGCCCCCGGGACCTTCGCCCAGAAGGAGCTGATCAGCAGGAGCAGCGCGATGACGGGGATGGCGATCATCCCGTTGATGCCGTGGATGATGAGGCCGATGAACTCGGGGAACGGCATTTCGCCGCTCTCGCCGAGCGTCTTGTCGAGCACGCCGCCCTCGCCGACCCACTTGCCCATCCCGGCGTCACCCCAGACCATGACCGCCGCCTGCACGGCCACCTCGATGGCCACCAGGTAGGCCAAGACCTTGTAGACGTGTTTCACCACGCCCTCCCCTCTCAAGAGACCGCTTGTCTCGCGTGCCACGGTAGGGAGCGCCACTTGGGGAGGAATGGTGGGCGACTTGGAACGTGCTTGGCGCGGGGCCCCGGTCGCGTCGGCGAGCGGGGAGTCGCGACCGTGGCGGACCTTCACGGGCGGGCATACCTTCCGGCAAGTTGTCGTGGGGTCGCCCGCCTGCTCCGGGCGGGCGCGCTAAGAAGATCCGGTGGCATCGAACACGTCGTGGTGGCGCGCCGATCCGTGGCGGGCGCTGCTGATCCTTGTGGCCTGCTGCTACGGGATCGCGCAACTGATCGTCGTCACCCCCGGCATGGGGCTCGGGTGGGACGAGTCGATCTATGTCAGCCAGGTGGATCCGCGGGCGCCCGCGGCCGAGTTCATCGCGCCTCGCGCCCGGGGGATCACCTTGCTGGTCGCTCCGGTGGTGCTGGTCACCTCCTCGACGGAGGCGTTGCGGATCTACCTCTGCCTGCTGTCCGCCCTGGCGTTGTACGCGTCGTTCGGGATCTGGCTGCGGGTGCGGGCCGGGGCGATGGCGCCGCTCGCCGCCCTGCTGTTCGCGTCCTTGTGGTTGGCGTTGTTCTACGGCGGCCAGGTCATGCCGAACCTGTGGGTCGCCTTCGGCGCGGTGGCTGCCGTCGGCTCCTTCCTGCGCTGCGTGCGGCCGGGCAGCGGGCGCGGCCCGGCGATCGGGCTGGCGCTGAGCGTGGCCGCGGTGGCCCTGCTGCGGCCGCCCGACAGCCTGTGGCTCGTGCTCGCGCTCGCGGCGGCACTCGCCCGGCCGGCATGGCGGCAGGCCAAGGTCACCGCCGCCCTGGTCGCGGGGCTGGTCGTGGGGTGGGCTGACTGGATCGTCGAGGCGTACGCACGTTTCGGCGGGCTCGCCGCCCGCTGGCAGGCCGCCGGCGCGGCGAACGAGACCGGCCTGCACGTCACCCTGCTCGAACACGCCCGCGCCCTCAACGGCCCGCTGCTCTGCCGCCCTCCCGCGCACTGCGGGCCCGTCCCGCCGTCCTGGCTGCTGTGGGCAAGCGCGATCCCCGTTCTCGTCCTGCTCGGCCTGTACGCGGCCCGGCGGCGCGGACACCTGGCCGCCTGCGCGGTGCCGGCCCTCGCCGGCCTGCTGATGGGCCTGCCGTACGTCTTCCTGGTCGGGTACGCGGCGCCCCGCTTCCTGCTTCCCGCGTACGCGCTGCTGGCGCTGCCGATCGCGTACGGCGTCCTCCGGCTGCTGGACCACCGGCCGCGACGGGCCCTTGCCGGCCTCGTGGCCGCGGGCTTCCTCGCCCAGTTCACCCTGCAGGGGCTCACGCTGGACAAGGTCGTCGCCCCCCGGCTGGCCAAACGCCAGGCCGACGTCGAGGTCGCGCGCGCGTTGAGCGCCCTGGAGCTGCGCCCGCCCTGCCTGGTGTACGGCGAGCACGCGGCGATGATCGCCTACCGGGTGGGCTGCGAGTCGTACACGATCCTGCGCTGGCCGCAGCAGTCGGCGGCGCCCGCCCCGATACGCGCCGCCCAGAGCGCGGGCAAACATGTGGTCGCCGTCGACAGGGGCCGGCAGGCCGCCGCGCCCTTCCTGCTGGACTGGGAATGGAGGCCGCTGCCGGAGGCGCGGCCCGGCACGTGGCAGGCGTACCTGCCCCCGCCGCACTCGTAGGCCCGGCCCAGTGAGTGACCGGTGGGTGAGCGGAAACACACGGACGGCTGATCCAGGCCGGACCCGATCATAAGCGACGAATGGAACAATTTCGTGTTTGTGTTATGCGAGTGGTGATTCTCCCGTCTCCTGTCCGGAGCTACGGAGGCTCCGGATCGAGGTAATGGATGTACGCACGGCCGACGTACGAGGTTGAAACGGTGCTCGCGGCCCGGGCGGGCGACCGCGCCGCCGTCGACGAGCTGGTCAGAAGCCACCTGCCGCTCGTGTACAACATCGCCGGCCGGGCCATGAACGGCCACCCGGACGTGGACGACGTCGTCCAGGAGACGATGGCCCGGGTCGTGACCGGCCTGTCCGGGCTGCGCGACCCGGAGAGCTACCGCTCCTGGCTGGTCGCCATCACCATGAACCAGGTACGGGAGTGGCGCCGGGCTACGGCCGCCACCCTGTCCGCCCTCGACGAGGCCCTGGGCCTGCCCGACCCGGGCGCCGACTTCGCCGCCGTCACGATCACCCGCCTCCGCCTGTCCGGGCAGCGCAGGGAGACCGCGGAGGCCGCCCGCTGGCTCGACGCCGACGACCGCGAGGTGCTCGCGCTGTGGTGGCTGGAGGTCGCGGGGGAGCTCACCAGGGCCGAGCTGGCCGCCGGGCTGGGAGCGAACGAGCAGCACGCCGCCGTCCGCGTGCAGCGCACCAAACGCCGCCTGGAGAGCGCCCGCGCCGTGGTGCGCGCCCTCACCGGCACCTGCCCGGAGCTGGCCGCGGCGGCGGCGCGCTGGGACGGGGCGCCGTCCGACCTATGGCGCAAGCGGCTGTTCCGGCACGTGCGCGAATGCCCGGCGTGCAGCGCCCAGGCGTCCGATCTGGTGCCGGCCGACCGGCTGCTGGCCGGGATCGGCCTGGTGGCCATCCCCGCGGGCACCGTGATCGGCCTCGTCGAGCTCGCCCGCACCGCCGCCGTGCCGGCGTTGAAGGGCGGCCTGCTGGCCAAGGGCAAAGCGGCGGCCGGCTCCCTGCTGGCGGCCAAGCCGGTCGCGGTCGCCGCCGCCGGCGCGACGGTGATCGCCGGGGGAGCGATGGTCGTCCAGACCATCAGGCCCGAGGCTCCCGAGCGGGCCGCGCCGGTGATCGCCACGTCGTCGCCCGCGACCGCCCCGCGGACCACCGGCCCGTCGGCGCCCACGGTCTCCGCGCGCCCGCTCAGCCCGAAGCCGACGCCGAGCCCTCCGGCCGGCGCGTACGGCAGGACCGTCGACGCGGTGGATCAGGCCCTGCCCAAGAACCGCCCCCCGGCCCCGCTGCCCCGGCGCCGCGCCGGCCAGGTCGCCTTCGTCGGCGAGTACGGGCATGCCCGGTTCGGCGGACCCGGGCTGACCAAGCGGGGCCACTACCTCACGATCACCGGAAGGGGCTACTTCCTCGTCCGCCTGGGGATCCTCTACCACAACCGGGTCGGCCCCTTCCCACCCGTCACCTGGACCGGGCTGAAGGGCAAGCTGTTCCACGTGGCCTCGGGCGGCGGGCGCCGCATGGATGACGAACAGGCGCCGGGCGTCACCTGGATGGGCTCCCCGCAGACCGGTTACGTCCAGCTGCCCAGCGGACACCAGCAGAGATGGCAGAACGAGTTCTACTACATCGACGGCAGCGTCACCGTGCACAACAACGACGGCGGCGGCGGTAACGCGGACGTCGACTTCACCGTCACGCCCAAGACCTGGGAGGACGTCTGGGCCGACCTCTCGGCCAAGCCCGACCGGGCCAGGAGCATCCTCCGCTACGGCCTCACCCGCGACACCGGCGACGATCGAGCCCCCGTCCCGCAGTACGTCACCAGGAAACGACCCGCGGATCCGGCCCTGGTCCCGCAGCGCAGCCAGGTCTCGACGAGCCGATGACCCGATTTTGTGTTATCCGCGACCTCCGCCGGACGTCTCCTGTGACGGCGGACACCTGACCGCCCGCGTGGCCCGCTTCCGACGGGGGAGGAAGCGGGCCACGCCACGGCGGTGACCTGCGCGGCCGTCACGGTTTGCGGGCGACCCCACAGAACGCGTCCACCTCGGCGGGCAAGCCGAACACGTCCGACTCCACTCGCCAGCGGGAAACGGACACGACGCCCGGCTCCACGAGCTCCAGCCCGTCGAAGAACCGGACCATCTCGGCGGGGGAGCGCAGCCGGTACTGGTAACCCTCGCCGCGCTCGCGCAGCTGCTCGGCCTCGGCCGCCGCTTCCGGCTTGATGACGTTGGTGCCGTCCTCGAACACCAGGTAGCTGCCGGACGGCAGCGCGTCCATCAGCTGCTTCACCAGCGCGTATGCCTGATCGTCGGCCATGATGGTGCCCATCACGCCCAAGAGCATGACCGCCGTCGGCTGGGCGAAGTCCAGCGTCTTGCCCGCGGCCGCCAGGATGGCGTCCGGGTCGCGCACGTCGGCCTCGATGTAGTCGCAGGCGCCCTGGGGGTCGCTGGTGAGCAGGGCGCGGGCGTGCACCAGCACGAGGGGGTCGTTGTCGACGTACACGACGCGGCTGGATGGGGCCACGCCCTGCGCCACCTCATGGGTGTTGTCCACGGTCGGCAATCCGGTGCCGATGTCCAGGAACTGCCGGATGCCGGCCTCGCCGGCGAGGAACCGGACCGCCCGCCCGAGGAACGCCCGGGCGTGCCGGGCGATGTCCTCCATGCCGGGGTAGGCCTCCTTCAGCTTGGCGGCCATTTCCCGGTCGACCGGGTAGTTGTCCTTCCCCCCCAGCCAGTAGTTCCAGACCCTGGCCTGATGCGGCCGGGTGGTGTCGATCCTGGCGAGCAGGTCCGGGTCCGGAGGGGACGAGTCTTCCGTCACGAGCGCTCCACCTCATATACGGCGTTTGCGGGCTTTCAAGATAGCGCGGACTCCATGGGTGCATCTGGTAGGTGCGTCGGCAGAGAGGAACTTGACGGTTTGCCGACACTCTCCAGATGCCGCTGCCGGTGTCGGCATGCTCATGCTGGCCCTGGTGTTCCAGACGCTCGCCGTACGCAAGCCGCAGCTGGACGCCGGCGTGTATGCCGACGCCAAGGCCGGGTTCGGCCAGTTCCCCGGCTTCTTCTCAGCGTTCGGCTACCGGGATCGTCCGCAGTGCTCCGGCCTTCAGCTTCAGGCCGGGTGTGCAAGCGGGGGCCCGCCCACCGTGGTCGAGGCCGCCCCCCAGCCGCTGCCCCCGGTGGAGGCAGATGGCCAAGAGCGTGCACGACGCCGGGTGGGGCCAGTTCGTCGGCATGCTGGAGTACAAGGCCAAGCTGTATGGGCGGACGCTGGTCAAGGCCGGCCGGTTCTTCGCCTCCAGCAAACGCTGCTCGGCCTGCCACACCGTGGTCGTACGTCCGATCGTGGACGTGCAGCGCATGCGGCACGCTTCACGACCGGGACGTCAACTCTGCCGTCAACCTCCAGCAGGACGGCAGACGGCTCGGCAAGGGGCGCGGCGGCACCCACTGCATGACCTGCCCGATTCAACGCGACGCCATCTGAGACGCCCGCGCGCCCAGCCGCACCGCCACCGGTGTGAGGGCGAGCAGCGGGACGAGCAGGTAGACCGCCCCTGCCAGGCGCTGGTCGGCGAGGAGGTCCGGCGCGCCCGGCGGGGCCGCGAGGGTGAGCCAGTCCGCCGCGACCGGCGGCCCGGCCAGCAGGTACGTCCCGACAACGAGGTGCGTGCCGGCCACCACCGCCAGCAGCCGGACCCGCGCCGCCCAGGAGAGCGATCCGGGCAACGGGTCCGCGCCGGCCAGCACCCACGACACCGCCAGCCCGAGCCCGAGGAATAGCAGACCGGTGGCCAGGTGCACGGCGTACTCGTCCAGCGACCAGGGCAGCCACCCCGTCGCGTAGAGCAGCAGGAACGGCGCCGGGTAGGCGACCGTCAGAACGGCAGGCCTGCTGAAGCCCATGACGGTCCTGCCGGCCAGCGTGACAGGCGCGCCCGCGCACAGCAGAAGCGGAACGACGACGGCGAGCACGACATGCTGCAGCGCCTGCACCGACAACATGGCCCGCGCGTAGCCGCCGACCCCGCCGACCAGGACCAGCGCGGCCAGCGCCAGCCCGGCGTACCAGGCGAACGTGCGGCCGGACGGCCACGCCGCAACCTTGCGCAGGCCGACAAGGTACGCGGCCGCGGGCAACGCCAGCAGCAAGATGATCAACGCGTCCGGGCGCACCTCGCTGATCAGCGCGCCAGGGGAGAACGGCGCGAGGTCGTACCCCAGCGCGCCATGCCCCGATCCTTCGCCGCCTGCCGGAGGGGGAGTACGTGACAGGCCGACGGCCAGCCCCGTCGCCGCCGCCATCACGCCGACCTCACCTGCCGCGAGCCGCACGAACGTGCCGCGTACCCCGCGGTCGGCGACGCCCAGGACGGTGCGGCGGCGGTGGTTCCAGCCGAACCAGCCGAGCACCGCCAGCGTGGCCACCTTGGCCAGCAGGAGCAGGCCGTACGGGGTCCGCCACAGATCGGACGGCGCGCCCAGCCGCACCCACGCGCCGGCCAGGCCGGAGAAGGCCACCGCGGCGAAGCAGCACAAGGCGATCGTGCTGAACCTGGGCAGCACCACCGGCAGGTCGTCCGAGCAGCGGAAGTGGACGAGCAGCGCGCCCAGTCCGCCGGCCCACAACGAGGCCGCCACGAGATGCGCCATCAGCGCCGACACCGCGAGATCGTGGTCGGCGGCCGAGGCGGCATGGCCCACGTAGGTGGGCGGCAGCAGCCCGAACACGGCGATCGCCAGCGGGATCCATCGGGGCAGCCGCCGCGCGTACGTGGCCGCCGCCACCAAGAAGGTCACGCCCAGGACGACCAGCAGGGCCTGGGTCTGGGGGAGCAGCGTGCCGATGTTCAGCCGGCCGGGCGTGGCGAGGAGTTCCGCCACCGGCATCGGGATGAAGCTCGACAACGTCAGGACGTAGCTCAGCAGCGTGGTGAACGCCCAGCCCAGCGCCCACCAGCCCGCCGCGCGCAGGCACCGCGCCGGCTCGGCCGACCCGGCGGGGGCCAGCACGCCGGCCAGCAGCGTGCCCACGCAGGCGACCGCGCACACGACGTGGAGGAACCGCGTCAGCGGCAGCCCCCAGTCCGTCAGCGGACCCGCCGTGGGCAGGCCGGGGATCGCCGGCGCACCCGCGCCGCCGCCGAACCGCAGCACCGCGACCAGCACCACGACCCCCACACCGACCGCGAACCCGGCATACACCGTCTTCCACTGCATACGAGGGGTACGCAGGGCCGGCTCCGCCGGTTCACCCGCCCACGGCGGTGGCGCGGATCGTTCGGAGAGGGGCCGGAGATGTGCCGCGTGCGGGTCAGGCGGGCGGCGCCGCGCCGGGGCGGACGATCATGAGGACCACGACGACCGCCCACACGAGGTTGTAGACGCCGGCGAGCATCGACAGCGTCCGGAGCCTCCGGCCGTCATCGGGCGTGCTGAGCGCCGCGCGCTGGCGCGGGTAGATCTGCGTGGCCAGCAGCCCGCCCGCCACGATGGTGAGCACCATGGCGACGTTGATCCAGATTTCGCCCATCCGGCCCTGGACGAGGGCCAGCGCGATCCCGGCGACCGGAACGATGAGGCCGAAGGCGGCGTACCCGCCGGTGATGCGGTGCAGCAAGGCGGCCACGGCCGGACTCCGCTCACCCGGCGGGCTCGCGGCCGGACTCGGTTCCCCCGGCGGGCTCGCGGCCGGGGTGACCGGAGCGTAGCGAGGAAACAGGCTCGCGGCGACGGCCGAGCCTCCGACGAACACGATGCCGGCGAGCACGTGTATCGACAGCAGGACATGATCCATGAGAACTCCTCCAACCTTCAGCTCGCCTGAAGCCTAGCTCAAGCTTCAGGCGGTCTGAAGGTCGGGGTCCCCGCGCGAGATCAGCCCAGCTCGTCCCAGAGGGCGGCGGGGACGGGCCGGTCCAGAGCCTGGAGGTTGGCGATGACCTGCGACGGGGCGTGGGCGCCGACGAGGACCGTGCGCACGGCCGGGTGCCGCAGCGGGAACTGCAGGGCCGCGGCCGGCAACGGCACGTCATGCCGGGCGCATGCCGCGGCCAGGGTGCGGACCTCGGCGGGAGCGTCCACGGGCGGCTCGGCGGCGGCCAGGAGCCCGCGGTGGAAGAGGCTCGCCGCGATGACCGGGATGCCGCGGTCCTGGCAGAGCGGGAGGAGCTCGCCGAATGCCGTCCGGCGCAGCAGCGTGGCCTGGTTGGCGGCCAGCAGCAGGTCCAGGTCGGTGAGCTTGACGAAGTCCACCAGCATGGGCGACTGGTTCATGCCCACGCCGATCGCGCGGACGACGCCCTGCGAGCGCAGCTCCACCAGCGCGGGATAGGCCTCGTCGAGCGCCTGGGGCCAGTGGCGGTCGGGATCGTGGATGAGCAGGATGTCCACGTGATCCAGGCCCAGGCGGTCCAGGGACTCCTCGACGCTGCGCAACACTCCGTCGCGGCTGAAGTCCCACTCGACGTGACGGTCGCCGAGCACGGCGAAGCCGCCGTTGTCGCCCGGCCCCGGCCGCACGAGCCGTCCGACCTTGGTCGACAGGATGAACGCCGAACGTGGGCGCTCGCGCAACGCGCGGCCCATACGCCGCTCCGACAGCCCGAGCCCGTAGAACGGGGCGGTGTCGTAGTACCGGATGCCGCACTCCCAGGCCGTGTCCATCACCGCCTGGGCCTCGGCGTCGGAGATGGTCAGGAGGTAATTGCCGAGCGGGCCCCCGCCCAGGCCGACGCGGGGGAGCGGGACGGGCGACGTCACGCGGGCTCCACGTGCAGCCAGGCGGTGACCACGTCCGAGACCGCCTCCAGATGGTGGTCCTCACCGGCCTCCACGATGAGCACATCACCCCTGGCGAAATCCGAAATTTCACCGTCTATGTGGATTTTTCCGGTGCCGGAGAGGATGAGGAAGATCTCCGGATCCGGATGGGTGTGCGGGCCCTTGGCGTGGCTGATCCGGCCCGGCGGCAACGTCGAGACCCCACCGGACTCGACCCGGTACCCGGGCAGCGACACTCCGGCTCCCATGGCCGCCAGCGTGCTCCTACGCATAACGACTACCTTCCTGCGATACCCGTGAGCGTGACGCCCCGGATGAACGTCTTCTGAGCCAGGAAGAACACGACGAGGATGGGCAGCATCGACAGCAGCGCGACGGCCATCATCTGGTTGTACTGGGTGACGTACTGGCCGCTGAACATGCCCAGGCCCTGCGCGAGCGTGATCTTCTCCATCGAGCGCAGGTAAAGGGTGTTCTCCAGATACTGGTTCCAGTTGCCGACGAAGGAGAACAGGCAGATCGCCGCGATCGCGGGCTTGGCCAGCGGCAGCATGACGCTCCACAGGATGCGCAGCTCCGAGGCCCCGTCGATGCGGGCGGCGTCGATGAGCTCCTGCGGGATCGTGGTGAAGAACTGCCGCAGCAGGAAGATGTAGAGCGCCACGCCGAAGAACTCCGGCACGACCAGCGGCAGATACGTGTCCACCCAGCCGAGCTTCGAGAACATGATGAACTTCGGCACCAGCGTGATCTCGCGCGGGATCATCATCGTGGCCAGCAGCGCCGTGAACATGACCCCGGCCGCCCGCGCCCGCAGCCGCGCGAAGGCGTAGGCGGGCAACACGCACGAGATGAGGTTCCCGGCCATGGACAGCGCAGTGATCAGGATCGTGTTCAGCAGGAACCTGGTGAACGGCAGCGACCCCGTCCAGCCCTTGACGTAGTTCTCGACGTGGAAGGAGTCCGGGAACCATTGGGGCGGGAAGGCCAGGTTGTCGGCGTCGGACTTGAGCGAGGTCGTCAGCATCCACAAGAACGGCAGCAGGAACACCGCGGAGCTGATGATCAGCAGGACGTACGCCCCGCTGCGCCGGATCCGCCTGATGCGCTCGGCCTGGTCGGACGTCAGGGACGGGCCCGGCTTCGTACGCGCGGGCCGGGCCGCGGTCTCGAGGAGCATCGGGGACCTCACTTGAACTCGTAGTGCACCCAGCGCCTGGCCAGGCTGAACTGGATCGCGGTCACGATGATGACCAGCACGAACATGGCCCACGACAGCGTGGCCGCATAGCCCATGTCGAAGTAGACGAACGCCTGCCGGTAGATGTAGAGCCCCAGCACCATGGTGGCGTTGCCGGGTCCGCCCTCGGTCATGACGAGGATGAGCACGTAGCTCTGCAACGCGGCGATGAACCCGGTCACCACGTTGAAGAAGATGACCGGCGACATCATCGGCACCGTGACGTTCCAGAACCTGCGCCACCACCCGGCCCCGTCGATCTCCGCCGCCTCGTACAACGTCTTCGGGATGCCCTGCAGGCCGGCCAGGTAGATGACGATGGTGTTGCCCGCGCCCCATACGCTCATCAGCACCAGGCCGGGGATGGCCCACTCCTGCGAGGCCAGCCAGCCGGGTCCGTCGATGCCGACCGAGGCCAGCAGCTTGTTGATCAACCCGTAGTCGGGGTGCAGGATGTTGATCCACAGCAGCGCGGTGGCCAGGCCCGACACCACCGACGGCAGGTACATCACGGTGCGGAACAGGCCCTGGAACCGCAGCGGCTGGTTGAGCAGCAACGCCAGCACGAACGTGAACGTCACGCCGAGCGCCACCGAGCCCAGGCCGTACTGCACCGTGTTCTCGATCGACTCCCAGAACTCGGGATCGTTGAACATGCGTGCGTAGTTGCCGAACCCCACCCACGCCGGCGTCTGCAGCAGGTTCCACTTCATGAAGCTCAGGACCACGGCGGCGACGATCGGGCCCGCGCTGAACAGGACGAACCCGATCAGCCACGGCGAGACGAACAGGTGGAAACGCCGGGCCTCACGACGCGCCAGCGGGCTGACGGCGGTCATGCGATCTTGTTCTCGCTCAGGACCGGCGTGACCTTGTCGACCATCTCCTTCAGCGCGTCGTCCACGCTGATCTTGCCGAGCTGCGCCCGCTCCCAGATCGGCAGGGCGGTGTCCACGACCTTCTTGTTGGCCGGCAGCCGCAGCACGCCGTCGTCGGAGGCGTAGTCGGCCATGATCTTCTTGACCAGGTCCGACTCCTCCTCCGGGATGCCGAGCGCCTTGGCGGTGTCCTCCCACGCGGACTGGCGGGCCGGCGCGGCGATCCGGCGGAACTTGTAGCCGGAGGCCGACAGGTATTCGTGCATGTAGATCCAGGCGGCGTCCTTGTTCTGCGACGAGGCCGCCATCACCAGCGCGCTGCCCACGGCCGGGGTGGTGCGGCCCTCCGGCCCCTTGGGTACCTGCGTGGCGCCCCACTTGAACGCCTTCTGCTTGGACAGCTCCAGCATGACCCACGCGCCGTTGACGAACAGGGCCGCGTGCCCGGACTTGAACGGATCGACCTTCTCCAGCAGTTGCAGCTCGGCCAGGCTCGGCGTCGCCTTGTCCTTGAGCAGCAGGTCCAGCCAGCGGGCCATGACGTCCCTGGCGGCCGGCTCGGCGATCATCACCTTCGACTCGGCCGCGTCCAGGAACCGCCCGCCGAACGGCAGCAGGTAAACGGAGCTCAGGTCGGGCGACGGCTTCGGCATCGGCGAGACGCCGTAGATCTTCTCCACGCCCGACCCGCTGGTCATCTTCTTGGCCGTCTCGAAGAGCTTGTCCCACGTCCAGGTCTCGTCCGGGTAGTCCAGCCCGGCCTTGTCGAACAGGTCCTTGTTGTAGAAGAGCAGCTTGGGCGCCATGTCGGTGGGCAACCCGTACAGCGCGCCGTCCCGCTGGAAGTAGCCCAGCCCGCGCTGCGGGATGTCGTCCATGTCGAACTCGGGCGTCTTGGCGATGTAGTCGTCCAGCGGCTGCAGGACCTTGTTGGCGATGAGGTTCTGTGTCCAGGAGTAGTGGTTGTAGAGCACGTCGGGCAGCGTGCCGCCGGCCGCCTGCGCCATGTATTTGGTGAGGAACTGGTCGAACGTCGCCGACTCGCGCTTGATCTCGATGTTCGGATGGCGCTTTTTGAAGAAGAAGTCGAACTGCGCGTTGCGTACCTCGGTGACGGCGTCCGTGGTGAACGCCAGCGTGATCACGACCTTGGACGCCGGGTCGGGAACGTTCGTCTTCGGCCAGGTCAGCGAGTTGTTGAGCTGCTCGGCTTCTTCGAACGGCCAGTCGTCGCTGCTGGGACGGTTGGGGTCGATCACCTGGGCGCCGGACTTGACCGGGGCCGCGGCCTGCTTCTGCTGGCGGCTGTCGCCGCAGGCGGACAGCGCGGCGGCGGCCACCGCCAGGGCCAGCATCTGCCGACGGTTCATCTCCATGGGGTCATCTCCGTGGGGGGTCTTTCACAGGAAGAGCTCGAGCACCGGCACGGCCACGTCGGGTCGCTGCACCGGGAGCTGCAGGGTCAGGGTGCCGGGCGCCAGCGCGCCCAGCTTCGTGTGCCCGCTGTCCACGGCCGGGTCGGTGGCCAGGACGCGGATCTCCGAGGCGTCGTTGAGCAACTGCGCGTAGCGCACCTTGCCCGCCAGCCCGGGCAGGTGCAGATGCTTGTACGGCCAGGCGAACAGGTGCACGTAGAGCCGGTCGCCGCGCTGGGTGTAGCGGCAGTCCGGCGGCGCCTCGTACGTGCTCGGACCGGCGCCGTAAATGGAGCGGCCGTGCAGCCGCGTCCACGCGCCGATGCCGCGCAGCGACTCCAGCGCCCGCGCCTCGAACGCGCCGCGCCCGTTGGGCCCCACGTTGAGCAGCAGGTTGCCGTTCTTGGCGACGGTGTCGACCAGCATGCGCACGAGCAGGTCCACCGGCTTGTAGTCGAGGTTGTCGCGGTCGTAGCCCCAGCTGCCGTTGAGCGTCTGGCAGGCCTCCCAGACCTCGGCCGGCGGGGCGGGCGGCTGGAACTGCTCGGGCGTGGTGAAGTCGCCGGGGATCTCCAGGCGATCGTTGATCAGGATGTCGGGCTGCAGCCTGCGGACCATGGCCGCCAGCTCCTCCGACCGCCAGTCCGCGGCGCCCTTGCCGCCGGGTGTGCGCGTGCCGTTCCTGACCCGCTTCGAGTAGGAGAAGTCAAACCACATCGTGTCGATTCGGCCATAGCGGGTAAGCAGCTCTTCAACCTGGTTGTGCAAATAGGACTGGTACAGCCCGATATTTCGGTCATCGGGAGTCGCACCCTCGACGTACGCCGGGTGCAGGCCGTCGATCGGGAAGTGCGGGTGGTGCCAATCGATCAGCGAGTGGTAGAAGCCCACCCCGAGCCCGCGAGCGCGGAAGGCCTCCACGATCGGGCCGACGAGGTCCTTGCCGTGCGGCGTGTGCGCGACCGAGTAGTCGGTGTAGGCCGAGTCCCACAGGCAGAAGCCGTCGTGGTGCTTCGTCGTCAGCACCATGTAGCGCATGCCGGCGCCGGCCGCCGCCTCCGCCCACGCGTCCGGGTCGAACAGGTCGGGGGCGAAATGGTCGAAGTACGGCTGATACTGCTCGTCCGTGAGTCGCTCCCGCTGCTTGACCCACTCGTGCCGGGCGGCCAGCGCGTACAGGCCCCAGTGGATGAACAACCCGAACCGTTGCTCACGGAACTCCGCCAGCCGGGCACTAGAGGTCGGATGTATAGCCGGGGTGGTGCCGTCATGCGGCGACAGTCCGTGAGGCATGACCGCACCGTAGACCGACTAATTAACTTCGTCAAGAATTGAATTGAAACCCGTCGCAACCTAGGCTCTTGCGCATTGTGAGGAGCGTCGGGTGCCTTGCGTGGCCGGAGCGGCAGCGCCGTCGCCGGGCGGCAGGACGCGATCTACTCCTCCTATCTCTTTCACCATGGAGGGTCACGTGCCGAATTGGACGCTGAGCGACGGGGATCTGGAGGCGGTGCTCGACCTGTCCGCGGCGGGCGAGCTCACGCTGGAGCTGCGGCACGCGGGACGGACCGTGCTGGAGCCGTCCAGGCTGGGCGTCCGCACCGCCCACGCGGATCTGAGCACGGGGCTGGTCGCGGCCGGGATATCCGAGCGGCGGGTCGAGGAGTCCTACTGGACGGTGACCGGGAAACGGCGCGAGCATCGCTACGCGGCCGGCGAATGGACGTTGTCGTTCACCGCGGGCGGGCACCGGCTCGACCTGCTGATCCGGGTCGGCGATCACGGCGTGGCCTACCGCTACGTGATTCCCTGGACCGGTCCGGTGACCGTGGTGGAGGAGGTCTCGGAGTACGTCGTGCCGGGTGACGCCCGCGCGGTCCTGCTGCCGTACGAGAACGGGCGCTGCGACTACGAGGAGATCCACCGGCACACCACGGTGGCCGGCGCCGAGCCCATCCTGTACGGCTACCCGTCGCTCTTCCAGGCCGGCGACGCCTGGATGCTGATCACCGAGTCGAACCTGGACGCCGGATACGCCGGCTCCCGCCTGCGCTTCGACGGCCGCGCGTTCCGCCTCGACCTGCCGGACCCGTACGTGACCACGGCCAGCCCGCTCGTCACCCCGTGGCGCACGATGATCGTCGGCGACCTGGCCACGATCGTCGAGAGCGACCTGGTCACCAGCCTCGCTGCGCCGTCCGAGGTCGAGGACACCTCCTGGATCCGGCCCGGAGCCGCCGCCTGGTCGTGGTGGTCCGACGGACTCTCTACGCGGGACCTGGAGGCCCAGAAGCGCTGGGTGGACTTCGCCGCCGCGAATGGCTGGCCGTACTTGCTGGCGGACGCCGGCTGGAACAAGGAGTGGATGCCCGAGCTGATCGCCTACGCCCGCGACCGGGGTGTCGGCGTCTGGCTCTGGTCGCACTGGCAGCACGTCGACACCGAGCTGGAGCACCGCGAGAAGCTCGCGCTCTGGAAGGAGTGGGGCGCGGTCGGCGTGAAGATCGACTTCACCGAGTCGGACGGTCAGGACCGGATGCGCTGGTTCGACGCCATCCTGGCCGCCACCGCCCGGCTGGAGCTCATGGTGGTCTTCCACGGCGGCACGATCCCGCGCGGCACCGAGCGCACCTGGCCGCAGTTCATGACCGCCGAGGCGGTCAAGGGCGCCGAATGGATCAAGCCGAAGCCCGGCAAAGAGCCGCTCTACCCGGCCACCCACTACCTGTCGCTGGCGTTCACCCGCAACGTGCAGGGCCCGATGGACTTCACGCCGTGCACGTTCACCGCGGTGCGGGCCATCTCGGCCGGATTCGAGCTCGCCCTGTCGGTGCTCTTCGAGTCCGGGATCCAGCACTTCGCCGACTCCATCGAGGCCTACCAGGCCCGGCCGGAGGCGCTGCGGCTGCTGTCCACCGTCCCGGCTGCGTGGGACGACACGCGGCTGCTGTCCGGCGACCCCGCCGACCACATCGTGCTGGCCAGGAGGAGCGGCGGCGAGTGGTACGTCGGCGCGGGCGTGTCCGGTGATGCCCGCACGCTCACCGTGCCGTTCGACTTCCTCGACGAGGGGGAGTGGACGGCCGACATCTACCTGGACGCCCCGGGCGACACGATCGCCGTCGAGACCGTCACGGTGCCGGCCGGGGGCAAGCTCGACCTCGCCGTCGCCCAGAACGGCGGATTCACGCTTCACCTGAGGAGAGCACTCTGATGACGACCAGACGATCGGGTGGCGACTTAGCCCCCCTGTCGCGTATCGGCGCCCCCGGCTCCCGCCCCGGCGTCACGCACCTCCACGCCTGTCGCCGCGGGGCGAGGACCTCATGAGGGGCCTGCGCCTGGCCGGCGCGCTGTCGGCGCTCGCACTGCTCCTGGCCGCCGCCCCACCGGCCCAGGCCGGGGCCGGCACGGGGGCCGAGGCTGGGGCTGGGGCGCCGCGCTGGGAGACCCGGTGGAGTCCGAGCCCGTGGCGGGACGGCGTGAAAGCGTTCGAGGCGCTTGAGGACGACCGGCGCGGCTCGCACCCCGAGGGCCAGCCGCACGTCTACGTCGCGGGCAACGCCTGGCGGTTCGACGCGCACCTGGAGGACCGCGACGGCTCCGACCGCATGCGGAACGAGGTACGCGGGATGCGAGCCGCCGACGGCCGGCCGCTGGAGATGCGCAAGGACGAGACGTGGCGGATCACGTACCAGATGTACATTCCGGACACGCTCGACGCGACCACCAGCTTCACCCACATCTGGCAGTTGAAGACGTCCGACATCGGCACCCCGGTCGCGCAGCTGTCGCTGCCGGTCGTCAACGGCGTGCCGAAGATCGTGGCGCGCTACTGGACGCTGGAGGACAACAAGTCCCACGACTTCGCCACCGCCGACCTGGAGCCGATCCAGAACAAGTGGGTCGGCGTCACCATCGAGCTCAAGTCCGCCGACGACGGCTACATGCGATGGGTGTTGCGGGACGGGTCGCGGACCATCGTCGACCAGAAGGTGGAGAACATCGACCTGTGGTGGACGCCGGAGCAGTACAACCGGCCCAAGTGGGGCATCTACCGCAGCATCAGGAGCGCCGGGCTGCAGGAGACGTACCTGCTGGTCAAGGACCTCAAGGCGGACCAGCTCGGGCCTGCGACGCCCCCGGTCACGCTGCCGCCGGCGGACCGGAGCCCTGGCACGTACGAGGCCGAGCGGGCCGGCAACGTGTGGGAGGGCGCGGCCGAGCCCGCCTACTGCGTGGTCTGCTCCGGCGGGCGGAAGGTGATCCTCATCGGCGGCAACGTCTACGACTACGCCGTGGTCAAGGGCGTGCTGTCGGAGACCACCGGGACCAGGCAGATGACCGTGCACGCGCTGGTGGACGGCTCCCAGACGTACGCGGTCAGCGTCAACGGCGGCGATGCGATCCAGGTGCCGATGACCGGGACCAAAGACACGGTGACCACCGCGACCGTGCCGGTGGACCTGGTGGCCGGGGTCAACGCGATCCGCTTCTACAGCCACACCGCACGCTCGCCCGAGCTCGACAAGATCGTCATCAAATGAGGGATCCCCATGGCACATGACCTCAGCAGGCGGGCCGTGCTGGCCGCGGGGGGCGCGCTGGCGCTGACCGCGGCGGCCGGCGCGCGGCCCGCCGCCGCCACGCAGCCGTGGCAGTCCCGGCTCGTGCACTAACGATCCGGCCCATCGAGGGCGACAACACCGTCCACATCCAGACGGCACTGGATGAGATCGGCGCCCTGCCACGGGCCCGCCGTGGCGCGTTGCTCCTGCTGCCCGGCGTGTACCCGGTGGCGGGCACGGTGTACGTGCGCGCCAGTGGCACCGTGTTACGCGGCGTCGGCGACGGCGAGGACCCGTCGGGGAACACGATCGTCAAGGCGACCGGGAACAACCCCAAGGACCGCAACGTCATCGTGGCCGGCGGCGTCGCGGGCGGCGGCTGGAAGGGCGAGGTCCCGGGCACCCGTACGGGCCGCCCTGGAAGGTCGGCGAGCACCCGATCATCTACAACCGTTACGTCCGCGACGTATCCGGAAATGTCGTGACGATCGACGTGCCGGTCTTCAATCACCTCAACCGCGCCCACGCCACCTCTTACCTCTACACGTGGGACAGGGCCGGGCTCGTCACCGAGGTGGGCGTGGAACGGCTGCGCGTGGACATCGAATACCACGGCGACCCCGAGCGGGACGAGGACCACGCCTACAACGCGATCGTGCTGCTGCGTACCGAGGACTCGTGGGTGCGCGACTGCACGATGCTGCACTTCACCCAGGCCGGCGTCGCCACCCAGGAGACCACGCGGGCCACGGTCGAGAACTGCCGGGCCATCGACCCGGTCAGCATCGTGACCGGCAGCAGGCGCTACAACTTCAACACCTATATCTACTCCCAGCAGGTGCTCTTCCGCGACTGCCACGCCTATAAGGCCAGGCACGCCTTCGTCTCCAACGGGCACAGCACGGTCTCCGGCGTGGTGTTCCTGCGCGGCACCGCCGAATACGCGCTCAACTCCAGCGAGGGCCACCGCCGCTGGTCACAGGGCCTGCTGTTCGACGGACACCGGGACGTGGACCCGCACTACGACTACACGCTGGGTCTGTACAACCGCGGCCGCTACGGCACCTCGCACGGCTGGTCCGCGGCTCACTCGGTGGCCTGGAACTGCGACGTCGCCACCAGCAGTCTCATCGTCCAGAAGCCGCCGACCGCGCAGAACTACGCGATCGGCTGCCGCGGGACGATCACTGGAGACGGGCCCTTCCAGCAGCCCGCCGGCTACATCGAAGGCGCCGGCCGGCCCGGGCTCTTCCCGCCCTCGCTCTACGAGGCTCAGCTGCGTGACCGGCTCCGGCCCGCCTGATCCTGCCGCTCCAACCGCAGCAGCCCGCCCTCGGGCACGGTGACCTCCACCAGCCCGGGGGCGAGGTCGACCAACTCGTCGCCTTCGGTGCGGCCCCGGCAGTCGACCACGGTGGCCCGGGCCCTGCCCGGCGTGGCGACCTGGAGCAGCACGTCGGCGGAGGCATCGCCGTTGGCCAGCCACAACGTGCCGGCCTCGGGGACGCGGACGGGCAGCGGCGCGTACCTGGCGGTGATCACCGTGTCCCCAGAGCTCGCCGTCACCTGCGGGTAGGTCAGGTCCGGCCGGGCGGGCTCGAATCGCCCCCGCTGCAGCACGTCGGCGTGGTCCCTGAAGAACGACAACCAGAACCGCAGCACCTCCTCCTGCGCCGGGGTCAGCGCGGTGAGGTCCACAGAGATCTGCGGGACCGCGAACAACACGTTGATCAGCTGGCCGGCGACCCGCTGCGGGCTCTCGTCCGGATGCCACATCAGCATGTCCGCGTGCACGGCCAGCGGGCCGGCGATCAGGCGCAGGTCCACGGTGCGCTGCCGGTTGTGGGCGGGGCTGAGCGGGCAGTCGGAGGCGCGGATCATGGTGGCGTATGGCCACAGGCCCGGGCTCACGTACGGCTGGCGCAACTCGACCAGGCAGTCGCCGGGCAACTGGGCGAGGAGCCTGCGCACGCCCTCGTTCACCGTGGCGCAGTCGGCCTCGGGGCCCGGCGGCGGCGGGTCCTCGACCGCGAACTGGTCGATGAAGTCGATCTTGAGGCCGTCCATGCCCCACTCCCTGACCGCCCGGGTGAGGTGGTCGGCGAGCAGATCTCGGATGACGGGGTAGCGCGGGTCGACGATGGCGGCGTTCATGTGCTCCTTGTAGGCCAGCGTGTACGGTCGCACGCGGTCCCAGAGCGCGGTGTGGCGGCCGACGAACGGTAGGGCGTACCAGAGCAGGTAGGCGAGGCCTTCGCCGCGAACCTTCGCCACGTGTCCCGAAATATCAGGAAATGAGGTTCGGGAGGGCTCCCATTCGCCGACGTAGCCGTAGCCGCGGCCCCGGTCGTCGCTGTGCCAGCCGTCGTCCACGATGATCGCCTCGCAGCCCAGCTCGGCCGCCGGGGCCGCCTGCCGCTCCACGCTCGCGGCGTCGACGTGTTGCTGCATGGCGTACCACGTGGAGTAGGCGGGCATGCGCGCGGCCCGCGGGACGTCGCGGGCCAGGCCGTTCCGCGATCCCCACCACTCGGCGACCTCGGCCAGCGTCGTCGCGAAGTGCCGCCGGGTCAGGTCCAGCCGGAGCACGATCCCGTTCCCCGGCTCGGCCTCGTGCTCCACCCAGAACCCGAACTCGCCGGTCTCCTCCACCACGCCGGTGCGGGTGCGCACGGGCCTGACGACCTCGGCGGCGGCGTACGTGCACAGCGCCACGTCCCCGGCTCCCACCAGGCATCCAACAGGGGCGTTCTTCTCCAGAGCCGCCGTGCGGGGGCGCCGCCAGAACGGCGGCAATCCGCGATGCTCACCCCCGTCGGCGGCCCAGAACGCGGTCGCGTCCACACACGGCACCCGCCACCCGAGGCGCACCATGGCCGGCCGGCCGGGCGTGACGCGCACCTCCAGCACCCCCGGCGCGGTTTCGACCACCACCCAGCTCAGCCCCGCCGCTTCTCCACGTCCCAAGACGGCCCCGTCCATCTGGGCCGGCTCCGGCTCGATGGCGGTCGTGTCGAGAGCAGCGCCGGTGGAGCCGCCCGCGGCGGCGGTGGGTGAGGGTGGGGTGGGGGTGGCCGTGCAGGTGAAGGTGAGGCCCATGGCCTGGAAGCACACCTCCTCCGGCTGCTGGGGCGTTCCGTCGTGTGGCTGCCAGATACCGGAGGCGGCGGTCACGTCAGCGCTCCTGGGAGGTGAAGAGGGTCTGGATGGCGACCGCGGCCGCGCCGCGCGCCCATTGCTCGAAGGTCCGCGGCCGCAGCAGCAGACGGGAGTCGGCGGCCGCGCCGAACGCCTGGCTGGTGAACGACCGGTTGATCTGCTCCTCGAACAGGTCATAGGCGGCCAGGCCCTGCACATCGCCGGTCACGATGATCCGCTCGGGCCCGAACAGATTGGCCATCGCCGCGATGCCCAGCCCGATGGCGTGCCCCGCCCGGGCGAAGACCTCCCGCGCCGCCGTATTCCCCGCGTGGGCGGCGTCGATGGCCGCGTCGATGGTGAGCGAAGCGTCCCCGGTGACGGCGCGTACGGCGGCCACGATGGGCGCGCTCCCAGCGATGGCCTCGACGCAGCCGCGCCCGCCGCAGTGGCACTCGGGCTCCTCGCCCCCCACCGGGATGTGCCCGATCTCCCCGGCCACGCCGTGCGCGCCGGCCACCACCCGGTCGTTCGCCACCAGTCCGCACCCTATTCCGGCCCCCACGGTGACCAGCGCGAACGACGACGCCCCCACGCCGTCGCCGAACCACTGCTCGGCCACGGTGAGCGATCTGACGTCGTTCTCGACGGTGACGTTGAGCCCCGTCGCCTCGCCGGCCAGCCGCGCCAGCGGCACCTGCCGCCACCCCAGAAAGGGGGAGTACCGCACCAGCCCGAGCGCCTTGTCCACGTCCCCGGACACGGCCAGCCCCAGCCAGTGACAGCGCTCGCCGTAGGCCGGATCGCCGGCCAGCAGGTCGGCGACCAGCTCGGCCAGCGCCTCGACGACGCCCTCGGGGGAGGTTGTCGCCAGGCGGCGGTGCGCCGAAACCAGGGGCTGGGCCCGCAGGTCGGTGACGACGCCGATGAGTTCGTCATCGGTGATCTTCACGCCGGCGAAGAACTCCCGGTTGGCCCTGATCGTCAGCGGGCTGGCCGGGCGCCCCGCGCCGGGCGCCGTACGCTCCGTGGCCTCCAGCTCTTCCAGGTAACCTGCCTCGATGAACGGGCGGGCGGCCTTGGTCACGGCGGCGGACGACAGCCCGCTGCGCCTGGCGATCTCCACTCGGGTCACCGGACCCTGGGTGAGCACCATGGTGAAGACGGTGGCCTCAGCGCGGGTGCTGGTGAGCCGAGGATGCATGACGGCAATCGTAGCACTAATTAACTTCCTCAAGAATTGAATTGGACCGTGACCAAGGCTCTTGAGGGTGTAGCCCCGGCTCAGCAGGGAGACGGGCAAAAGGGCTCATCGGAGGCGCGAACGAGGGGCTGAAGACATCCCATGTCTGGCGCCGAGCCCTGATTGGGCCTCGTGCGACGTCCTGTCGACCGATGAAGTGCGGCGGGCAGGTCACGTGCGGTCACTCAATACGACTTAGGAAACTTTCCTAAAAAAAAGACCGCTCCAGATGTTGACGGCGACGGCGGTCTGCGGGAAAACCATCTAGAGCTCCAATCTCTTGCTCGAGGCATCACTCTCAGCCAGGAGCGCCCGATGAGCTTCAGCAAGTCCCGGGGCTGCACCATCGCCTGGCCTTCCGCTCCGCCAACGGCACCGGTGCGGACCGCCCCAGCCGCTCCACCCTCCAGTGATCAACCCCCCAGGAAGTGACCCCATGACACAGCCCTTGTCCCGGCGCCGCTTCGGACTCCTCCTCGGCGCGGCCGCCGCCGTGCCGCTCCTGCCCGCGCGCCCCGCGTTCGCGGCGCCCACCCTGCTCCCGTCCGGGATGACGTGGCAGCTGATGTGGTCGCCGTCGGCCGCGGCCACCGGCATGGGGGCGTGGGAGAGCATCGAGGACGACCGTGCGGACTCCCATCCGGCGGGCGCGCCCCACATCCGCCCCGACGGCGACAACTACCGCTTCACCATGCACATGGTCGACCGCGACACCAGCACGGACCGGCAGCGGCACGAGGTGACCGGCAACCGTACCTCCAGCAGCAGCTACCTGTCCTGGAAGACCGGCGAGTTGTGGCGGGTCACGTACTCGATGTACATCCCGAGCACGCTCAAGGCCACCACGACCTTCACCCACATCTTCCAGACCAAGATGCCCGGCTCGGGGACGTCGCCGATCACGGTCACCTCGCTGCGCCGGGTGGACGGACGGCAGACCATCGAGCACAAGATCTTCGAGCCGAACATCCTGGTCGGGCGGACCGATCTGGAGCCGCTGCACAACCAGTGGATCGACATCGACTACGAGAT
Source organism: Nonomuraea sp. 10N515B (assembly GCF_052245915.1). Taxonomy (NCBI): domain Bacteria; kingdom Bacillati; phylum Actinomycetota; class Actinomycetes; order Streptosporangiales; family Streptosporangiaceae; genus Nonomuraea; species Nonomuraea sp. 10N515B. The sequence goes on from NZ_JBQQBQ010000007.1 coordinate 280,489, forward strand.
CAAGATCGGTGACGGCTCGGCCGGCGCGGTCCGGTGGGTCGTCAGGAACGGCGGTACCACGGTGGTGGACGCGACGAGGACGGGCGTGGACACGTTCCTCGGCGACCGGGTGCGGCCCAAATGGGGCATCTACCGGTCCCTGAGCGACACGTCGGGCTCGCTGCAGGACTGCCATCTGCTGCTGACGAGACTCAGGTCGTACAAGGCGGTCCCCGGCGGCGGTGGGGGCGTCACGCGCTACGAGGCGGAGAACGCGACGATCTCGCAAGGTGTGGTCGAGTCCAACCACGCGGGCTTTTCCGGCACGGGTTTCGTCAACGGAGACAACGCGGCGGGCTCGTATGTGGAGTGGGCCGTCAACGGCGCCGCCGGAGCGGCGACCCTCAGGATCCGCTACGCCAACGGCACCACCGCCGGGCGCCCGGCGACGATCATCGTCAACGGCGCCACGGTCGCCGCCGACCAGCCCTTCAACGGCACCGGCGCCTGGACCACGTGGGCCACCGCGGCAGTGCCCGTGACCCTGCGCTCGGGCGCCAACACGGTGCGGATCACCGCGAACACCGCGGGCGGCAATCCGAACCTGGACTACATCGAGGTCGCGCAATGACGAGCGGTCGCCGCGGGCGCTCGCCTCCCTCCCGGGACGCCGCGGCCGTGCGTCTTCCGCGGCCTGCCGGGGAACAGGTGCGGCATGGAAGTGCTGAGCAGCCGCGTGCTGCTGCGTCCGAAGGATCTCGGGCGCAGCCGCCGCTTCTATGCCGAGACGCTCGGATTGGCCGTCTATCGCGAGTTCGGCCCGGCCGACCACCCAGGGACGGTGTTCTTCCTGGGCCAGGGATTCCTCGAGCTCTCCGGGCACAGCGACGCCGGGGCCGGCTTGGCGGTCTCGCTCTGGCTGCAGGTGCGTGATGTGGCATCCGAGCAGGAACGCCTGCGTCAGGCGGGCGTCACCGTGTTGCGCGAGGCCCGTCTGGAACCGTGGGGGCTCGTCGAGGCGTGGATCGCGGACCCGGACGGCCACCGCATCGTCCTGGTCCAGGTCCCGTCCGATCACCCGCTGCGCCGCGATCCGCGCTGACGGGCCCCACCCGCCCGGTAGGGGAGACTGGGGAGGTGAGCAACGACCGTCCCGCCCCGCCCGTGACGAGCCCTTCTATCATCCTGCTGACGCTGGCCCGCCGCATCGAGACCGAGCTCAACGCCGCTCTCGCACCGCTGGAGCTCACCGTCAGCAGGCTCGGGCTGCTCGGTCACATCGCCGTGGTGCCCGGGGTGTCGTTCAGCGACCTGGCCCGGATGTCGGGCACCACGGTGCAGAGCGTGCACACCGCGGTGAAGGCGCTGGTCGGCGCGGGGCTGGTGCACGATCACACCGCCCGCGCCGGCTCCGCCTCGGCGATCGAGGTCACGCCTGAGGGCGGCCGCCTCCTCGAGGCGGCGAAGGAGGCGGTGGCCGAGGTGGACGAGCGCATGTTCGGCCCGGACGCCGATCCCGTGCAGCGGCAGATCGGACAGGCGGTGCTGGCCGCCTTCGCGCTCTGAGTCATGCTCATGGCCGACCGGCGGCGCGACTTTAAGCGCATGAGACGTCGACGCGGTTCACGTCCGGCATCGTGGTCCACACCTACGGGCTCAAGTAGACAGCGCGGCGTTGAGCCCGCCGTAGTCCAGGCCGTCCGCGAGCGTGTCGTACGTGCCGGCGCCCAGCAGCTCGGCGGCCGCCCGCGCGGCGCACGCGTACGCGGACTGGGCGATCGCGGAGCCGACGCTGACCCGCGTGACCCCGGCCGCCGCCCGGGCCTCGGCGATGCGCCGTGCCTGATCCTTCGGCGAAAGCAGGGGCGCCCCGCCGGAGTCCTCCAGGTTGACGCCGACCGCCCCGGCCTCGATCACCGCGCGTACAGTGGCCGCCACGATGCGGCCGACCGCTGCCGCCATCCGCTCCCGGCTGAGCCCGTGGGCGTCGGGCGCGCCGTTCGCCCAGGAGACGCCGGCGCTGGTCGTCGCGATCGCCTGCGCCCCCGCGCCTTCGATCACGGCCGCGGAGGCGGCGTCCCAGGCGTTGGGCAACACGAGCACGGCGCCGCCGTGGTGCAGAGCGCGGAACAGGGCCGCCTGGTCGGTCATGCTGATCTTCCTTCCGTTACGCGTTGTTCTGAGACCAGAGCATCGTGGGTGGACCGGCGTGCTGTCTGGCTGGATTCGGACATGATCGTCGTCGGAGAGGTGGTCCTACCTCCACCTCCGCGTACATCTGGATGCATTCTCAGGCCACGTCCGCACTTCTAGCGTCGAATACGCAGATTCCGGACGAACGGCAGGGGGAGTGGGTCATGGGCAAGGTCACACGCCGGGGATTCCTCGGTGGCACCGCGGCGCTCGGCGGTGTGGCGATGACGGCGGAACTCGCGGGATTGACGACGCCGGCGGAGGCGGCCGGCGGCCCGCCCTTCGGTCCCGTCGTCGTTCGTCCCGCCGACCCCCGCTACGACGACCTGGCGGTACGCAGGACGAACCAGCGTTTCCGGCCGCGGCCCGACTACTTCCACGTGGTCGGCTCCACCGAGCAGGTCGTCGCGGCAGTCAACGAGGCGGTTCGCGCCGGCCGCCGCGTCACCGTCCGCAGTGGCGGCCACTGCTACGAGAACTTCGTCGGCGACGGCGCCCAGGTCGTGATCGACATGTGCGAGATGTCCGAGGTGTACTTCGACGCCGAGCGCGGCGCGTTCGCCATCGAGGCCGGCGCCACGCTCATGCAGGCGTACCGCAAGCTCTACCTCGGGTGGGGCGTCACCATCCCCGGCGGCCAATGCGGGGGCGTGGCCGCCGGGGGCCACATCGCGGGCGGCGGGTACGGCCCGCTGTCGCGCCGCCACGGCCTCACGGTCGACTACCTGCACGCCGTGGAGGTCGTGGTGGTCGACCGCACCGGCCGGGCCCGCGCCGTGGTGGCCACCAGGAACCCGGCCAACCCCCACCACGACCTGTGGTGGGCGCACACCGGCGGTGGCGGCGGCAACTTCGGCATCGTCACCCGCTACTGGATGCGCGACCCGAACGCCAAGGGCGGCGACCCGGCCGAGTTGCTGCCCAAGCCGCCCGCCGAGGTGCTGTCCGGCGTGGCCGTCTGGTCGTGGGACGGCATGACCAAGGAGTCGTTCCGCAGGCTGCTGCGCAACTACGCCGAATGGCACCTGCGCAACAGCGCCCCGGCAAGCCCGCAGGTCTCGCTGTGGGGCTCCCTGCTGATCCCCGGCCGCCAGGCGGGCGCCGACCCCGGGGGCATGATCCTACCCGCCCAGATCGACGCCTCCGTGCCGGATGCGGAGCGGGTCCTGCGCGACCACTTCACCGCCGTGGCCGACGGGGTCACCCCTCAGGTGTTCGTTCCGCCGCTCACGCGCCAGCCGTGGTTCCAGGCGGTGCGGACGCTGTCGCTCAGCGCGGAGGCGGAGTCGGGCCGTTACAAGGGCAAGTCCGCTTACCTGCGCAAGCCGTTCGCCGACGAACAGGCGGACGTGGCCTTCGACGCCCTCCACCAGGCCGGCGACGTCTCCTCCAGGGGCGTGTTGTGGCTCCTGTCGTACGGCGGCCAGGTCAACACGGTGCCGCCCGCCGCGACCGCCACCGTGGAACGCCAGTCCATCCTGAAGGCGCTCCACCTGGTCACCTGGGACGAGGGCCAGGACGGTGCCGCGTACCTGGAGTGGGTGCGCCGCCTGCACCAGCGGACGTTCGCGGCCACGGGCGGCGTGCCGGTGCCCGGGGGCGACTGCGGTGGCGCCTACATCAATTACCCGGACATCGACCACGCCGACCCCGCGTGGAACACCTCCGGCGTGCCGTGGTCCACGATCTACTACGGGGACAACTACGCCCGCCTGCAGCGGGTCAAGAGCCGCTGGGATCCGCGGAACGTCTTCCGCCATGCCCTCTCCGTCCGCCCGCCCGCGAGATAGCATTGCCCAAGCGCTTGCTTCGATCATGATGTGGTGTGATCCTTCGAGTGGCGATCACGGCCGGGGCTCCAACGCCCCGTGGCCCGCTTCGTACGCCCTGTGAACGCCCCACGAGCGAAGGGACCGACCCGCCATGGCCGAAGCGACGCACGCAAACCCCGCCCCCGAGGGTCCCAGCCGGCGCACGCTGCTGCGTGGGGCCGCCGTCGCCGGCGGCGCGCTGGTGACGGGCGCGGCGCTGGGCGGCGCCCCCGCCCGCGCCGAGGTCGAGTACGACGTCGTCGTGGTCGGCGCCGGCGCCGCGGGTATGACCGCGGCCCTCGCCGCGGCCAAGCGGGGCCTGCGTACCGTCGTGGTGGAGAAGGCGCCTACGTTCGGCGGGTCGGCCGCGCGCTCCGGCGCCGGGATCTGGATCCCGAACAACGAGGTCATCCTGGCCGCCGGGGTGCCGGACACCCCCGCCAAGGCCGCCGCCTACCTCGCCCGGGTGGTCGGCGGCGACGTGCCGGTCGAACGGCAGCAGGCGTTCCTGGCGGCCGGGCCGGCCATGATCTCGTTCGTGATGCGCAACAGCCCGCTGCGGTTCCGGTTCATGGAGGGCTACTCCGACTACTATCCGGAGTTCCCCGGCGGCATGCCGAACGGGCGCTCTATCGAGCCCGCCCAGCTCGACGGCCGCATCCTGGGCGCCGAGCTGGACCGGCTGAACGCCCCGTACATCCCTAGTCCGGCGGGCATGGTCGTCTTCAGCGCCGACTACAAGTGGCTGACGCTCGCCCTCGTCAACGCGAAGGGCGCGGCGGTCGCCGCCGAATGCCTGCTGCGGGGCACCGAGGCCGCGCTGCGCGGCGAGAAGCCGCTGACCATGGGCCAGGCCCTGGCCGCCGGACTGCGTGCCGGGCTGCTGTCGGCCGGTGTGCCGGTGTGGCTCAACACCCCGCTCACCGACCTGCACCTCGAGGGCGGGCGCGCGAGCGGCGTGGTGGTGTCGAGGAACGGCACCCAGACCCTGATCAGGGCCGCCCGCGGCGTCATCGTCGGCTCGGGCGGGTTCGAGCACAGCGCGGCCATGCGGGCCGAGTTCCAGCGCCAGCCCATCGGGACGAGCTGGACCGTCGGCGCGAAGGAGAACACCGGAGCCGGCATCGAGGCCGGCGAGCGCGCCGGGGCGGCACTGGGGCTGATGGACGACGCCTGGTGGGGGCCCGCCATCCCGCTGCCCGATCAGCCGTACTTCTGCCTGGCCGAGCGCACGCTGCCCGGCTGCATCATCGTCAACGGCGACGGCGTGCGCTTCGTCAACGAGGGCGCGCCCTACAGCGACGTCGTGCACGTCATGTACGACCGCAATACCCCCGCCGACCAGCACATCCCGTCCTGGCTGATCGTCGACCAGCAATATCGCAACCGCTACCTGTTCAAGGACGTCGCCCCGCTCCTGCCGCTGCCCGCCTCCTGGTACGACAGCGGCGCCGTGCACAAGGCGTGGACCATCGAGCAACTGGCCCAGCGGATCGGCGTGCCCGCGGCGGCGCTGCGCGGCACGGTCACGCGCTTCAACGAGTTCGCCGCGACCGGGAAGGACCTCGACTTCCACCGCGGAGACAGCGCCTACGACCGTTACTACACCGACCCGTCCGTCAAGCCGAACCCCTGCCTGGCGCCCTTATGGCTGCCGCCGTTCTACGCGTTCAAGATCGTACCGGGGGATCTCGGGACGAAGGGCGGGATGGTCACGGACGGGCGGGCACGCGTGCTGCGGGCGGACGGCTCGGTCATCCCCGGCCTGTACGCCGCCGGCAACGCCAGCGCCGCCGTCATGGGCCACAGTTACGCCGGCTCGGGCTCGACCCTCGGTCCCGCCATGACGTTCGGCTACGTCGCCGCCAACTACATCGCCGACTCGATGTAACAACTGCTACATTCGGTCATGTGACAACGCGATGGGTGGTGCTCCTTGTCCGGCTGCCCGCCGGTCCGTCGCGGCACCGGGTCGCGGTGTGGCGTGAGCTGCGCCGGCTCGGGGCCGTGTCCTTGGGGCAGGGCACCTGGACGGTGCCCGACGTGCCGGTCTTCGCCGACGGTCTGGCCCGTGCCGTCGAGCTCGCCGGCACGGCCGGGGGAGAGGCGGTCGTGCTGGAGGCGGCCGGTCGCACGCCGGCCGACTCCGAGCGCCTGCAGGCCATGTTCACGGCCGCCCGCCGGGAGGACTGGGCCGAGTTCCTCGCCGACTGCGGAAAATTCGAGGAGGAGCTGGCCAAGGAGATCCGGCAGGCCAAGTTCACGCTGGCCGAGTTGGAAGAGGAGGAGCAGTCGCTGGAGCGGTTGCGGCGCTGGCACCGCGCCCTGACCGCACGCGACGTGTTCGGCACCCCGGAGGCCGAGCAGGCCGCCCAGCGGCTGGCGGCGTGCACGGCGGCCTGCGAGGACTACGCCGAACGTGTCTTCGCCGCCCTCCACCAGACGCCGGGAGCGCCTGCATGAGCGCACGGCCACAGGGCCGCCACCGCCGGACGCCGTCGCCGGGAGCGCCCGCATGAGCGCCCGGGCACGGGGCCGCCACCGGCGGACGCCGTCGCCGGGCGGGCGCGCATGACGGCGTCCGGCGCGCAGGCGCCGGCCACGCCGCGCGGGCGGATGTGGCCGCTGTACGCGGCCGGGTTCACCACCGCGTTCGGCGCGCACGGCGTCGCGGCCAGCCTCGGCGGCCAGTCCCCGGACGCGGTGACGTCGCTGCTGGTCCTGGGCGGCCTGCTGGCGCTGTACGACGGCGCCGAGGTGCTGCTCAAGCCGGTCTTCGGCACCCTGGCCGACCGGATCGGCGCTCGCCCGGTGCTGCTGGGCGGCCTGGTCGCCTTCGCCTGCGCCTCGGCCGTGTACGCGCTCGCCGACAACCCCGGCGCGCTGTGGGCCGCCCGCCTCGGCCAGGGCGCCGCGGCCTCCGCGTTCTCCCCGTCGGCCTCCGCCCTGGTCGCCAGGCTCAACCCGGCCGGCACGCACGGCCGCGCGTTCGGCGGCTACGGCTTCTACAAGAGCCTCGGCTACACGCTGGGGCCGCTGCTCGGCGGCGTGCTGGTGTGGGCGGGCGGGCTCCGGCTGCTGTTCGCGGTGATGGCGGTGCTCGCGGCGGCCGTCGCGGTGTGGGCGGCGCTGGCCGTGCCCCGCGTGCCGCCACTGCCCAGGACCCGCCAGACCGTGCTGGACCTCGCGCGCCGCCTGGCCGAGCGGACGTTCTGGCAGCCCACGGCCGCGCTGGCCGCCGCCACCGCCGCGCTGTCGGTCGGCGTCGGCTTCCTGCCGGTCTCCGGGGCGGCCGCGGGCCTGGGCCCCGTCGCCACCGGTGCCGCGGTGTCCGTGCTGGCCGCCTGCGCCGCCGTCGTGCAACCGGCCGCCGGACGGGCCCTGGACGCCGGCCGGATCACCACCCGTGCGGGCCTCGCCGCCGGTCTCGCGATCGCCGCCGCCGGCCTGGCCCTGGCGGTGGTGCCGGGTCTGGCGGGAGTGCTGGCGTCGGCCGTGCTCATCGGGGCGGGCACAGGACTGATCACCCCGCTGGGTTTCGCCGCCCTGGCCGCCTCCACCCCGCAGGAGCGGCTCGGCCAGACCATGGGGACCGCCGAGCTCGGCCGCGAGCTGGGCGACGCGGGCGGCCCGCTCCTGGTCGCCGCCGTCGCCACGGCCGCCACCCTCGCCCACGGCTACGCCGCGCTCGCCCTCCTGCTGGTCATCGCCCCGGTCGCCCTGCTCGCCGGGGCCCTCCGCGCCCGCGGGTGAGGCTCAATCGGGGAAAGATCCGCGAATCAGGGCGATCCCGGGCGAATCCTGGCAGACTCACCGGGTGACCGCGTCGTTACGCATGAGGAGGATCATGCCCCCGAGGATCACCACCGCCCTGGTCGTCGCCGCATCCGTCATCAGCCTCGCCCCGGCCGGCCAAGCATCCGCGACCGCCGCCGTCGTGTCCGCCGCCGGGCCCGCGACCGTGCCCGCCGCCGTGGCCGCCGTCAGTGCCAAGCCGAACCTGCGTGCCTGCTACGACGGCAGGTGCAAGCTGACCCTCACCAAGCGTGTGACGTTCCGGGTCAGCTCCCGCTTCGGCATCACCCGGCTGTCCGTCGGCTTCACCGGGAAAGGTGTGACCGTGAAGGGCACTGGGCCGGGCATCGGCGCGGGAGCGTCATTCAGCAAGGGCGGGTCCGCGACCGTCAGCGGCATCAAGTTCAGCATCGTGTCGCTGTCGTCGCGCAAGGTGGTGCTCAACCTCGTCCCCGTACGCTGACCCGCGCGTCGCGTCCCGCAGGAGCAACACCGCGATGTCGTCCGCACGCTGGTCCACGGAGGCCTCCTCGATGAGGGACTCCGCCAGGTCGTGCAGGGGCACGCCGGGGATCGGGGTGAAGCGCTCGGCCAGGTCCGCTATCGATTCGCCCAGGTCGAGTCCCGGCTCCTCGATGAGGCCGTCGGTGTAGAGGGTCAGCACGGAGCCGGGCGGCAGGTCCAGTTCCGTGGTGGCGTACTCGGCCTCCGGGTCGATGCCGAGCAGCAGTCCCGGTGACGTGTCGATGACCTGGGCGGGCCTGCCCGGCCGGCCGAGCAGCGGCGGCAGGTGTCCCGCGCTGGCCAGGCAGGCGATGTGCCGCTCCAGGTCGAGGCTGACGTACAGGCAGCTGGTGAACCGGTCCGGGGCCAGCTCGATGAGCAGCCGGTTGGTGTGCGCGAGCACCTCGCCGGGGGTGGCGCCGGACGTGGCATGGGCGCGGATGGCGGTGCGCACCTGCCCCATGAGCGCGGCGGCGGTGACGTCGTGCCCCTGGACGTCGCCGATGACCGCGGCCACCATGGTGTCGCTCAGCCGGATCAGGTCGTAGAAGTCACCGCCGATGTCCATGCCGGGATTGGCGGGCACGTAGCGGGCGGCCAGCTCCAGGCCGGGCACCTCGGGCAGCGTACGCGGCAGCAGGCTCGACTGCAGACACTGGGCGAGCTGATGCTTGACGTCGTAGAGCCGGGCCCGCTCGAACGCCTGGGCGATCAGCCCGGCGAGCGCGGTCAGCGTGGCGCGCTCGTCGGTGCTGAAGTGGTGCGGGCGGTCATAGGCCAGCACGCAGGTGCCGATGGGCCGCCCGGACGTGATCAGCGGCAGGTACGCCCAGGCGGACATGTCGTCGGAGCGCAGGGCGTCCGGGTAGGCCGCACGGAGCTCGTCCCAGGAGGAGAAGAAGGCCGGCTTGCCGATGTCGTACGGATGCCGCTCCGAAGCCGGCGGGACCACGGGACGCCCGTCGAACTCCTCGACGGCCTCCCTGCTGTATCCCCGGGAGGCGGCCACGCGCATCCTGCCGGCCCCTGAGGTGAGGATGGCCAGGGCCTGCACGTTGTAGACGGGCATGACGTGGTCGGCGACGAGGTCGACCACCTCCTGGGCGGTCACCGCCCGGGCGAGCGTGGTCGCGAGGTGCAGCATCTCGTGCAGTGCGATCACCCGGGTGGGGCGGTCCGCGCCGGTCTCCGGCACGTGGCGGGCGAGGTCGTGGTCCGCCTCGTCGGGCGTGATGCGCACCGTGATGCCGGTCAGGCCGGGGAACAGCCGGAAGGACAGCAGCCGCCCGTCCTTGTTGCGGCCGGTGAACGAGGTGACCTGCCGGCTGAAGACCGCGGCACGGTGGCGGTCCTCGAAGACCGGATTCCATGGCAGCGCCTTCCACAGGCGCTCACCGATCAGCTCGGAGGAGCAGATTCCGAGCAGGTCCGAGGCCGACGTGGTGAGGAAGGTCACGCGGCCCTCCACGTCCAGCGAGCAATATCCCTCGGGGAGCCGGTTGAGGCACTCCATGGCCACCAGTTGCCCGTTCGGCTCGGCCGTGTGCACGAGACGGGGATCCAGGACCCGGGGCCTGGGCCCGGGAGTGATCGGATGGCCTTCGTCGGCCGCCTCCCGGAGCACCTCCCCGATGCGGGTGCAGGTCGCGTCCATGATGGTACGCAGGCGCCGGCTGAGCATGGTCGCAGGCCCGGAAGGCAACAGCAGCACGAGCCCGCCCCAGACGGTGTCGCCGGTGCGGATCGGGGAGATCGCCGCTGCGTAGTGGTAGGGCAGCGCGAGCGCCGCCGCGGGGAACGCGCGGGCCATGTGCTCCCGGTCGGACAGCCAGATCATGTGCCGCTCACGCACCGCCGCCGCGACCGGCACGGGGTCGTTCTTCCTGATCCTGGCCCACGCGCGGGCGGCCCGCGCGGGCATGCCCACCTGTGCGTCCATCAGCAGCACGTCGCCGTCCTCCGCCACAAGATAGACGGCGCCGATGTGGGCGCCTGTGCCGGCGACGGCCTTGATCAGCAGCTCGTCCAAGCGAGACGAGCCACAGTGCGAGGCGGCCTCCTCCCGCACCGCCTCAGCCCTTCCTCACGCTCACGAACCGTGAACGGAAAAGCAGCTCCAAACCCCCCATACGGGCAGAATACACGCAGGTATGGAGCGAATTGCTTACGTTGTGTTCATGCTCTGGCCTGCGTCTCGTACGCCGGGGGCGCCGGTCCTTAAGGAGTGGGGCGCGCTACGCTCCTCCGGCGTCGGCCTCGTCCAGGACCCGCTGGGCGACGGCGAAGGCGGCATTGGCCGCGGGCACGCCGCAGTAGACGGCGCTCTGCAGGAGCACCTCGCCGATCTCGTCCGGGGTCAGCCCGTTGCGGAGGGCCGCGCGCACGTGCATGGCCAGCTCCTCCAGGTGGCCGTGGGCGACGAGCGCGGTGAGCGTCACGCAGCTGCGGGTACGGCGGTCCATGCCCGGCCTGGTCCAGATCTCGCCCCAGGCGTAGCGGGTGATGAAGTCCTGGAAATCCCTGGTGAACGGGGTGGTGCGGGCGATCGCCCGGTCCACGTGCGCGTCACCGAGCACCTCCCGGCGTACCCGCATGCCGGGGACGGCGGGCAGGTGGGCGAGGAGCGCGGCCGTGACGCGTGCGGGCTGGTCGACGTTGGCCAAGTGCGCGGCGCCGGCCAGCTCGACGAGCGTGGCGCCGGCGATGCCGTCGGCCAGCTGCCTGGCGTGCTCGGGCGGCGTCGCCGGGTCGTCCCGCCCGGCCAGGATCAGGGTGGGGGCCTTGATCGCGGCCAGCGAGTCGCGCAGGTCATAGGCCGACAGGGCGTCGCAGCAGGCGGCGTACCCTTCAGGGTCGGCGGCGGCCAGGTCACCGAGCAGCGCCTGGGCGAGCGGTGCGGGGAGGTCGGCGGGGGCGCCGGCGAACCAGCGCTTGGCCGTGGCCTCCAGCAGCGGCCCCGTCCCCTCGGCGCGGACCAGCCCCGCCCGGTCCCGCCACGCCTGCGGCTCGCCGAACCTGGCGGAGGAGCAGACCATCGCCAGCGACCGGACCCGGCCGGGGTGGCCGAGCGCCAGGGTGGCGCCGATCGCGCCGCCGATCGAGATGCCCGCATAGTGGAAGCCGCCGAAGCCTCGCGCGTCGGCCACCTCCAGCACCATGCGCGCCAGGTCGTCGATCGAGCTCACGGCGGCCGCCGGGGAGCCGCCGTGGCCGGGCAGGTCGAATCTGAGCACCCGGAAGGTCCGCGCGAGCGCGTCCATCTGCGGCTCCCACACCCGCAGGGACGTGCCCACCGACGGGCCGAGGATCAGCGGCTCGCCGTTCTCCGGGCCGTCCAGCCGGTGCTGCAACATCATCATTCCTCCTCGAGCGCCCGGTCGACCAGGGCCCGTGCGGAGCCTGCCGAGCCGGACAGGGTGCCGGACTCGGGCACGTCGGACAGGGTGCCGGACTCGGGCACGTTGGACAGGGTCAGGTTGGCGCGCATGCGGTCCGGGTGCACCCGCAGGTCCGCGACCAGTTCGGCGGCGTCACGGGCGGCTCCGGCCACCAGGCGCAGCGCCTCGCGCAGCGGTTGCCATTCCGCATGCCAGGCGCCGGACGGGCGCTCGTCCTCGGCGGCGAGCGAGCCGTACAGAACGGCGGCGAGCGGGGGCAGTTGGCGGGCGGCGGCGGCGATCATGGTGGATCTGACCGGGTTGTGCTTGTGCGGCATGGACGACGACCCGCCGCCGACGCCCTCGGACACCTCGCCGATCTCGGTACGTGACAGGACGAGCACATCGGCCGCCATCTTGCCCAGCGCCCCCGCCGTGAACGCCAGTGCGCCGGCCAGGTCGGCGACGGGCGTCCGCAACACGTGCCACGGCAGCCGCGGCTCGGCCAGCCCGACCTCCGCCGCGAACCGAGCCACGAGCAGCAACCCAGCATTGCCGCCGCCAGCAGCGCCGTCGCCAGCCGCGCCGCCGTCTGCCGCGCTGCTGCTCGTCGCGCTGCCGTCTGCCGCGCCGCGGGCTGCCGACGCGTCGGTGGCGGCGTCCGGCGGCGGCCCGGCGGCTCCCGGGGCGGGGTGGAAGGCGGCCAGGGTGCCGGCCGCGCCGCCGAGTTGGGCCGGGAGCGCGGCCCGGGCGGCACGTAGGCGGGTGCGGGCGTCGGCGGCCAGCAGGCGCCAGCCCGCCGCCTTGAGCCCGAACGTCGTCGGGACCGCCTGCTGGGTGAGGGTCCGCGCGGCCATCAGGGTGTCGCGGTGGCCGGCCGCCAGCCGGCCGAGCGCGGCCACGACCCGGTCGAGGTCCGCCAGGACCGAGCCCAGCGTGCGGTACGCGACCAGCATGATCGCCGTGTCGACGATGTCCTGGCTGGTCGCGCCGCGATGGACGTACGCGCCAAAGGGCTCCGCGGCCTCGCGGAGATCCACCACCAAGGGAATGACCGGATTGCCGCCGGAACGAGCCCGTTCGACCAGCCCCGGCAGATCGAACGCCGTGACCCGCGCGCAGGCCGCCACGGCCTCGGCCGCCTCCCGCGGCACCAGCCCGAGCGCCGCCTGCGCCCGCACAAGCGCCACCTCGGCATCCAGCATGGCCTGCAGGAAGGCGACGTCGCCGGTCTCCTCGGCCGCGCCCCGCATCGGGGACAGCAGCCCGAGGTCCGCGCCGGGCACGTCACCCGAAGTCAAGGAAGACCGTCTCCTTCTCGCCCTGCAAATGGATGTCGAACCGGTAGACGCCCTCGCGCTCCCGCACCGCGACCAGCGTCTCCCGCCGGTGCGGCGGCAGCTCGTCGAGGAAGGCGTCCTGGCCGAAGTAGATGCGCGTGTACAGGTGGTGGAGCAGGCCGCGGGCGAACACGCACACGCTGATGTAGCCGTTGCCGGGCGGCAGCGTGTGCAGCGCGTACCGGCCGTCGGCGTCGGTCGGCACCCGCCCGAAGCCGGTGAAGTCCAGCCCGTGCCGCCCGATGACGGCCCCGGTCACCGGGTCGCGCCGCAGCGTCCCGGGAGCGCCGCTCAGGTCGCCCGACGGGTCGGCCTGCCAGAACTCCAGCAGCGCGTCCGGCACCGGCTCGCCCGCCCCGTCGTACACGTACCCCTGGACGGTGATCCCCCCGGCGGCCACGTCGCCGCCGCCGGGGAACGGCAGCGCGTAGCCGTAGAACGGGCCCACGGTCTGCGAAGGCGTCGGGTTCATCGGCCCTCCTCCATCCAGGTCGCCGCCGGGCCGTCCAGCACGATGTCCCACCGGTAACCCAGGGACCACTCGGGCACGGACAGGTCATGCTCGTAGGCGGCGACGAGCCGCTGCCTGGCCCGCTCGTCCGTCACCGACTGCAGCACCGGGTCGTAGGCGAACAGCGGATCGTTCGGGAAGTACATCTGCGTGACCAGCCGCTGCGTGAAGGCCGCGCCGAACACCGAGAAATGGATGTGCGCGGGACGCCAGGCGTTGACGTGGTTACGCCACGGGTACGCGCCCGGCTTGATCGTGGTGAACGCGTAGCGGCCCTCGTCGTCGGTCAGGCACCGGCCCACCCCGGTGAAGTTGGGGTCCAGCGGCGCGGGATGATCGTCACGCTGGTGCAGGTACCGGCCGGAGGCGTTGGCCTGCCAGACCTCCACCAGCTGGCCGCGTACCGGCCGCCCCGAGCGGTCGAGCACCCGCCCCTGCACGGTGATCCGCTCGCCGAGCGGCTCGCCGAGGTGCTGCTTGGTCAGGTCCGCGTCCAGCGCGGTGACGTCGGTGACGCCGAAGACGGGACCGGACAGCTCGGCCGCCTCGGGGTCTTGCACCGCGATCAGCGGCTGCTTGGGATGGCGCAGCACGCTGCTGCGGTAGGGGGCGAAGTCCCGCGGCGGATGGTTCGCCTCCTGGCCGTCGGCGGCCTTGTGCAGCTCGGCGATCTCCTGATCGATGTCCGCCTGGGTGAGGGGTGGGGTCATTGCGCCTACCTTTCGAGCACGACGGCCAGGCCCTGGCCGACGCCGATGCAGAGAGTAGCCAGGCCGGTGCCGGAGCCGGCGGCCGCCAGGCGGTGTGCCACGGTGCCGGTGACGCGGGCGCCGGAGGCGCCGAGAGGGTGGCCGAGCGCGATCGCGCCGCCGTTCGGGTTGACGAGGGCGGGGTCGAGATCGGGCAGCTCGGCCAGGCAGCCGAGCACCTGAGCCGCGAAGGCCTCGTTCAGCTCGACCGTGTCCAGGTCGCCGAAGGTCTTGCCCGCCTTGGCCAGGGCCTTCTGCGCGGCTTCGACCGGCCCGAGCCCGAAGTAGCGGGGCTCGAGCGCGCTGGCCGCGCCCGCGGTGATCCGCGCCAGGGGCTCGCGGCCGCGCAGCCCGGCCTCGTCGGTGAGCAGCAACGCCGCCGCGCCGTCGTTGAGCGGGGAGGAATTGCCCGCGGTGACCGTGCCGTCCTTGCGGAAGACCGGCTTGAGCCGGGCGAGCTTGTCCAGCGAGGTGTCCTCGCGGATGCCCTCGTCCCTGGTCACGTCGCCGATCGGGACGATCTCGCGCTCGAAGGACGACTTGGCCGCCTTCTGGTGGCTGGCCAGCGCGTACGCGTCCTGCTCCGCCCGCGAGATGCCGTGCTTGTCGGCGATCAGCTCGGCGCCCTCGCCGAGCGGCACGGTGTGCTCGGCCGGCATCTTCGGGTTGACCAGCCGCCAGCCGAGCGTGGTGGACACGAGCTCCTGCCCGCCTGCCGGGAAGGCCCGGTCCGGCTTGGGCAGCACCCAGGGGGCGCGGGTCATGGACTCCACACCGCCGGCGATCACCGTGGACGCGTCGCCGAGCGCGATCATCCGGTACGCCTGGATCACGGCCTCCATGCCGGACCCGCACAGCCGGTTCACGGTCGCGCCGGGTGTGGTCACCGGCAGGCCCGCCAGCAGTGCGGCCATGCGGGCGACGTTGCGGTTCTCCTCGCCCGCGCCGTTGGCGTTGCCGAAGATCACCTCGTCGGGGGCCGCCACGTCGTTGCGTTCGGCGATCGCCGCGACGACGTGCGCGGCCAGGTCGTCGGGGCGGATGCCGGCCAGCGCCCCGCCGTGCCGGCCGAAGGGCGTGCGGACGGCGTCCACGATGTAAACGGTGTTCATGCCAGCACCTCGGCTTCCGTACGGTCCCGCAGCTCTTCCACGCTCACGCCCGGCGCGCACTCCACCAGCCGCAACCCGTCAGGCGTGACGTCGAGCACGCCGAGGTCGGTGATGATCCGGTGGACGCACGCCTGGCCGGTGAGCGGCAGCGAGCACTCCTTGACGATCTTCGGTGAGCCGTCCTTGGCGGTGTGGTCCATGATCACGATGACCTTGCGCGCGCCGTGGACCAGGTCCATCGCCCCGCCCATACCCTTGACCAGCTTTCCGGGAACCACCCAGTTGGCCAGGTCGCCGCCGGCCGAGACCTGCATCGCGCCCAGCACCGCCACGTCGATGTGCCCGCCGCGGATCATGCCGAACGACAGTGACGAGTCGAAGAACGCCGCCCCGTCCCGCACGGTCACCGTCTCCTTGCCCGCGTTGATCAGGTCGGGGTCGACCTCGTCCTCGGCCGGGTAGGGGCCGACGCCGAGGATGCCGTTCTCCGAGTGCAGGATCACGTCCACGTCGGCCGGCAGGAAGGACGGGATGCGGGTGGGCAGGCCGATGCCCAGGTTGACGTAGTCGCCGTCGCGCAGCTCGGCCGCGGCGCGGGCCACCATCTCGTCACGCGTCCAGCTCATGAGCGCAGTGTCCCTCGTGTCGAAGATGCGGAAATTGTGCGCCGCTCGATGCCCTTGTCCGCTGCCTGCTCGGGGGTGAGCGGGAGCACCCGCTGGACGAAGACGCCCGGCAGGTGCACCTCGTCAGGGTCCAGCTCGGTCAGCTCCTCGACCTCGGCGATCGTGATCCGCCCCGCCATGGCGGCGAGCGGGTTGAAGTTCCTCGCGGCCTTGCTGAAGACCAGGTTGCCGTGCCGGTCGCCCTTCGCCGCCCGGACCAGCGCGAAGTCCGTCGTGATGCCGTACTCCAGCACGTACGGGCGGCCGTCGAACTCCCGCACCTCCTTGGGCGGCGAGGCGACCGCGATCGAGCCGTCCGGGTTGTGGCGCAGCGGCAGGCCGCCGTCGGCCACCGGCGTGCCGACCCCGGCCGGGGTGTAGAAGGCGGGGATGCCGCTGCCGCCCGCGCGCAGCCGCTCGGCCAGGCTGCCCTGCGGGGTCAGCTCCACCTCCAGCTCGCCCCCGAGGTACTGCCGGGCGAACTCCTTGTTCTCGCCGATGTACGACGCCGTCACCCGGGCGATGCGTCCGGCCGCCAGCAGCACGCCGAGGCCGCCGCCGTCGACGCCGCAGTTGTTCGACACCACGCCGATGCCGGTCACCCCGGTGTTGTAGAGGGCCTGGATCAGCACGTTGGGGATGCCGCTCAGCCCGAAGCCGCCGACCGCGAACGACGCGCCGTCACGCACGCCGGCCAGCGCCTCCTCGGCGGTCGCGACCACTTTGTCTCTCCGCACGACGCTCCATTCACCGGGAGTGTTCGCATAGTGAACTTTTGTCCACTATTGTGTGGTCGAGTATCTGTAATGAGAGGCGCTCCTGTCAAAGGATCTCGAGGAGGTGGGCGATGGAACCGGCGGGAACTCTGGACCGCGGCCTGGCCGTGCTGCGCGTGCTGGCCGGCGACCCGCGCCGCCGCCTGGGGCCCACCGACCTGGTCCGCACGACCGGCCTGGCCAGGTCCACGGTGGACCGCGTGCTGGCCACGTTCGCCCATCTCGGCTACCTCCGGCTGGAAGGGCGCGAGGTGCACCTGACGCCGCGCCTGATGGAGCTGGGGGAGGCCTACCTCGCCTGCGGCGGCCTGCGCGACGTGCTGTCCCCGCTGGCCGAGCGCCTGGCCGAGGACCTCGACGAGTCGGTGTCGCTGGCCGTGAAGGACGGCGACCCCGGGCCGGAGCACGTGCGCTTCATCGGCCAGTTCACCCGGCGGCGCACCATGTCGGTGGCCTTCCGGGTGGGGGACCTGCTGCCCGCCGGCCGGTGCGCGGCCGGGCTCGCGCTGCTCGACCCGGCGGCGTCGTGGGCCGAGGACGACCAGCTCGTCGAGCCGGGCCTGGTGGCCGTCGCGGTGCCCGTACGGGATCCGGACGGCACGCCGGTGTGCGCGGTCAGCGTGGTCAGCCACACCAGCAGGCACACCGTCGCCGGGCTGCGCGAGCACGCCCTGCCTCGGCTGCTCAAGACGGTCGCGGAGATGGAGGCGAGACTGGCCCGGCCGGCCCCCGAGCCGCGCAGGGGGATCGCCGCCGAGGACACCTCCCGGGCCGCCAAGCAGGAACTGGGCGCCGGCTACCTGCAGTCGCTGGCCCGCGGCCTGGCCGTGCTGGTCGCGCTCGGCACGGCGCCGGGCGGCTCGACCCTGGCCGACGCGGCCAGGGTCACCGGGCAGCCGCGGGCGACCGCGCGCCGCGCCATCCAGACACTGGAACGGCTCGGCTACGTGGCCGCCAACGGCTCCCGCTTCGTCCTGCTGCCCAAGGTCCTGGAGCTCGGCTACGCCCACCTGTCCGGCCGCGCCTTCCGCGCCGTCGTGCAGCCGCACCTGGCCGACCTGGTGGCACGCGTCCACGAGTCCGCCTCGGTCGCCGTGCTCTCCGGCGACGACATCGTCTATCTGGCCCGCGTGCCGACCCAACGCATCATGAGCGTCGACATCACCGTTGGCACCCGTTTCCCCGCGTACGCGACCTCGATGGGCCGGGTGCTCCTGGCCGGCCAGCCGGAGGACCGGCTGGACGCCATCACCCCAAGACCGCTGTCCCGGCACACCATCACCACCACCGCCGAGCTGAAGGCGGCGGTGCGGCAGGCGGCCGCCGACGGGTACGCCCTGGTCGACCAGGAGCTGGAGGAGGGCGTGCGCTCACTGGCGGTCCCCATCAGGGACCGCGCCGGGCGGGTGGTCGCGGCCGTGAACGTCGCCACGCACGCCAGCCGCGCCACCCCCGATGACCTGGTGCGCGACGTCCTGCCCGCGCTCCAGGACGCGGCCGCCCGCATGGAGGCCGACCTGGCGTACGTCCACGGCCCCGCCTGGAACGGCGCCCTGCCCGAGGCCGCCCGCCTGAGCCGCTGAACCACGGCTGAGGTGTGGCGGCCTGGCCAACGGGATCCAGCGGAAGAGGGACTCGCGCAGCTCGACCGCTATCTGGACCGGCTGGATCTCGAGACCGGCTACCTGGTGATCTTCGATCGCCGTCCGGAGGCGGCTCCGATGGAGGACCGCGTCCGGTTCGATCAGGAGCGCACCCGGCGGGGCGTCAGGTCACCGTTCTGAGGGCGTAAGGAGCCTGCGGCACAGGGCGTAAGGAGCCGACGGCACGCGGGTCACGGATCGACGGGCAGCCGCCTGGCCGCCACGCCGGCCCAGCCGAGCCCCAACGCGGTGACCAGGAGCACTCCCGCGGCGCCCATGCCGGCCGCCACCAGCCCGGCCAGGCCGGGCAGGATCAGCTGCCCGGTACGATTCCCGACCAGGCGCAGCGACATCGCCCGCCCGCGCAGCCCCGCAGGCGCGGACTCGGCCAGCCATGACATGGTCAGCGGCTGCCCCACCCCGAGCCCGAACCCGAGGATCAGCAGCACGAAGGCCAGCGCCCACAGCGGCATGGGCACGGGCGTGACCAGCATCGCGGCGGCCGCCGCCACCGTGCTCGTCACCAGCAGCCGCCGCCGGCCGACGGCCCGCGACAAGCGGCCCAGGAAGAAGCGGGAGGCCATCGACGCCACGCCGCGGATGGTCAGCAGCAGCCCGATCGTGCCCGAGGTGAGGCCCCGCTCGGTGCCGAACGCGGGCAGGTAGACCAGCGTGATGTCGAGCGCGGCAATGACCACGCAGCTCGTCACCAGGGCGTGCGGCAGGCCGGGCAGGCGCAGCAGGGAGCGCACGCTGCCCGCCGCCTCTCGTTCACCGTCGGCCGGGTGCGGGCTGCGGGTCAGCAGCGCCGACAACACGACGAGCAGCACGGCCAGACCGCACGACCAGGCGAAGATGCGATCGGTGTCCGGGATCGCCCGCTCCCCGCCGAACGCCGCGATCAGCACCGGGCCGGCGGCCTGGCCCAGCGAGGCGGCGAATGTGTAGTGGCCGAAGGCGGTGTCGTGGCCGCCCCGCCGGGTGGTGTTGGCCACGAGCGCCTGCTGGGCGATCACGCAGCCCAGATGCCCGGTGCCCAGCAGCACCCCGGCCGTGAGCAGCCCCGGGACGGTGTGCCCGATCGTCAGGAACGCGACGCTGGCGGCGGTGAGCAGGAGCGCACCGGTCACGGCCAAGCGCCGCTCGCCGTACCGGTCGGCGGCGTGCCCGGCAGGCAGCGCCAGCAGCAGCGGTGCGATCGCGAAGCTCGCGCCCAGCAGGCCGAGCAGCGCCGCGGGGACGTCGAGCTCGATCGCCCGGTACGACATGGTGGGACGCAGCACGAACGTGATGACCTGCGTGACGGCGGCATGAGCCAGCAACACGGCGGTCACCCGCCTCCCGCGACCGCCCCCATCAGACATCGCCGCCCCCGCCGCCGCCCCGGTCGCCGCGCCCGTCGCCGCCCCGGTCACTGCACTCGCCCCGGTCGCTGCGCCCGCCGCCGCCCCCGCCGTCGGCCGGCCGCCGGACTGTGGCTACGGCGTCGATGTGCACACACATGACGCTCCAACCTATCGAGCCGCCTTGGTTGACATCGCAACACCCCTCCCTGGAAACTCTGCCGAAACACCACAAGGTGCCTTCCGTAAACGTTTACAGGAGCGGTCGATGTCCTTACCTCGCCGGCTCGGCGCCGCCACACTGGCCGCACTCGCCGCGCTCTTCCTCCTCGCCGTTCCCGGTGAGACGGACATCCGCGCGGCCGGCACGCTCATCACCGGCTCCGCGCCGTCCCCGGCGCTGGACGGCGAGCGCATCGCCTACACCGCCTATCTCCCGTACGGCTACGACCGCGGCGCCGCCCGCCACCCGGTCCTCTACCTGCTTCACGGCCGCGGCGACACCATGCAGGCGTGGACCCGCGTCAAGAGCGTTCTCGACGACATGATTCGCACCAAACGCATCCCGCCGGTCATCGCCGTCATGCCGGACGCGCCGTGGAGCGAGCGCGGCAACTGGTACGTCGACTCCCGCTACACCGGCGCCGACCTGCCGGGACGTCCGGTGGAGACGGCCCTCACCCGCGACCTGGTGGCCCACGTGGACGCCACGTACCGCACGGCACCGATCCGGGAGGCCCGCCTGGTCGGCGGCTATTCGATGGGCGGCGCGGGCGCGCTGCGGTTCGCGCTCGCCCACCAGGACGTGTTCAGCGCCGCCGCCGTGCTCAGTCCGGCCGTCTACACGCCGCTGCCGCCGTCCGACTCCTCCACCCGCGACTACGGCGCCTTCGGCCGAGGGGAGGAGAAGTTCTCCGACGAGGTCTACCGCGAGCTCACCTACCCGGCGTCGCTGCCCGATCTGGACCCCGATCTGCCGGTGCGGCTGTTCGTGGCCGTCGGCGACGACGAGTACGCCAACCCCGACCCCGCCGACGCCCGCCACGACCTGGACTTCGAGTCCGCCGCCCTCTACAACGCCGCCAGGCGCTCACCCGCCCTGTCCGCGCAGCTGCGCATCATGGACGGGGGCCACGACTGGTCGGTCTGGACGCCGGCCTTCGAGCAGGCCATGGCCGAGCTCGGCCCCGGGCTGAGCGTCACACCCCCGACCGGCCTGCCCGCCCCGCTGCACGGCACGGCCGCCACCGACTGGGCGGGCGGCGTTGCGGCCCACCCGGACGGGGCCCTGACCATTGGGTACGCGGCGGGCCAGTCTCCCTCAGGCCGGCTCGACGCCGTGGTGTCCCGGATCGGCGGCTGGACCAGGCAGTTCGGAACCCCGGCGGACGAGCGCCTGTACGGCGTCGCGCCGCTGCCCGACGGCGGTGTGCTCACGGCCGGGTACACGAAGGGCGACCTCGACGGACGGCACCCGGGCAACGCGGCCGACGACGCGTTCGTGGCCAGGCTCGGCCCCGACGGCACGGTCCGGTGGATCACCCAGTTCGGCGCGCCGGACGCCGCCGACCGCCTCTACGGGCTCGCCGCCGCGCCCGACGGCGGCGCGTACGTGGCGGGCTATACCAAGGGCTCCCTGGACGGGCCGAACAACGGCGACAAGGACGCCATCGTCGCCAGGCTCACCCCGGCCGGCGAGCTGTCGTGGCTCAGGCAGTACGGTGGCACGGGCGAGGACAAGGCGTACGGTGTCGCCGCGGACGCCACGACGCTCTACGTCACCGGCAGCGCCACCGCGGCCCCGCCCGGCACGACCGCGCTCGGCGGCCTCGACGGCTGGCTGGCCGCCTTCGCCGCCGCCGACGGCAGCAGGGCGTGGGCCACGACGGCAGGCGGTTCCGGCGACGACCGGCTGAATGCGGTGACCGTCACCACGGAGGGCCTCGCCGTCGCCACGGGCGCATCGGGCGGCGATGCGTACACGGTGGCCCACACCGGGCAGGGCCGCCGCCGCTGGGAGCACACGCTCGCCACCCCGGCCGTCGACGAGGGCGCCGCCGTAGCGGCGCTGCCGGGCGGCGAGGTGGAGGTCGTGGGCTACACCCGCGGCCGGATCGGGGTGCCGGCAGGCGGCGCCGACGTGCTGACCGCACGCCTGGACGGCCGGGGCACGCAACGTGCCGCCGCCCAGCTCGGCACCGCCAGGGACGACGCCGTCGACCCCTTCGCCGAGCCGAACCTGTACGCCACCACGACCGCCGCCGGCCAGGTGGCGATCTCCGGCCTGACGTACGGCGCCCCGTCCGGAGGCGCCGCACTGGGCAACGGCGACGTCTTCCTGATCAGCTGAGCTCAGAAGGTCACCAGCGGGTCGCCCACGAAGTCGGCGATGAAGTTGACGAAGAAGAAGCCGAAGAACAGGAAGTTCAGGACGAGGATGATGTAATGCCACGGCCGCGGGCGCGCCGGGCGTGGGAGCTTGCTGTTGAGATACATCAGCAGGAACGGATAGAACAGCGCGCCCAGGTTGGACATGTTGGCCGACCACTCCACCAGCCCCACCGGCAGCGACTGGAAGATGATGATCGAGATGATCACCAGCAGCAGGAGCATGAACGGATAGTAGAACCGGCGCGGGTCGCCCTCGATCAGCCGGCGCAGGCGGGGGCTGGTGGCGTTGGCGGCGTCCGTCGTCACCCGCACCATCGCCTCGAAGATGCCGAGCTGCGTGGAGAACAGGACCAGCACGCCCACCACCAGCGCGATGTAGAACACCGTGCGCCCGTACTCGCCGCCCAGCGCGCTGGCCACGAACGTCGGGACGTTGGCGCGCGTGGGCCGCTCGCCCGACAGCTGCACCGCCTGGGCCATGAGGATCGTGGGCAGCAGCATGCCGAGGATGGCGCCGACGAAGAACACGCCCCACATGTCCACCATGAGCAGCCGATACCACCGGCGCCAGAGGCCCCGGTTGCGCTCGTCGTCGGGGAAGGTGACGCCGCTGGCCAGGATCGGCCGCCGCTCGCCGCGCAGGCCCGAGATGTAGCCGACACGGTGGCCCATGCCGTAGCCCTTGTCACGGTAGTGACCCATGACGTACCAGTTGAGTCCTGACGCCAGCGCCGTGAAGCCGGCCAGGGCGCCGAGCTGGGTCGCGGTGATCCCGGCGGGCGGTGCCGCGGGGGTGATGAAGCCGCGGATGCCCTCCCACCACTGGCTGAACGGCACCACGAGCAGGTCCACGGCCAGCAGGGCGATCAGGATCGTCCCGACCAGCACCCAGTTCGCCAGCTCGAGCGCGCGGCTGATGCGGCGCGCGGCGGCGGTGATGAGGAACACCAGCACCAGCAGGCCGATGGCCCACCAGCGCGGCTCCGCGTCCCCGGCCGCCGGGGGCACGCCGTGGACCAGCGCGTACACGCCCTGCCCCGCCGACGCGGCCCAGCCGCCCGCGATGAACGCGAAGATCACGATGAAGACCGAGAGCGGCACCCAGAGCGGCCAGCCCGGCGGCACCCGCCCCCAGCCGACCACCGGGGTCTCGCCCGTGGCGAGGACATACCGGGAGCACTCGACGTTGTAGAAGGTCTGCAGCAGCGCCGAGACCAGGATGACCCAGCCGACGCCGACGAATCCGTATTGGCCGACGCTCAGCGGGCCCAGCAGCCACTCGCCACTGCCGATCGAGATGCCAAGTGCGATCAGGCTGGGGCCGACGGCGTATTTGAAGAGTTCCTTGGGGCCGATCTTGGAGACCTTGAAGACCTCCTCCGGCGTGGGCAGGTCGGTGACTTCGAGATCCGGGCGGCTGACTCCGAGTGGGTGCGACATCACTGCCTCCTGTCGTTCAGCGTGATCCCGAACGACGACCGCATCAAGACCCAATCGGCGATGGACGAACCACGCGTCCTGGCGGTCGGCCTTGAAACCGCCCATATCTCGCGATCTTGCGCAACGGCCTCCGCACCGCGACGCAACGATCTGCGCGTGGCGTTACAGCATGTTCCGGGAATGACTACTTAGAGTGATGATGTGTTGCCATAAGCGACCGCGGGGAGAGATCATGAAAGTCAACCTCATAGCTGCCGGTGGCGCTCTTGCCGCCACCGCGGTCGTCGCCATGGCGAGCCCGGCCGGCGCCCGCCCGGCCGAGTGTGAACTCACCATCGGCGGTCAGGTCCATACCCTCGGCAGCGGCGGCTCGGGCGTTTACGCCGCCCAGCACGAGGTCATCTCCTGCGAGGAGCAGTACAGCGACGACTCGACGAGTGGCTACGACGACGTCAGCACCGACAATGCCAGCGACACGGGCGATCCCGCAGGTTACAGCCTGGGCTACTAGTGGCCCAGGCAGCACCACGGCTCCCTGTCTCGCGCCTGTCCGCGCCTGCCCGCTGCGCGCCGCCTACCGGTCGACGATCTCGTTCTTGCCGATGACCACGACCCCGCCACGGGTCAGGGCGAACCGGGTGCGATCGTATTCAAGGTCGAATCCGATCCGCGCCCCGTCAGGGATCACCACGTTCTTGTCGATGATCGCCTTGCGCACGATCGCGCCTCGCCCGACCTTGACGTTCTCCATCAGCACCGAGTCCTCCACCCGCGCGTGCGAGTGCAGCACCACCTTGGGGGACAGGACCGACCGGATCGCCGTACCGCCGGAGACGATCACGCCGGGCGACACCAGCGAGTCGATCGCCCGTCCCACGCGGTCGCCGTCGTTGTGCACGAACTTGGCGGGCGGCAGCGGGTCGTGCCCGGTGAAGATCGGCCACTTGTCGTTGTACAGGTTGAACACCGGGTGCGCCGAGATGAGATCCATGTGGGCCTCGTAGTAGGCGTCCAGCGTCCCCACGTCACGCCAGTAGCCCCGATCGCGCTCGCTCGACCCCGGCACGATGTTGTTGGCGAAGTCGTAGACGTCGGCGCCGCCCGACTTGACCAGCATCGGGATGATATTTCCGCCCAGGTCGTGCTTGCTGGTCGGGTCGAGCGCGTCCTCCCGCAGCGCGTCGATCATCGACTGCGTCTTGAACACGTAGTTGCCCATGGAGGCGAACACCTCGTCGGGGGAGTCCGCCAGCCCCACCGCGTCCTTGGGCTTCTCCCTGAAGGCGACGATCCTGCGCCCCTGGGGGTCGGTCTCGATCACGCCGAACTGGTCGGCCAGCGACAGCGGCTGCCTGATCGCGGCCACCGTCACGTCGGCGCCGGAGTCCTCGTGCTGCTCGACCATCTGCCGCGGATCCATGCGGTAGATGTGGTCGGCCCCGAACACGATCACGTGCTCGGGCATCTCGTCGTAGATCAGGTTGAGATTCTGGAAGAGCGCGTCCGCGGACCCGGAGAACCACCGCGGCCCGAGCCGCTGCTGCGCCGGCACGGGCGTCACGTAGTTGCCCAGCATCGCCGACAGCCGCCACGTCCGCGAGACGTGCCGGTCCAGGCTGTGGTTCTTGTACTGGGTCAGGACGACGATCTTCAGGAACCCGCCGTTCGCCAGGTTCGACAACACGAAATCTATGAGCCGATATATCCCCCCGAACGGCACCGCCGGTTTCGCCCGATCCGCCGTGAGCGGCATGAGCCTCTTACCCTCTCCACCTGCCAGCACAACCGCAAGCACCCTTCGGGACCTCATGCCCGAGACGCTACCCTCAAATGGCCGATCTATCGACGAATCCCGGCACCGAGAAGTTCCTTCGTGTCCTGATTTGCCGTTCAATGGCCCGAGCCGGGGTTACCGACCTTGGGCTCGTCGATTGTGTTCCCTATGCTCACGTTGACCGTAAAGTCGTCTCATGCGTGTTGATCTGCTCAGCCGGGAGTACCCGCCGGAGGTGTACGGCGGCGCCGGCGTGCACATGGAATACCTGGCCAGAGAGCTGCGGCGGCTGGCCGACGTGCGGGTGCGCTGCTTCGGCGCCGACCGCGACGAGCCCGGCGTCGCCGCCTACCGGGTGCCGGGCGGGCTGCAGGACGCCAACGCGGCCCTGCAGGTGCTCGGTGTCGACCTGGAGATGGCCGCCGCCTGCCAGGGAGCCGACGTCGTGCACTCCCACACCTGGTACGCCAACTTTGCCGGGCATGTCGCGAAGCTGTTGCACGGCATCCCGCACGTGGTCACCACGCACAGCCTGGAGCCGCTGCGGCCGTGGAAGGCCGAGCAGCTCGGCGGCGGCTACACGATCTCGTCGTGGGCCGAGCGCACCGCCCTGGCCGCCGCGGACGCGGTGATCGCGGTCTCGGAGGGCATGCGCCGCGACGTCCTGGCCGCCTACCCGGAGATCTCGCCGGACAAGGTCAGCGTCATCCACAACGGCATCGACACCGCCGAATACGTCCCCGACCCTGGCCTGGACGTCCTGCGGAAGCACGGCGTGGACCTGAGCCGGCCCTACGTCGTCTTCGTGGGCCGCATCACCCGCCAGAAGGGCCTGATCCACCTCCTGCACGCGGCACGCTCCTTCGACCCCGACGCCCAGCTCGTGTTGTGCGCCGGCGCGCCCGACACGACGGAGATCGCGGCCGAGGTGACGCAGCTGGTCCGCGACCTCGACCGCGACGGCGTCGTCTGGATCCAGGAGATGTTGCCCAAGCCCGAGGTGATCCAGCTGCTGACGCACGCGACCGTGTTCGTGTGCCCGTCGGTCTACGAGCCGATGGGGATCGTGAACCTGGAGGCCATGGCCTGCGAGACGGCCGTGGTGGCGACCGCCACCGGCGGCATCCCCGAGGTGGTGGCCGACGGCGAGACGGGGCTGCTCGTGCCGATCGAGCAGGGCGCCGACGGCACGCCGCACGACCCGGACCGCTTCGCCGCCGACCTGGCCGAACGTGTCAACACCCTGCTGGCGGACCCGGGCCGGGCCGCCGCGATGGGGAAGGCGGGCCGTGTCAGGGCCGTCGAGCACTTCTCCTGGGAACGCATCGCCCACCGCACCATGGAGCTGTACTCGGCGCTGCGCCCCTGAGCACGGGGGCGGTCAGACCAGGCCCCGGCGGCTGGCCTGGGCGCCGGCCTGGAAGCGGGTCTCGGCGTTCAGCTCGTCGAGGAGGTGGCGCAGGCGGCGGCGGAGGCTGCGCGGGCTGGTGCCGAGCTGGCGGGCGATGGCGTCGTCCTTGAGCCCGGCCGCCAGCAACGCCAGCAGCCTGCGGTCGTCGAGGCCGAGGTCCGTCGCCGGCTCCTCCTCGTGGGCGGGCTCCGGCGAGCTGTCATGCGACCAGAGCTCGGGGCGCACCGGCAGGGCCTCCCGCCACAGGCGCTCGAACAGCTCCACCAGCGCCACGACCATGGTGGACCCCCTGATCAGCACGCCGCGCGTCAGCGGCGGGTCCATGTGCAGCGGCATGACCGCCCGCCGCCGGTCGACGAGCGCCATCTTGAACGGCAGCGAGGGCAGGATCCGCGCCTCCTCGCCCGCCCTGATCAGGCTGCCCACCTCATCGAGCGCCCCGGTGTGGTCGAACGCCTCCGGCACGTAGATGGTGCGGTAGCGCACGCCGCTGCGGAGCAGGTCGGTCTGCAGCGGGTTGTGGTAGTCCAGCACGTACGGGGGCCGGTCGAAGGTCAGCACCTCCTCCTTGGCCTCCTGCTGCAGCCGGACGTACCAGCGGGCCTGCTCCTCGGGCCCGGCCAGGACCTCGAACTGCCCGCTCCCCTCGGGGTCCGTGCCGACGTTGCGGAAGGCCGCCTCCAGTTCGTCGGCCGTGTCGGTGAGCCGGTCCAGCTCGCTCTGCATGCCGCGGACCAGCGAGCGGATCGCGGTGCCCGGGTTCGTCGCCGTCCAGCGGGGCGAGCGCCCCCATAGGCGGCTGATCAGGCCACTGGCGCGGAGCCTGCTCAGCGACGACTGGATGCGCCCCGCGCTCTCGCCGCTCCTCATGACGAGCTCCTGCACGGTGATGCCGGGGCAGGCCAGCACGCACCGGTAGACGTGCTCATCGAACGCGCTGATGCCGACGATCTCCAGCGCCCGGCCGTCTTCTAGCATGGCCCCGATCTTGGCCATTTCCGGCAGTTGCCGCAATAGGCCACAGGAACCACCTTGTCCCCAAAATTCACTGGCAGTTAGAAAGCGGGGTGTGCAACAGAGAATCGCCATTCTGGGCGCCGTGATACTGGCCGTCACAACGGCCGCCGTACCGGCTCAGGCGGCACCCACCCCGCCCCCCGCCCAGGTAGAGCCCGCCAAGACGATCACCCTCATCACCGGGGACAAGGTCACCCTCCGCGCGCTCCCCAACAAGCAGACCCAGCTCGACATCGCTCCCGCCCCCGGCCGGGAGAAGATCGACTTCGTGCACCGCCGGTCCACGGAGGGGCTCAGCATCGTGCCCGTGGACGCCATGCCACTCCTGGCGGCGGGCACACTGGACCCGCGGCTGTTCAACGTCACCAAGCTGGCCGCGCTCGGCTACGACGACGCCGCCAGCCCCGGGCTCCCGCTCATCCTGACGTACCCGGAGCAGGCCGGCGCCGCCACGCTCAAGGCCGCGGGCGGGCGTCCGCTGCCCGCGATCAACGGTGTGGCCAGGAACGAGCCCCGTACCGGTGCGCTCTGGAAGACCCTGACCGCGCAGGCCAGGACGTCGGCGGGTCGACAATCCGGGCCCGCGAAGATCTGGCTCGACGGCAAGGCCAAGGTGTCGCTCGACGTCAGCGTCCCGCACATCGGCGCGCCCGCGGCCTGGGCGGCCGGCCACACCGGCAAGGACGTCCCCGTCGCGGTCCTCGACACCGGCTACGACCCCGCCCACCCCGATCTGCAGGGCCTGGTCGCCAAGGCCGAGAACTTCACCTCCGAGCCGGACACGCGCGACCTGCACGGCCACGGCACCCACGTCTCCGCCACGATCGCCGGCTCCGGCGCCGCCTCGGGCGGCACGCACAAGGGCGTCGCCCCCGGCGCCCGGCTGCTCATCGGCAAGGTCTGCGACCAGAGCGGCTTCTGTCCCGACTCGGGCATCATCGAGGGCATGACATGGGCGGCGGAGAACGGCGCCCGCGTCGCCAACCTCAGCCTCGGCGGCCCCGACATGGCCGGCACCGACCCGCTGGAGCAGGCCGTCGACACCCTCACGGAGAAGTACGGCACGCTGTTCGTGATCGCCGCGGGCAACGACGGGCCCCAGCACCTCGGCTCCCCGGGCAGCGCGGACAGTGCGCTGTCGGTCGGCGCCTCCCACCGCGACGCCGACACGGTGGCCGATTTCAGCAGCACCGGCCCGCGCCCCGGCGACGCCGCGGTCAAGCCGGACCTCATCGCACCCGGCGTGGGCATCGTCGCCGCCAGGGCCGCCGGCACCGCCGCCGGAGCGCCCGCCGACGACTCCTACACGGCGATGAGCGGCACGTCCATGGCCACTCCGCACGTGGCGGGCGCCGCGGCGATCGTCGCCGGCCTGCACCCCGACTGGAAGGCCGGCCGCATCAAGGCGGCGCTCATGGCGTCCACCGCCCCCGGTGCCGAGCTGGGCGCCTACGTCCAGGGCGCCGGCCGCGTGGACGTCGCCCGGGCCATCACCCAGCAGGTCACGGCCGAGCCGGTCTCGCTCTCCATGGGAGACCTCGAGCTGCCTGACACCCAGCCGAAGGAGCGCACGCTCACCTACCGCAACGACGGCGACGCCGCCACCCGGCTGGAGCTCGAGGTGACGGCCAAAGACGGCCACGGCGAGCCGGCGACGGTGTTCGCGCTCGGCGCCACCACGGTCGAGGTACCCGCGCACGGCACCGCCCAGGTCACCGTGACCGCCCGGCCCGGCGCCACCGGCATCTACAGCGGCACGGTCGTGGCCGAGGGCGGCGGCGTCACCGTACGCACCGGCATCGGCATGCGCGTCGAACCGGAGAAGCGCGGCCTCAAGCTGACCTTCACCGGCACGGACGGGCAGCCCGCCCAGAACGCCTTCGCCGGGGTGATCGACCTCGACGCCAAGGAACAGACCAACTACGACATCGCCGGCGGCACCCTGGACCTGCGGCTGCTCAAGGGTCACCGCTACACGGTCGTCACCTTGATGGCCGACCACGACGGCACGCTGGTGATGGCCGCCGAGCCGGAGTTCACCCTCGACGCCGACCGCACCGTCACCGCCGACGCCCGCCGGGCCAAGCCGGTGGACGTGCGTACGGAGGAGCCGACCGCGCGGCTGGCCATCGGCCTGTTCGGCATGCTGCAGCTCATCGAGGGCATGCAGCCCTTCGGCGTGGACGTGGACCTGAATTCCCTGTGGGGCGCGGACCGCGTCGAAGGCATCAAGGCCATCCCGACGACCCGCACGGCCAGCAAGAACTTCGCCTACTACCGCTGGACCCAATGGGCCAAGCCCAAGGACGACGGCAGCTATGACGACAGCCCGTACTTCTATCACCTGATGAAGGCCGAGCCGCGCATCCCCGCCGACCCCGGCTACCGCCCGCGCCGCCGCGACCTCGCCGAGGTCACCTCCACCTACGCCACGCAGCACGACGTGAAGTTCGGCGAGCACATGGCGCTGCCCGTGCTGTACGGGACGGAGCTGGCGTGGATGCCCTACAGCCACGTCTCCCGCCTCTCGCTGCCCTTCCGCAGGACCGAGTACTACACGCCCGGCGACACCGGCTGGTACCCGTCCTTCGTCCAGTACCGCACGCCCCCGGACGGCCTGAACGACCTCGACCAGTTCTTCTTCGGCAAGACCACCGTCTACCGGGCCGGCCAGAAGACCACCGACCGCTGGAACAACGGCGTCTTCGCGGCCGGGCTCAGCCCCGGCGGGGACCTCAACTGGCGTGAGGACAACATGCTGCAGTTCGCGGCCGGCCTGTTCGAGGACGGCACCCCCGACCGCATCTCCTACGGCGAGTACGCCTCCCCGCAGGCCAAGCTCTACCGCGACGGAAAGGAGATCTACGCCGCCGACTACCTGCCCGGCTGGATCGACGTGCCCGCAGAGCAGAAGGAGAGCGACTACCGGCTCACCATGACCGCCGACCGCGCTTCCGCCCAGACCAAGGTGTCCACGCGGGTCAGCGCCGAGTGGCGGTTCCGGTCGAAGACCCCCGAGCCGGGCAAGCGGCAGGTGCTGCCGCTGCTGGCCGTCAAGATCAGCCCAGAGCTGGACGAGCGCAACCGGGCCGCCGTGGGCCACATGCGCATCCCACTGCGCCTGCAACGCCAGGACGGCTCGCCCGATCTGAAGCTGCGCACGCTCACGGTGGAGATCTCCTACGACGACGGCCGCACCTGGCTGCCCACGCTGGTGCATCCGTCGGCCAAGGGCGGCTGGTCCGCCGAGACCTGGCACCCGGCCGGGGCGCGCGGGACGTTCGCCTCGCTGCGCGTCAAGGCCGCCGACACCGGCGGCAACGCTTTCGCCGAGACCGTCATCAGGGCGTACCAGATCAAATGATTCAAGCGGAAGGCCCCGCTTCGGCGGGGGCCTTCCGGCCATTTAGGTGATGCGCTCGAGAACGACGACCGGGATGTCGCGGTCGGTCTTGCGCTGGTATTCGTCGTAGTCCGGCCACGTGCTCGTCATGAGCCGCCAGAGCACGGGCTTGTCCTCGCCGCTCGCCGTGTGGGCGCGGGCCTTGAACTTGTCGCCCTTGACCTGCACCTCGACGTCAGGGTTGGCCTTCAGGTTCTTGTACCACTCGGGATGGTCGGGATCCCCGCCCTTGGAGGCCACGACCACGTGGTCGTCGCCGTGCCGCTGGTAGATGAGCGGGGTCGTGTATGGTTTGCCCGATTTGCGGCCTTTGGTGGTGAGGAGGAGGACTGTGGTGTTGTTCCAGTCGTGTCCTTCCGCGCCGTCGGTCTCCTGATAGCGCCGGACGTGTTCCTTGCCATAGAGCATGCCGTCCAGCTACCCACCTCCGGCGTGACCTCACCGTTACTCGACGGGGTCTGTACGAGAAGTTAACAAGGCTGGCACACTGCATTTGTGTAAGCGCTTACACCGCCTCATGATGAAAGCGCTTACACAAAGGAGCGGCTCCATGGACGTGACCATCTACGAGGTGGCCCAACGCGCCGGCGTGTCGATCGCGACCGTGTCCAGGGCCCTGCGCGGCACCGGACCCGTTGCGGCCAAGACCCGCGAGAAGGTGCTCAAGGCCGTCGAGGAGCTCAACTTCACGCCCAGCCGCCTCGGCGTCAGCCTGGCCGAGGGCCGGCACGCCGCCAACGGCGTCGTCTTCCCCGACCTCGCCGGCCCTTACTACACCGAGGTGCTGCTCGGTTACGAGGAGGTCGCCTCCGAGCTGGGCCGCTCGGTGGTCATCCTGTCGACCAAGGGCCGCACCAGGGTCAACGACCTGATCAAGGACCTGGCCGGGCGCGTGGACGGCCTGCTGGTCTTCGGCCACGCCGTCCCCGACCCGCTGATCGCCGAGCTGGTCCGGCTCGGCGTGCGGCTGGTGGTCATCTCCCGCGACCCGCTGCCCGGCGCGGACACGCTGCGCAGCGAGAACACCGCCTCGGCTCGGGCGCTGGCCGAGCACCTGGCCGGCCACGGCTACGAGCGCTTCGCGTTTCTCGGCGCGCCGCTGGCCAGCGGCGACGACGTGGACGAGCGCTGGCGCGGCGTGCGGTCGGTGCTCGGCGGCGCGATCGAGGCCGTGGCCACGCGGGAGTACACCGTGGAGTGCGGCTTCGACGCCGCCAGGGCGCTGCTCAAGGACAAGCGGCCGGAGGCCATCGTCTGCTCCGACGACGAGGTGGCGCTGGGGGCGCTGCTGGCGGCCGAGGAGCTCGGCCTCGACGTGCCCGGCGACGTGGCCGTCACCGGCTGGGACGACATCATGGCCGCCCGCCACGCCAGACCCGCGCTGACCACCGTGCGCCAGCCGATGCGCGAGCTCGGCGCCCGCGCCGCCCGCGCGCTCGACGAGCTGATCACCGGCGTCCGCGACACGCCGAGCCACCTCATCCTGACCACCGAGCTGGTCGTGCGCGCCAGCTGCGGTCCCCACCCCCAGGAGGTAAGAACGTGAACACCATCACCCGGCGCGCCGGAGTCCGCGCCACCGGCGGCCTGCTCGCTCTCGCGATCCTGGCCGCGGGCTGCGGCCGCGACGCCGCTCAGGCGCCCGAGCAGGCGCAGAACGTCACGACCGGCAAAGTCACGGGGGAGGTCACGGTCTGGGCGATGGGGGAGGAAGGCAAGGCGCTCGGCACGTTCGTCAAGGACTTCGAGAGCGCCAACCCCGGCGTGAAGGTCAACGTCACGGCGATCGGGTGGGACGTGGCGCACGACAAGATCACCGCGGCCATCGCGGGCGGCGCCACTCCCGACGTGAGCATGATCGGCTCGACCTGGTCGGGCGAGCTGGCCAAGACCGGCGCCCTCGACCCCACCCCGCCCAATCTGGTGGACAAGGCGGCGTTCTTCCCCGGCGCGTGGCAGACGGTCGAGCTCAACGGCACGGCGTACGGGGTGCCGTGGTACGTCGAGACCCGCGTCCTCTACTACCGCACCGACCAGGCGAAGAAGGCCGGAGTGGAGCCGCCGGAGACCTGGCGGGAGTTCACCGAGTTCACCAGGGCGCTCAAGGACAAGGGCGGGGCCAAGGACGGCTTCCAGCAGAGCTACACGCTCGGCGCGTCCTGGCAGGAGACGCTGCCGCTGATCTGGCAGGCCGGCGGCGAGATCGTCAAGGACGGCCGATACACCTTCGACACCCCCGAGGCGGTGACCGCGCTCAAGCAGTACGAGTCGCTGTTCAAGCAGAAGCTCGCCCCGACCAACACGGCCGAGGGCGCCTTCCCGCAGACCTTCATCAAGGGCGAGGTCGGCGGCTTCTTCTCAGGACCGTGGATGATCGGGGTGCTCAACAACGACGGCGGGCCGGACTTCAAGGACAAGTTCGACGTCGCCCCGTACCCCAAGGGTCCGGTCTCGGGCACCAGCTTCATCGGCGGCTCCGCCATGGCGGTGTTCAAGAAGGCGAAGAACCGTGACGCGGCCTGGACGTTCCTGCAATGGCTGAGCGAGCCGAAGGTGCAGGCCAAGTGGTACACGACGGTCAAGGCGCTGCCTGCCGTGCAGGTGGCCTGGCAGGAGCCCGAGCTGACCGCCGACAAGCAGCTGGCCGTCTTCGGCGAGCAGCTCAAGGACGCCAAGACGCCGCCGCCGTTCCCGACGTGGGAGCAGGTGGCCAGGGTGCTCGAGGCGGAGCTGGAGAAGCTGGCCCGCGGCGCCCAGACACCCGAGCAGACGGCCAAGTCCATCCAGTCGCAGGCCGACACGATCGGGACCGGCCTGTGAACCTGGCGGTCCCCACGACGGGACGGGCGGCGGACGTCGTCCGGATCGCGTTACGCCGGAGCTGGATCGGCTGGATGTTCATCCTGCCGTTCGTGGTGCTGTTCGTGGTGTTCTACCTGGGGCCGCTGCTCGTCGGCATCGGCATGAGCTTCACCGACATGCGCAGCACCGACGTGACGAACCCGTTCGCCGTCGACCTCGTCGGCGTCGACAACTACCTGCGGCTGGTCAACGACGGCGCCATGCGGCGGGCGGCCGTCAACACGCTCGTGTTCGTGGTCACGACGCTGCCGCTGACCATCGGGCTCGGGCTGGCCGCCGCTGTCCTGCTCAACTCGGGCATCGCCCGCCTGCCCGCGGCGTTCTTCCGGCTCGGCTACTACCTGCCGAACATCACCAGCATCATCGGCATCGCCGTGGCCTGGAAGTTCCTCCTGGAGCCGGAGGCCGGCCTGGTCAACCGGCTGCTGGAGCTGGCCGGCGTCCAGGGCCCGAACTGGCTGCAGAACCAGAGCACCGCCCTGCCCGCGATCATCGTCATGACCGCGTGGCGCAGCTTCGGCTTCAACATGGTCGTGCTGCTGGCCGCGCTCCAGACCATCCCGAGAGAGCTGTACGAGGCCGCCGAGGTGGACGGCGCCGGGCGCTGGGCCCGCTTCCGCTCGGTGACCGTGCCCTCGCTCCGCCCCGTGCTGCTGTTCTGCACCGTCTACAGCTCGGTCGGGTTCATGCAGTTCCTGGAGGAGCCGCTGGTGATGACCCGCGGCGGACCGCTGAACGCCACGCTGTCGGCGTCGCTGGCGATCTTCAACCAATTCGGGGTCGGCAATTACGGCTACGCCGGCGCCGCCTCGACGGTGTTGTTCACCGTGATCGTGGCGCTGGCCGTCCTGCAGCTGAGGCTGGGGAGGAACAGGTGAAGAGGACCCGCCGCCAGCACGCGGTCGTCTACCTCGGGCTCACCCTCGGCCTGGCGCTGGTCGTGGGGCCGTTCCTGTGGACCGCGCTGAGCTCGGTCAAGCCCGAGCGGGAGATCAGGCGCGACCCGCCGACGTTCTGGCCCGAGACGTGGACGCTGGACAACTTCGCCGAGCTGTTCGAGCGGGTGAACATCGGCACCGCGTTCGCCAACAGCATGATCATCGCGCTCGTGCTGGTGGCCACCAACCTGCTGTTCTGCTCCATGGTGGGCTACGCCTTCGCCAAGCTCGACTTCCGCGGCAAGAACCTGGCGTTCGGGCTCGTCCTGGTCCAGCTGGCGATCCCGGCGATCGTGCTCATGATGCCGCAGTTCGTGCTGATCGCGAGACTCGGCATGGTCAACACCTTCATCGGGATCATCCTGCCGACCGTGGTGACCCCGCTCGGCGTGTTCATGATGCGGCAGTTCATCTCCGACCTGCCCGACGAGCTGATCGACGCCGCCAGGGTGGACGGCGCGCGGGAGTTCCGGATCTTCTTCACGATCATCCTGCCGCTCTGCGGGCCGCCGCTGGCCACCCTCGGGCTGATCACGTTCCTCGGCTCGTGGAACAACTTCCTGTGGCCGGCCGTGGTCGCGCAGAGCGAGAACATGTACACCCTCCCGGTCGCGCTCAACATCCTCAACGGCAACGAAGGCACCCACTACAACCTGCTGGTCGCGGGGTCGGTCGTGGTGATCGCGCCGATCCTGTTCCTGTTCGTCTTCCTGCAGCGCTTCTTCATCCAGGGAATCGCCACCTCCGGACTCAAGTAAGAGGAGCCCCTCATGCGTAAGACCGTCCTGTCCGGCTTAGTCGTGCTGGCGCTCACGGTGCCGGCCGCTCCCGCGAACGCCGACAGCACGCTCCACCGCTACGCGAAGGACACCTGGCGGTCGATGGCCGCCATGGTCGAGCCGGCCACCGGCCTGCCCGCCGACAAGGTGACCGGCGACCTCAAGACCCGGGCGAAGGTCACCTCGCCCACCAACATCGGCACGTACCTGTGGAGCACGCTCACCGCCCGCGACCTGCGCCTGATCACCGGCCAGGACGCCGCCGCCAGGATCGGCCGGGTCCTCACGGCGCTGGAGCGGCTGGAGCGCAACGCCCCCACCGGCCAGTTCTACAACTGGTACGACCCCGCAACCCTCCAGCTCGTCCGCACCTGGCCGGAGACCGGCGACCCGGTCCGCCTGTTCGCCTCCAGCGTGGACAACGGCTGGCTGGCCACGGCCCTCATGATGGTCCGCAACGCGACCCCGCAACATGCCGCCCGCGCCAACCGGCTGCTGACCTCGATGAACTTCACGTCCTACTACGACCCGGCGGCCCGCCCCGACGCCGGCACGGGCCTGCTGCGCGGCGGCTTCTGGCCGGAGCCGCCCGACGGCTGCTACGTCGAGAGCGACTACGCCGGCACCGGCACGACCGTCTACTCCACCTGCCACCACTACGGCGCGCCCGCCGAGACCCGCATCGGCCAGTACGTGGGCATCGCGCTCGGCCAGATCCCGCGCGAGAGCTACTTCGGCCCGTACCGGACCTTCCCCGACAACGGCTGCGACTTCGGCTGGCAGGAACAGAAGCCGGTCGGCTCGTGGAAGCGGTATCTGGGCGTGAACGTCTGGGAGGGCACCTACGGCTACCGCGGCATGCGGTACGTCCCCAACTGGGGCGGCTCCATGTTCGAGGCCCTCATGCCCGACCTCGTCGTCCCCGAGGCGGCGTGGGCGCCGCGCAGCTGGGGCCGCAACCACCCGGTCTTCGTCCGGGCCCAGATCGAGCACGGGCTCAACGAGGCCAAGTACGGCTACTGGGGCTTCTCTCCGTCCAACGACCCGCACGGCGGCTACCGCGAGTACGGCGTGGACCCGCTCGGCATGGACGCGCCGGGCTACACCTCCGACCGCGAGCGCACCAGCACCGACCCCGGCTACGAGGGCTGCCGCCCCGCCCAGCCCGAGCCGGCCACCTACGGCGACGGCGTGGTGACGCCGCACGCGAGCTTCCTGGCGCTGCCGTACGCGAAGGCCGCGGCCATGGACAACCTGGCCAAGCTGCGCCGCGACTTCGACGCCTACGGCCCCGGCGGCTTCTACGACGCGATCGCCGTCCGCTCCGGCGTGGTGTCGACCTGGTACCTGGCCCTCGATCAGGGCATGGTCATGGCCGCCCTCGGCAACGTGCTCGCCGGCGGCAACCTGCACCGCTACTTCGCCGGCTCCGGCGTGGAGGCCAAGCTCCGCCCGGTGATGCAGCTCGAAGAATGGGATGTTCGATGAAACGGGGAAGCCATTGACTAACACGCCCGCCCATCGCGACTGGCAGGACCGCATCGGCCAGGCGTCCGGCGAGATCGCCGCGGCCTCCCGGCCCGACCTGGAGGCCCCGACCGGCCTCCGGGCGGTGCCCGGCGCCGGCGTCGTGACGCTGACCTGGGATCCCGTGCCCGGCGCCATCGGCTACCTGGTGCACAGGGACGGGGAGCCGATCGGGCAGCCGGACGTGGACGTGCCGGCCGTCCCGTCCTGCCAGTACGTCGACACGGGCCACGGGGCGGCGGACTACGCGGTGGCCGCCATCTCCGCGATGGACACGATCGGGCCGTTGTCCCCGGCGGTCGAGGCCGGGCCCGCCGCGTCCGCCCGGGAGGTCTCCGTCCACGTGGACGCCCGGCGGACGAGCGGTGACCTGCCGCGCCCCTGGAAGCTCATGGTGGGCTCGGAGCACCTGTCGTACCTCCTCAACACCGACGAGAGCGGCGGGCGGCCCATCGGCGAGGAGTTGACCGAGGCGCTGCGGATCACACGGGACGAGCTCGGCGTCGAGACCGTGCGGGCGCACGGCATCCTCTGCGACGACCTGGGCGTGTACAAGCAGGGAAACGTCTACGACTTCAGCGGCGTGGACCGGGTCTACGACACCGTCACCGGCCTGGGCCTGCGCCCGGTCGTGGAGCTCGGGTTCATGCCGCGGGACCTGGCCGCCGACCCGTCCAAGACCGTGTTCGGATATGAGGCGATCATCTCGCCGCCCAAGGACTTCGAGGCGTGGGGCGATCTGGTGCGGGCCCTGGTCGAGCACCTGGCCGCCCGATACGGCATCCACGAGCTGATCGACCACTGGGCCTTCGAGGTGTGGAACGAGCCCAACCTGGCCGTCTTCTGGTCCGGCACGCCCGAGGAGTATTTCCTGCTCTACGACGTCACCGCCGCCGCCGTGAAGAACGTGCACCCCGACCTGCGCGTCGGCGGCCCCGCCTCGGCCGCGAACGGCTGGATCGAGGAACTGCTCGCCCACGTCGCCGAGTCCGGGGCGGCACTCGACTTCCTGTCCACGCACACCTACGGCAATGCCCCGCTCGACTGGCGCCCGGCCCTGGCCAGGCACGGGCGGGACATCCCCATCTGGTGGACCGAATGGGGTCCCACGCCGACCCACTTCCACGGCATCGGCGACGGGCCGTTCGGGGCGGCGTTCCTGCTGCACGGCATGAAGTCGGCCGCGGGCAGGATCGGCGCGCTGTCGCACTGGGTGGCCTCCGACCACTTCGAGGAGCTGGGCCGCCCGCCCCGGCTCTTCCATGGCGGCTTCGGCCTCCTCACCGTCGGCAACCTGCGCAAGCCCCGCTTCCACGCGCTCGCGCTCGCCGCCCGTCTCGGCGACGCCGAGCTGCCGGCCACGTCGGAGGGGGACGTGGCCGGCGTGGAGGCGTGGGCGGCCCGGCACGACGACGGCCGGATCGGCGTGCTGCTCTGGAACGGCACGCTCAACCACGCCCAGGCGACCGGCGCCCCCGAGCTGGCCCGCACGATCACCCTGACCATCGACGGCCTGGACGGCCGCCCACGCACGCTCACCCACCACCGCATCGACCACCATCACTCCAACATCGAGGCCGTCTGGCACGCTATGGGGGGTGGAGACTGGCCGGCGGACGAGCAGTGGGACAAACTCCGCGCCGCCAACACCCTCGACGAGCTGGACCCGCCCGTCACGGTCACCGGCACCGGCGTCACGCTGCGCTTCGACCTGCCCATGCCGGGGGTGTCCTTCATCGAGCTGTCGGGCTGAGCGGCGGTCCTGTACGGCCGCGTCCGCCGGTGGGACCCTGTGCCCATGACCGATCCGGCCGCGGCGCTCGCCGCCCGCATCGAGCGGTTCGAGCAGGCCGCGGATCCCGGGCTGATCTGGGATCCCGCGGCGCTGGACGAGGCCGAGCAGGCGATGCGGGCGTGCGCCGGCGACCGGTCCGACGCCGCCGCCTGGCGCCTGATCGGCATGCTCCACCTGGCCCGCTACCGGCTCGACCAGCGGACCACGCAGGACGCCGCGGTGGCGGGCGCCTTCTTCGCCGCCGTGGCCGTGGTAGACCCCGGGCGGCTGCCGGAGAAGCTGCGCGGCTCGGGCATGCCGCCCGGCGACTCGGCCGGCACGTGGGCCGGGCTGCTGGAGGAGATCTTCCTGCACGTGGACCCGGCCGCGTACCGGCACGTCGGGCTGCTCATCCACGCCTTGGTCCGCCGTGCGGTGGCCCACCCGACCGTGGACACCGCCGACCGGCTCCAGCAGCTGCTGGTACAGCAGGCCATGCGCTCGGCCGACCCGTCCTGGGCGCCCGGCGCGCTCGCGCTGCTCGGCGGCGGACTGGTCCGGCTGCACGGGCAGACGGGCGCGCGGGAGCTCATCGACGACGCCGTGCACGTGCTGTTCAGGGCGGCCTTGGGGGCGCCCGGCGAGGTGGCCTACCGGGGGGAGCTGGCCGCGGCGCTCGCGTTGGCGGCGCCCGGCGAGGAGGACCTGGTCAGGGCCTACCTCGCGGCCGCGGAATCAGCACCGGGCAGCCGCGACAGGTCGCAGACGCTGCTGGCGCTCGTGGAGCTCACGCGGGCGCGGGCGGCCGGCTCGGTCCTGGACGACGACCTGCTGGCGTTCATCAGGGTGGGGCAGTGCGCGCTGGACTTCTGGCACGAGCAGTGGGCGCATCCCGGGGTGCTGGCGCCGTACGCGGCGGGGCTCGTCGAGTGGTACGTGGTCACGGGGGACGAGCGCTCGCTCGAGGCCGGCCGGGAGATGCTGGACGCCCTGGGCGTCGCCCCCGGCGAGCCGGCCCGCGGACGGGAGGACTCGTTCGCCCAGATCGGTGGCGATTCGCTGGGCCGCCTCGCCGCCGACCCGATCGTGCGCCTCGCACTGCTGGCCGAGCGCCGGTGGCGCCGCTACGGCGTCACCGGGGAGCAGGCCGACCTGGACGTGGCCATCGACGCCATCCGCGAAGCAGCCGGACCGGCCCCGCCCGGCCACCCCGACCGCGCGCGCCTGCTGGCCACCCTGGCGAACGCGCTGCTCGAGCGGGCCGTGGTCACCGGAGGCGACCCCACGGAGCCGATCACCGCCGCCCGCGCGGCCCTCGCCGCCCACGCCGAACAGGACCCCGCCCGGCCCGAAGCACTCCTCCTGCTCGCCCAGTCCCTGAGCCTGCGCCTCACCCCCGCGACAGCGGACGAGGCGGTCACCGCACTGCGCGAGACCCTCACCTCCGCCGACCACCTGACGCTCCGCGCCGACGCCTACGGCCGGCTGTCGGAGGTGCTCCAATGGCGCGCCGCCCACCCGGCCCCCGCGCCGCCTGAGGGAGCGGGGGCCGAGGACGTGAACGACGCCGTCCTGGCCGCCCGCCAAGGCCTCGAGCTGGCCGTGAAGACCTCCCGCGACCAGGCCCCCGCCCAGCGGCTGCTGTCCCACGCCCTGCTGACCCGCTTCTCCGCCCTGGGCGACGCCCGCGACCTGAGCGAAGCCCTGGCCCTGGCCAGGAACGGCGACGCCGGCCTGCTGAACCGGCTGTCCGCCGTACTCGACGGCCCGCCGCCGGCGATGGACGAGCACCTCGTGCAGGCCGCCGTCGAGCTCGCGCTCCTGACCTCGGACGAGGACCTGACGCTCAAGCTCCTCCACTTCGCCGAGCACCAGTTCGACCCGGCCGGTGAACGCGGTCAGGCGCCGGGCGATCGCGGGGGGTTCCTGCTGTCCGCGGCGCTCCGACTGGCCGAGCTGGGCCGCCTCAGGGCCGCCAACGCCGTGCTGGCCAGGGCGGCGGCCGCGTTCGACGAGGCCGGCGAGCGCGCCAGGAGCGCCGACGCGCTCTCCAGGCTCGGCTTCAACCATGCGGAGCTGGACGAGCCGGCCCAGGCCCTGGAGGCGTACGAACGTTCGGCGGCCGTCTACCGCGCCCTGGGCGAGACTCGATCCGAGGCCCGGCAGCTCGCCAGCATGGGCGTGGTCCTCCTGCGGGCCGGCGACCCCGCCCGCGCCGTCGACCGGCACCTCCGCGCGGC
The DNA here is from genome assembly GCF_052245915.1 of Nonomuraea sp. 10N515B. NCBI lineage: Bacteria > Bacillati > Actinomycetota > Actinomycetes > Streptosporangiales > Streptosporangiaceae > Nonomuraea > Nonomuraea sp. 10N515B. The sequence continues at coordinate 321,843 of NZ_JBQQBQ010000007.1, forward strand.
CGCCCTGTACGCAGCCGCCGGACTGGCCGCCGAGGAGGCGTCACTCCAGGCCGAGGCGGCCGACGCCTGCCTGGCCGCCGGCGATCCGGCCGCGGCGGTGGCGTGCGCGGCCCGGGCCCGCGAGATGTACCTGACGCTGGGCGAGCAGAAACCGGCGGCCACCGCGCTGATCCCCGCCGCCCGCGCCGCCGTCGACCAGGGCGACCTCACCGCGGCGGTGGAGCGCATGACCGCCTGCGCCATCGAGCTGGAGGCCGCCGGGGCGTGGGAGGACGCCTGCCGGGCGCTCGACGCGCACGCCGTCCTGCTGGCCGGGCGCGGCCACCGCCCGCAGGCCGCCGCCTGCGAGGCCCGCGTGGTGGAGATCGTACGGCGGAGGGGGGAGCGCCGGGATCCCGCCGACGAGTGGTACCGCATCGCGCAACGCCGCCGCGCCACCGGCGACGCCGTGGGCGCCAGGGCCGCCTTCGAGCTGGCGGAACGCGAGTACGAGGCGATCAGCCACCATGACGGCTCCGCCTCGGTCCGCTACAACCTGGGCGTGCTCGCGTACACGGAGGGTGATGCCGAGCGGGCGCTGGAGGAGTTCGGGGCGGCGGGGGAGACGTTCGCGCGGATGCGGGCGCCCGTCAAGGAGGCGGTCGCCCTGACCATGCGCGCCTTCTGCCTGGCCGGCCTGGATCGGGTGGACGACGCCGTGCCGGAGCTGCAGCGGGCGCTGGAGCTGGCCGCCGGCGAAGGAGACCTCGACGCCCTCTTCGTCGCCACCCTGCACCGCGCCGTGCTCGACCTGCGGCGGGGCGAGTTCGTGGAGGCGGGGGAGCGCCTGCACGCAGCCCTCGGCCCGGCCGTCGCCGACCCGCTGAAGGATGGCGGTGGTTGGTCTGGGCCGATCGGTCCGGCGGGGCGGTGACGGGGCCTCGCCACCTCCGGCGGAGGCGCCGTTCGAGGCTCCGCACCGGCGAGGGGCCGGCGCAGGCGTTGCGCGAGGCCGTGCTGGACTAGTGGTCCATCCACTTCGAGTCCGGCATCAGCGTGGCCACGACCAGGTAGCCGAAGAAGCCGACCGCGAGCCCCACCGCGTAGGCCCCGAACACCTCGGGCACGTCGAACAACGCCGTCACCGCCCCGCCGCCCACCGCGGCCAGCACCGTGGCGAGGTCGGTCAGACCCACGGCGCCCTCCCTGCGGCGCAGCGTCCGATATGTGATCCAGCCGATCACCAGCCCGAAGCAGATCGCGCCGAGCACCGCCATGGGAACCTCCTCGTCGTTCAGACCGCCACCAGCGAGCCTCGCGCCGTGTGCCGTGCCGGCCGGAAGGATCTTCGTTCACCATGGCACGCGGCGAGACCTTCTGACTAGACGTACGACTTGGCCGCACTGACGAGTTCGGCCGTGCCGTTGGGCGTGTCGACGTAGAGGGCGGCTTCCGGGGTGCGCTCGCGGACGTCCTGGTCGCGGATGGCGAACACGGCCGGAGCCACGCCCACGTCGCCGTAGCGGCTCGCCACGGCCTCGCCGATCGCCTGCCGCACGTCCCCGACCACGTCCCTGGCCGTGTGGCCGGAGCCGGAAGCGGCGAGGTAACCCAGCATCCCCGCGAATCGCAGCTCCGTCTCGGCCGCCGGCCGCTGCTCGGGCAGCACGGGCCGGTCCAGCCAGAACACCTTGCCCGTGAGGAACGCCTCGTAGCCGGCGCCCTCGTGGCCCAGCACGCGTGCCGTCCCGGCGAGCAACGCCCCGAACTCGGCCAGGTCCGCCTCCGGCGGCAGGTCCGTCGTGACGAACAGGGGCACGATCAGCGAGTCGACCATAGGCTCATCCCTCCATGAGGAGGCTCATCGTAGGGTGCCCCACCGACAATCCCCGCGCCCGCCACACCGGCCGCTCAGCGATCGATCCACTCGTCCTCGAGTGCCGAGTGCACGATCGAGTCGCGCCACCCGTGCGGCGTGTGCACGTGGTGCCGGATCCGGCCCTCCTCCACCATCCCCGCCGTCAGCATCGCCAGCTGCGCGGGCAGGTTGGCCGGCGACCGGGCACCCCAGATCCGGTGCAGCCCGAGCTCCTTGAACCCGAACGACAGCAGCAGCCGCACCAGGTCCGTGCCGACCCCGCGGCCCCACACGTCGGGGTGGAGCCCGAAGCCGATCTCCGCGCTGTGCGGGTGCTCGGACTCGATGCTCAGGCGGGCCACCCCGATCAGGTCACGGCGCTCGGCGTCGACCACGGCCATCACGTAGAGCAGCCGCGGCTGCGCGCAGACCGCCGCCATGGCCTCGTCCACCAGGTCCGCGACCTCGCCCAAGGTGCGCGGCGCGAACGGCATGTGCTGCGTCACGGTGGGATCGCCGTAGATGGCGTGCAGCGCGGGCACGTCGGCCTCGGTCACGTCACGGAGGCCGAGTCGTTCCCTGTTCCACACCACCTGGCGCATGCGCAGACGGTAACGCGAGTTCCGTGATCTTTACAAGCCCTTGTCAAGTCGCGAGTTGACTGCCGTAAGCTCGCGCGACAAGTTCGGCGACCGCGCTGTGCGAGCCGAGCGGCTCCGCATGCCCGGCGTTGATCTCCGCGGCGGCCCGCTCGACGATCCCCGGGGGCGCCTCGTGGCCGATCATGCAGGGGGCGATCGCCAGCCGCTCGGCGCCGGCCGCGCGCAGGCGCTGGGCGGCGACGCTCACGCCCGGTTCGCTGTCGAGCGCGGCGGCCACGACCGGGAGCGTGAGCCGGGAGGCCAGCAGCACCGCGGTGGCCTGCACGGCGCGCACCGCGCGCTCGCCGCCGACGGTGCCGAGGATGACGGCGTCCACGGGGCTGGAGACGTTCAGCAGGCGGACGCGGTCGGCCCGGGCCAGGCCGCGCTCGGCGAGCCGGATGTGCAGCGCCTCGGCCAGCAGCGGGTGCGGCCCGAGCGCGTCGGACACCGCGGCCCCTGAGCCGCCGGCCGCCACGGCCTTGCCGATCTCCGCCATGACGACGGGGTCTTCCCAGGTGAGCAGGGGCACGATGACCACGTCGCGGCCGGTGGGAAGGGAGTCCGCCAGGTCGGCGACGCTCGACAGCCGGACCTCGATCTGGGGGTTGTCCACGCGTACCACGGCCGCGATCTCTTCCGCCACGCCGGCGGTGTCGCCGGGGGTGGCGAGCACGAGCACAGGAGCGTCCGGCGGCAGGGACGTGGGCACGGGCCGGCGGTGGCGACCGCCGCCCGGCCGAGGGGAACGTTCACGTACAGGCAGGCTCACAGGCGGGCAGTTTATGCCCATTCGATGGGTGTTGTTCCGTGAATAGATGGCGATTCCGTCACAACCCTGACCCTGTGCTCGAGATCACATCGTGATCCCTCGGAACGTTGACTTATCCATACAAAACGGAAAGCTTGGAGCAACTAGAAACGCGTTCTAGAGCGATGTCCCACAACCGTCCCCCGGAGGATGGGTCATGAAGCCGTTCTATGTCCGCGAGCTGGGCGTTTACCCGGTCGGTCGCCGCCGGATCTTCCTGCTGGCGATCGCGGTCCTGGCGAGTCTGGTGGCCAACTTCGAGACCACGATCGCCACCATCCTGCCCCTCCTCATGGAGGACCTGGGCATGTCGCTCACCGTCTACGGGCAGATCGCCGCGCTGTCGGTGCTCGTGGGCGGGCTTTCGGCCGGTTTCGGGGGCATCCTGTCCGACCGGTGGGGGCGGGTGACGATCCTGGTGCCCACCCTGACCGTCACGGCCGCCTGCAACTTCCTGCTCGCCACCGTGGACTCCGTGGCCGGCCTGTTCTGGATCCGCTGCCTGATGTTGTTCATCGAGGGCGCGGGGATCACGATCACCGCCTCGCTCGTCCGGGACTTCTCACCGCGGCTGGGCCGGGCGCAGGCGTTCGCGTTCTGGACGTGGGGTCCCGTCGGGGCGTCGTTCCTGGCCTCGTTCATCGCGGGGTTCACGCTGCCGCTGTTCGGCAACGCGTGGCAGTCGCAGGCGATCATCATGGGTGTCGTGTCGCTGGGCATGTGCGGCGTCATCATCTGGAAGATCGCCGAGCCGTCGGCGGCGCTGCGGGCCGAGGTGCTCGAATCCGAGATGGCCGTGCAGGCCGAGGGGCGGACCCAGCACGGCCGGGTGCGTGAGCTGTTCCGGCATCCGCACCTGTGGGCCCACGTCCTCGGCAATACCGGCTGGCAGGTCCTCTACTGGACGTTCGCGATCTTCGGCCAGACCATACTGACGGGCGCGTTCGGCATGGACCCGGCGGCGGCCAACCGGGTGGTGGCGCTGGGTATCGTGCTCAACGCCGTGGCTGTGGTCGTCGTGGGCCGGGTCTCGGACCGGATCCAGCTGCGCAAGCCGTTCACCGCCGTGGGCACCCTGCTGACCGTGGCGATGCTCGTGTACTTCATCACCCTGATCGGCCCGGGCGTCCCGGCGGCGCAGGTGACCGTCGTGTACGCACTGCTCTACCTGTTCATGGGCGTCGCGTACGTGCCGTGGATGGCCAACTTCTCCGAGAACGCCGAGGACGTCGAATCCCGGCTGCAGGGCTCGGCCCTCGGCATCTGGGGCATGGTCGTCCGCGTCATGATCGTGGTGCTCCTGGTGGTCTCGCCGCTGGTAGTGGAATCTGGCGGCTGGCAGACCTGGCTCGGCGTGGCGCTCGCCGGACAGGTCGTGTTCCTGGTCTCGATGGCGGCCTTCAAGGGCAGATGGCGTACGGCGCTCAGCGTGCCGGCAGCACAACCGGCCGCGGATTCCCCGGGGCCCACACCGTGATGCCCTGCGGCGGCGACCTCACGTAACCGCACCCTTCCGCGCGGGCGGCGGTGGCAGCCGCCGCCCGCCTTCGCGGCAATCGAGGGGTGTCTCAGGCGAACGGCCCGACCTGGCCGGGGATCCCGGGGCGCGGCGCGGGCTCCGCCTCTGCGGCGAGGTCGAGGTCGCGGGTCTCCGGCGCGATGGCCAGGCCCAACGTGGTGACGGCCAGGGCGATGACCACGTAGATCGACACCGCGACCGTGGTCTGGTACGTCTGGAACAGCTGGAGCGCGATGATCGGCGCCAGCGCGCCGCCCACGATGCCGGCCACCTGATAGCCCATGGAGGCCCCGCTGTAACGCAGCCGGGTGCTGAACAGCTCGGCGATGAACGCGGCCTGCGGCCCGTACATCGCGGCGTGCGTGATCAGCGCGACCACTGCGGCCAGCGCGATCAGCGGGAACGACTTCGTTTCGAGCAGTGGGAAGAACGCGAACACCCACACCGCCGCGCCCACGACGCCCGCGAAGTAGACCGGCCGCCGCCCCACCCGGTCCGACAGCGCCCCGAACAGCGGGATCAGCGCCAGCTGCAGCGCCGAGCCGACGAGGACCGCGTTCAACGCGTACGAGCGCGGCAGGTCCAGCTGACCGGTGATGTAGACGATGATGTACGCGGTGAAGGTGTAGAACGCCACGTCCACCCCGATCCGCGCGGTGAAGGCCGACAGCAGCGCGCGCGGGTGCGTCCGCAGCACCTCAAGCAGCGGCATCTTCGCCTTGGCGCCCTGCTGCTCGACCTCGGCGAACAACGGCGACTCGGTGATCTTCAGCCGCACCCACAGGCCCACGAACACCAGGGCGCCCGACAGCAGGAACGGCACCCGCCAGCCCCACGACAGGAACGCCGCGTCCGACTGGACGAACGACAGCAGCGTGAGCAGTCCGGTCGCCAGCACGTACCCGGCAGGCACGCCGACCTGCGGCCAGCTCGCGTTGAACCCGCGCCGCCGCCCGTCGCCGTGCTCCAGCGACATGATCACCGCGCCGCCCCACTCGCCGCCGAGCCCGAGTCCCTGAACGAAGCGCAGCAGCGCCAGCAGGATCGGCGCGATCACGCCCACGCTCGCGTAGCCGGGCAGCACGCCGATGAGGAACGTCGAGACGCCCATCACCAGCAGCGTCACCACCAGCACGGTCTTGCGGCCCACCCGGTCGCCGAAGTGGCCGAACACCACGCCGCCCAGCGGCCTGGCGACGAACGCCACGGCATTGGTGGTCAGCGACGCCAGCGTCGCGTTGAACGGGTCGAGCCCGGGGAAGAACAACTTGGGAAGACCAGCGTCGCGGCCGTGGTGTAGAGGAAGAAGTCGTACCACTCCAGCGACGTGCCGATCAGGCTGGCGAGGATCACCCGCCGGGTCTGTTGCGCGGAGCTTGACATCGATTGCTCCTAAGTTGTCGAGGGGGAGATAGTTTCAACATAAGAATCGTTGAACAATTCGACAAGAGGTTTGCTCCATGATTCCCTGTTAAATGTGGATGACGTCGTCGCTGATCTCTCCCAGGACCGGCCCCGGCTGGGACGCAGCAGCACGGCCGAGCGGGTGGCCGACATCCTGCGCGACCGCATCAGCGAGGGTTTCTTCCGCCCCGGCCAGCGGTTGTCGGAGGAGGCCATCTCCGAAGGGCTCGGCGTGTCACGCAACACGCTGCGGGAGGCGTTCCGGCTGCTCGGGCACGAGCGGCTGCTCGACCACAAGCTCAACAGGGGCGTGTTCGTGCGCCTGCCGTCCGTCGAGGACGTGCTCGACCTCTACCGGGTGCGCCGCGTGCTGGAGGGCGCGGCGGTGCGCCGTCCGGCGCCGCCGCGGGCGCTGACCGTGGTCAGAGAGGCCATGCGGGACGCCGAGCGGGCCGCCGCCAAGGATGACTGGCTGGGGGTCGGCACCGCCAACATCCGCTTCCACCAGGCGCTCGTGTCGCTCAACGACAGCCCCAGGATCGACGAGCTCATGCGCCAGCTGCTGGCCGAGCTGCGCCTCATCTTCCACGTGATGGAGAACCCGCGGGCCTTCCACGAGCCGTTCGTCGACCGCAACCGCACGCTGCTCGAGCTGATCGAGGCCGGCAAGCCGGAGGAGGCCGCGGCCTATCTGGACGACTATCTGGACCACGCGCAAGAGCTGCTCGTCCACGCCTACGAGCCGAACCGCTAACGTTTCCGCATGGACCGGATCTTCACCGTCGACGAGGCCCGCGCCCTGCTGCCCGGTGTCATCGAGGACGCCCGCGTGGTGATCGCCGCCCGCGCCGACCTCGCCGAGATCACCGTCGACCGGCAGGCCAGAGGCGGCTCCGAGCTCGGCGGCATTCCCGAGATGAAGGCGCTCGAGGCCCGCATCGAGGAGATCCTCAGCGGGTGGACCGGTTTGGGGATCGAGGTCAAGGGCATCGCGCCGGTGCTGGTCGACTTCCCTGCGGTGCTCGATGAGGTGTCGGTGCGCCTGTGCTGGATCGAGGGGGAGCGGGAGCTCGCCTGGTACCACCGTACGGACCTGGGCTTCGCCGGCCGCCGTCCGCTCCCCTAGCCTTCGCGCTGGACGAGGACGCGGTCGGCGTGGTGGCCGCGCGAGCCGGCGGCATCGACGTCTCGTTCAACGCCGACCGGTTCGAGCCCGGCCCGCGATGCGATCATCCGCGCCGACGGCCCGCGGGGGTCACTTCTTCGCCTGGCCGGGCGGGATGTCCGTCCCGGCCGGGTTCCCTTCTGGGCCGCCGGCCCGTCCCGGCGGCTCTCCGGTCGGTCCAGGAGGTGTGGGCCGGGCCTCGGCAGGTGTGTCAGAGGGCTTGCCGGGCGAGGTCTTGGCAGATGCGGCCTTGGCCGGTGTCGTCTTGGCGGGCGTCGGCCCCTTGGCCGGTGTCGTCTTGGCAGGCGCGGCCGTCGTGCCGGGCCGCGTAGCCGATTCGCCGGGTCGCGCAGCGGTCTTGCTCCCCCGCGCGGTCGCGCCGACCGCCACCGGCGCCCCCCGACCTGGCGTCGGTCGAACCGTGCCCGTGGGAACGCCGCCCGGCGGCGTGCGCCCGCGACCGTCGGCAGGCGTCGCGCCGCTGACAGGCAGAGCGGTGGGCGCGGCGGTGTCCGGCGTGGGGAGGACCGGCGACGCCGCGGGGCGGGCGCTGAGCGCGGCCGGCGGCGCCGTCGTGTACCCCTCAGGCACGGGCACGCGGTCCAGCGTGGGCGAGCTCCCGGGAATCCCCGCCAGCACGGCGGCCATGGCCAGATGAAGCAGCCCGGCGAGCACTGTGGAGATCCGCACCGCACGCGCCCGCCGCGAGCCCCGCTCACCGGGCGCGTCCTGGGACTGCCCGGTCTCCGGGGCCACGTCCAGGCCCGCGGTGGTCACGATCGGTGAGCCCATGCCGACGCCATGCCGAATCCTCCGCTCGGGAACGATCAACCTTCTGATCTAGACATGGATGAGGGTGACGGTCAAGAGGCCCGCGAGCGCGCGTTCGCCGGACAGCTGTGGCCGATCCGTGACGAACCGGCCACGGCACGTGCGGGTCTAAACGGGTTAACGAAAGGATCACAGCCATGAGGCATCCCTCAGCGACCGCCGCGCTCCTGGCGGCGGCCGTCCTCGGCGGGCTGGGACTCGTACCCGGCGCCGCCCACGCGCGGACCGCGCCCCCGGTGGCCCGCGCCGCCTGGGTCAAGTCCTGCTACGACAAGAAGGAAGGCGACTCCTTCCCCTGCGGCCACTGGCGGCTGCTGTGGCGCGACGGCAAGCAGACGACCGTCCGCGACGCCGCCATCACCACGATCGACGCTGCGGGCGAGGACGTCCGCGAGTCCGGCACGTTCGCGATCAGCGGGGACGGGCGAGTGCTCGCCTACGAACGGGCCGGCGACCACCGCCTGGTCGTCCGCTCGGCCGCCGGCGGCCCGGCGACGGTGCTGCCCAAGTCGTCGGTGCCCAAGGGCGTCGGCACCGACGAGATCGGCGTCGAGCTGTCACCCGCGGGGGACAAGGTGCTGATCGACTATCTGGACGATCCCACCCATCTGCCCACCAAGGTCATCACGGTCGCCACCGGCAAGATCACCACGCTGCCCGCCGCGGACACGATTCTCGGCTTCAGCGGCGACGGCGACGAGGTGCTGGCCACCCGTCTCCAGCGCGACAACACCACGGCCATGTACGCCTACCGCCTCGACGGCGGCGCCCCCATCACGAGCACGCCTCCCCAGGTCGTCGCGAACGCCCTCGCGCACGCGCTGGCCCCTGACGGCAAGACCGTGGCGACGTTCACGACGGGTGACACGCACACGAAGCGGCCGCCCAGGGTGCGGATCTACGACCTGGAGACCGGGGATCTCTCGGCCGCCGCCGACCTGCCCGTCAGTCCCGGCGCGGTGCCGTACGGTCCGTGGTGGAGCGCGGACGGGCGGCTCAACGTGGTCGTGCAGAGCGGCGAGGACGGGCAACCGGCGGTGATACGGGTGCTCACCGTCGACCCGCAGTCCCGGGAGGCCACGCAGGCCGACACGTACACGATCAGCAAGACCAGGCACGCCTACTTCGCCGCGGGGGAGTGATCCACATGAGAACCAAGATCTTCGCGACCCTCGTCGTCGCGTTCGCCGCCCTGGCGACGGCCCCGGCGGTGGCGCACGCCGATCCGCACCACGACAGCATCAGGTACGCCTCCATCAAGAGCTGCGCGGACAAGGACGAGCAGCCCCGGCCGTGCGGCGGCTGGCGGCTCGTCATGCACGGCGGCGCGCAGATGACGCTGCGCGACGCGCAGGGGGTCGCCCTCGACGCCAAGGGCAGGCCCACCCGCGACTTCCCGGCGCCCATCGCGGTCAGCGGGAACGGGCAGCGGGTCGCGTACCTCACCAAGACCGGCAGGCTCGCCGTGCGGACGCTCGGCGGCGGCGTCATACTGCTGCCCAAGGACGCGCTGCCGCGGGTCGGCCAGAACGAGACGACGCTGGTCCTCTCCGACGACGGCGGCCGGCTGGCCGCCGTCTTCAGCAACAAGCCCCGCGCCACCCTCGTCTTCGACACCGCCACCGGCGACCGGCTCGGCACCCTGCCGTCCGACCTGGGCCTGCAGGGCTTCAGCGCCGACGGCGACGAGGTCCTCGCCACCTTCGAGGACGACGAGTCCGTCACCGACCTGATCGTCTACAGCGACGCGGGCGAGCGGCTGCATCGCGCCACGCCGCCGCAGGTCGTCGCGGCAAACGGGCCGCAGGCGCTGGCCGCCGACGGGCGTACCGTGGCGAACCTCGTGCAGGGGGACAAGCCGGAGCTGGTGCTGTACGACCTGGAGTCCGACCAGGTCACCGATCGCAAGAAGATCAAGCTGCCGGCCGGCGACCTCGACATGATCGACTGGACGGGGGACACCCAGGTGACCCTCCACCTGACCCGCCACCTGTCGAACTCCACCAAGGTGACGATCGTCCAGATCGACACCCGGACCGGCGCGGCCACGATCAGGGACCGCTACACGGTGCTGAAGGACACCTTCGTGTTCGCGGCGTGCGGCGGCTGACCCACGCGCCGACCGGCTCCTCGCTCACCTGAAGCCGGCGGCCACGCGTTCACGCCGAGCTGGTGATGACCGCGAAACGGGCGCCGTGCGGGTCGGTCAGGAACGCCATGCGCCCGACGTCCTCCACGCTCATCGACGGAGCCCGCACCGTGCCGCCGAGCTGCTGCGCCATGGCCACCGTGGCGTCGCAGTCCGGCACCTCGAAGTAAGGCAGCCAGTGCGGGGTGTCGCCCGGCTCCAGCTGGGCGAGCCCGGCCATGGACGTCTCCTCGCCGCCCCCGGCGGGGGAGACCACGGGGTAGGACAGGTCGCCCATCGGCAGATCACGGATGGACCAGCCGAAGACGGCCTGGTAGAAGGAGCGCGCGGCGGCGAGGTCGGGGACGTAGAGCTCCGCCCAGGCGAGCGAACCCGGCTCCGTGACCATCCCGAGCCCCTTGGTCTCGCCCGGCTGCCACACGGCGAACCTGGCCCCCGCCGGATCCGCGAACACCGCCATCCGGCCCTGCCCCTCGATGTCGCGCGGCGGCGCGACCACCGTGCCGCCCGCCTGCTCGATCGTCTTGGCGGCGGTGTCGGCGTCGGGGGTCCGGAAGTACGTCAGCCAGGCCGCGGCCGGGTTGTCCTCGGTGGCGTGGCTGATCCCGGCGACCGTCTTGCCGTCGACCTGGCAGAGGCGGTAGTCCCTGTGCTCAGGCCCGAGCGTGATCGACTGCCAGCCGAACAGCCCGGTGTAGAAGGCCGCGCAATGGTCGACGTCGGGGCTGTTGACGTCGATCCAGCAGGGGGTGCCCGGCAGGTAGTGGGTGGTGAGCATGGCGTTGGTCCTTCGCGTGACGAAGCGGTGGGTGGCCTCCTCACCTCACGGCGCGGTCTGAGGGCGACGCCACTCGTGTCCGGCGCCTGCCAGCCTGGCATGGCGCGCCGGCGAAAGCGACCTTCTCATACTGTCGAATATGTGTTTGAACCATGGCCTACACTCGGCACTATGACAGCCGCGTTCCAAGCATCTCTGCTGGGTCTGGACGAAGAGCTCGGCGTCGGGCTGCTCGGCGCCGCCGTCCGCAGGACGCAGCTCGCCCACGGCGCCTGGATCGATCTGCGGCAGGGCTGGCTGTCGGGTGCCGACACGTTGTTCGAGCGGCTCGCCGAGGTGGTGCCGTGGCGGGCCGAGCGGCGGCGGATGTACGACCGGGTGGTGGACGTGCCCCGGCTGCTGAAGTTCTACGACGAGGACGAGACCCTGCCGGACCTGGTGCTCGACGACGCCCGGCGCGCGTTGAACGCCCATTACGGCGAGGAGCTCGGGGAGCCGTTCCGCACGGCCGGGCTCTGCTTCTACCGGGACGGCCGTGACAGCGTGGCCTGGCACGGGGACACGATCGGCCGGGGGAGCACCGAGGACACGATGGTGGCGATCGTCTCGGTCGGCTGCCCCAGGCCCCTCCTGCTCCGTCCGCGCGGCGGCGGCCCCTCGATCCGGCGCGACCTCGGCCACGGGGATCTGATCGTGATGGGCGGCAGCTGCCAACGCACGTGGGAGCACGCCATCCCGAAGACGACCCGCCCCACGGGGCCGCGCATCAGCATCCAGTTCCGTCCCCGCGGCGTCCGCTGACCTCAGCGGGCGCCGCCCGCGCGGCACCGTGCCCGCGCAGGCAGCACTTGCTCGGCGGGGCGGGCTCACTGCCGGACGGCCCCACCGCGACAGCGGCGAACGGCGGGTCCGGCAGCCACGTCACCCCGACCGGTACGCCGGAGGCGGCGCGGCGGCGGGCTGCCAGGTGGCGCCGCCGTCCCTGGTCACCGCTCCCGCGCTGGGTGACTGCTGGTCCGGCCGGAAGTCGCCGCCGGCCAGCCACACGTCCCGGCCGCCGGGCCGTGACCAGGCACTGCCCGCTCGCCGCGAACCCGGCCTCGCCCGGCAGCGCCTCCGGCATGCCGTCAGAAGGCAGCACCCGCCAGCTCCGCCCACCGTCCTCCGTGGCCAGGATCCGGAACCTGCCGTCCACGGGGTCGCTCATGGCCAGCCCGTGCCGGGGATCGAAGAACGCCAGGCAGTCGTAGAACGCCCGAGGCTCGTCGTTCCTGAACGTCTCCGTCCAGGTCTGTCCGCCGCCCTCCGTACGGTAGACCCGCGAGTCCGTGCCCTCGCCGATGGACAGCGCCACGGCCCGGCGCGCGTCGAACGCCTCGATGTCGCGGAACTGCAGGGCGGCGACACGTTCTGCCAGGTCCGGCCGCCGTCCACGGTCCTCAGCACCGTGCCGCCCGAACCGGAGGCCCAGACCACGTCGCGGCTCGCCGGGCGTCAGGCGGACTGGCGGCTCGCGCCCCAGGTCAGCAACTCCTCGGCCGTGGCGAAGCGGCGGCTGGAGTCGGACTCCCCGAGCAGTACGCCCACCAGGCGCCGCCCGTCCTGCTCACTCGCGAACGCCAGGCAGAACCCGGCCGCCCGGGTGAACCCGGTCTTCAGCCCGATCGCGTCCGGCGCCGTCCGCAGGAGCCGGTTGGTGTTGCGCCAGCTGTACGAGCGGTGCTCACCGTTGGCGTCCAGCGAGTGGTACCGGGTGCCGGCCGTCTCCTTGATCAGCGGGAGCTCCAGCGCCTTGGCGGCCAGCAGGGCCTGGTCGCGCGCGGTGGAGTAGCCGTCGCCGCCCGGCATGGGGAGGCCGTCGGCGTTGACGTACCGGGTGTCGGTCATGCCGAGCCCGCGGGCGGTCGCGTTCATCTTGGCGACGAAGCCGCCGACGCCGGGGCCGTAGGTGCGGGCCAGGGCGTGCGCGGCGTCGGCTCCGGAGGGCAGCATCAGGCCGTACAGGAGCTCGTCCACCGTGAGGCGGTCGCCGGCGCGCAGGTCCGCGGTGGTGCCGCCGCCGTCCTCGGCGTAGGTGACGTCGGCGGGAGCGATCTCGACCACGTCCGTCGGCTTGGCGGTCTTCAGCACGACATAGGCCGTCATCGTCTTGGTGAGGCTGGCGATCGGCATGCGCTCGGCGCTGTTGTCCTCGAACAACACCTCGCCGGAGGAGGCGTCGAGCAGGTAGGCGGCGCGGCCGTACACCGTGGGGGCGTCGACGGCGGTGACGGGAAGGAGCGGCGACGCGCTCGCGTGTGCGGGCGCGGCGAGCCCTGTGACCAGGGCGACAATGCCTGCCAAGGCAGCCAGGATGGCATTCCGGGTACGCATTGACCCAGACTGCACCGCCCTTGAAGGTGCTTTTGCCGATATAAGCGAAATTAAGGGATAAAACGCCCAAGAAGGCCGATAGCCTCGCGGATTCCGATAGGTAGATCTTTCGGGGAATGTCTAAAGAAACCGCGCTCTACCTGCTGCCGCTCCAGAAACTGTCCGTCACGCGCTCGCCCTGCATCAGCTCAGAGAACAAATCCTCCCACAAGGGCATCACGAGTTCCGGCGCGTACGCCCGAGACGTTTTCGCCGCCTCTTTCCCCATTCGCACCCGCAGCTGACGATCCGCGAGGACTCGCTTCAGCGCCTCGGCCAGCGCGTCCACGTCCCGGGGTGGCACCAGCACCCCGTCCACGCCGTCGCTCAGCACGTCCCGGGGCCCGGTCGGGCAGTCGAACGCCACCACCGGCAGCGCGTGCGTCATGGCCTCGATCATCACCATGGGCAGCCCCTCGAACCGCGAGCTCAGCGCGTACACGGAGGCCTCGGTCAGCTCCCGTTCCAGCCGGTCGGTACGCCCGGGCAGCGCCACGTGCTCGCGCAGACCGTACTGCTCGACGAGCCCGCTCAGCTGGCTCTTGCGCGGCCCGGTGCCGAAGATGCGCAGCCGCCAGTCCGGATGCTCGGCCACCACTTGGGCGAAGGCCGCGATGAGCAGGTCGAACCCCTTCTGCGGCACCAGCTGGCCGGCCGCGACCACGACGGGATTGGCCTGGCGGGAACGTTTCTGATCGACCCTGTGCACGGCGTTCGGGATCTGCACGATCGGCGTCGCGGGGAGCAGCCGCTGGTATTCGAGCCGGTTCGTCCCCGTCAGCACGGTGATCGCGTCGAACCGCCCGTAGTGGCGGGCGATCTCCCTGCGGATGGTGTCGGGGTAGGCCGACAGGTTCATGTGCTCCTGGGCGACCCTGATGACGCTCTTGGGGGTACGGCGGGCGGAGATCAGGTTCAGCGCCGGCCGGGTGGTGACCAGGATGCCGTCGCGCAGCTTGGCGCAGTAGTCCATGGCCGCCCATTCCACCCGCTCGGTGAAGTAGTCGGCCGCGAACTCGCCCCGTGGCACGACCTTGCCGCGTACCCGGCGCCAGGCCCTGCGCCCGATGGAGTCGGGCCGGCGCCCACCACGCTGGTCCACCAGCGTGGTGATCGTGATCCGCGGGTCCAGCGCGAACCGCGGCCTGTCGCGCCGGCGTACCACGCTGACCAGCTCCACCTCGTGTCCCGCCGCGGCCATCGCGTTCGCCTGGTTGACGATCGTGCGAATGGTGCCGCCCATGCCGTACGCGTGCAGCATGAGATAGCGGATCTTCACGAGATGTACCCCCAGGTACGGGAAATCGGCTTGAGCGCGTCCGGGATCTCGTGCTCGGCGGGCAGTTCGCGGGCGGGCTGGACGGTGCCGGATCGGATCTTGTCGCGCCAGTCGCCGAGCCCTTTCTGGATCACGCTCTGCTTGCCGTAGGAGAGCATCTCCGGCTCCCACTCCAGGCCCAGGAACGCGCAGATCTCCCGGGTGACGCGCTCCGGCTCGGCGCTGAGCTCCTCGTACTTGACGGTCAGGCCGGGCAGCGCCTTCCTGGCCCGCTGCACGGCCTTCATGTACCGCAGCGCGTCCAGCGCGGCCTCGTCGGCCGTGCGCTTGTCGGGGCTGGCCTCGTGCCAGGACGTGGCGATCGAGGCGGGGTGGCGCAGCAGGAAGATGAAGCGGGCGTCGGGCCAGCACGTCGCGATGCGCTGGTAGACGAAGGCATTCGCGGGTGTCTTGTCCACGACGTGCTGTTTGCCGCTGCGGACCAGCTCCCGGTGCAGGACGCGGTCCCACAGCAGATGCTCCAGATCGGCCTGGTTGTGGCCGAGCGCCGCCATCGCCTTCGACGCCAGGCTCGTCTCGAAACTCACCTTCAGGCGTCGTACGTGCAACTCATGAGGAGCGTGCAGCGCCGAGTGGGCGTTCAGTATCGACCGCAGGAGCGTCGAGCCGGACCGCACGGGGGACAGGAGGAACACGGGGGCTTCGAGCAGCCGGTCGGTCAGCGGATCCGCGGGCGGTCGGACGTCGGGAACGGGAGGGGCCGACGGCTCTTTCCCGGCCCGTTCGATCTGGAATCCGGTGAACCTGACCAGCGCTTTGTTCACCTTGCGCTGCCAGTTCATGCCGAGCGAGACTACCGTCACTTCCTGGCAATTGCCTGGCAAGAATTCAGTTCCGTGGTCAGCGCGGTGGTCTTACCTCGCGGTGGCGCACCGCCGCGCCGCCGCCACGGCCTCTCGGCCCCGCTGGGTCAGGTGCACCCGGCGGATCCGGGCGTCGCGCGGGTCGGCCAGGCGCTCCACACCTCCAGCAGCACCCCAACGTGGACCTCGCCGTCCGCTACCACGAGGCGGTGTCCCGGGGAGAGAGCGCCGACCTCTTCATCCACCCGGACGCCGTGCACCACGAGCTGCCCAACGCGCTGTTCCCCGACGGCGTGGTCCGCGACCTGGACGGCCTGCGGGCGGCGGCCGAGCGTGGCCGCACCACGATCCGCGACCAGCGCTTCGACGTGCTCAACGCGGTGGCGTACGAACGCCTGCCGCGGTCCTGACCCGCCCGCCGCCGCATCACGGCGTCGCCGTTCCTCGCCTGCTCAACGGCGTGCGCCCACCGCGGCGAGATCGCTGACGGACGTCACTGGCCGGCCAGGCCGGTGTGCGCGACGCCGCGGACGATCTGCCGCTGGAACAGCACGAACACCACGAGCAGCGGCAGCCCGGCCAGCACGACGGACGCCATGATCTGCGCGTACCGCAGGCCGAAGGTGCCCTGTACGACGTTGGCCAGCCCCACCGGCAGCGTCATCGTGTTCGGGTCGGTGGAGACCAGGAACGGCCACAGGAAGTTGTTCCATGTGGTGATGAACGTGAAGATCGACACCGCGGCCAGCACGGGCCGCGACAGCGGCAGCACGATCGTGAAGAACACCCGCCAGCGCCCCGCCCCGTCCACGAACGCGGCCTGCTCCAGCTCCGGCGGCACGTCCTGGAAGAACTTGTACAGGACGTACACGATCAGCGGCGCGGCCACCTGCGGCAGGATGATCGCCCACCACGTGTCGACCAGCCCGAGCGCGACCATCTCCGCGAACAACGGCGCGATCAGCACCTGCGGCGGCACCATGATCCCGGCCAGGATGACCGCCAGCAGCGCCCGCTGGCCGCGGAACTGCGTCCGCGCGAACCCGTAGGCCGCCATCGCGGAGAACAACACGGTCAGGAACGTAGTGATCACCGCGGTCACGGTGGAGTTGATCGCCCACTTGACGATGCCGCCGGTGCCCAGGACCAGCTGGTAGGAGTCCAGGGTGATCGCGCTGCCGATCCACTCCAGCGGGATCTTCGTGGTCTCGGACTCGGGCTTGAGCGAGACGGCGACGGCCCAGGCGATGGGCGCCAGCCAGATGATCGCCAGCGCCAGCGCCACCACCAGCAGGATGAGCTGGCTGATGCTGAACCGCTTGGTCATGACGAGCCCTCCGCGCGCTTGCGGAACAGCCGCAGCTGTGCCAAGGAGACGATGACGATGATGGCGAACAGGATGTACGACACGGCCGAGGCGTAACCGATGCGGTAACCGGTGAAGCCCATGTCGTAGGCGTACTCGATGATCGGCCTGGTGGAGTCCTCGGGGCCGCCGCCGGTCATGAGATAGATCTGGTCGAAGACCTTCAACGACGCGAGCAGCTGCAGTACCACGATCAGCGCGGTCGTGCGGCCGAGCAGCGGCAGCGTGATGGAGCGCATCTTGTCCCAGGCGGAGGCGCCGTCGATGGCGGCGGCCTCGTACAGGTGCTGGGGGATGGACTGCAGGGCGGCCAGGTAGAGCAGGAAGTTGAAGCCGACCGTCCACCAGACCGTGGTCAGCACCACCGAGAACATGGCGGTCGACGGGTCGGTCAGCCAGGTGAACTCGGTGCCGAGCGTGCCGTTGATCAGGCCGTAGTCGGGCGGGTAGATCATCTGCAGCCAGAGGATCGACACCACGGCCGACGGCAGCAGGAACGGCCCGAAGAACGACAGCCGCCAGAGCCACTGCACGAACCGCAGATGGTGCACCAGCAACGCGAACCCGAGACCGAGCAGCACCAGCGGGACCGTGCTCAGCACGGTGAAGACCACCGTGTTCCAGAGCGAGCGCCACATGCGCGGGTCGGCGAACGCCTCGGCGTAGTTGTCGAACCCGACGAGGTTGTCGTTGGTGCCGGCGATGTTGACGCTCGACATGCTCATCCGCAGGCCCTGCACGGTCGGCCAGACCAGGAAGGCCACGTAGATGAGCAGGAAGGGCGCGACGAACAGCAACCCGTGCTGGGTCCAGCTGCGCCGGACCTTGGCCTCGGTGGCGGCAGGGGTCGCGGCGGCGGGGGCGGCGACGGTGGTGGTCATCATCGCTCCTGGTCGGGGAAGGGGTTCGGGGCCGACAGGAGCCGGTTCAGCGAGGCCTTGGCCGCGGCCAGGCCATCTTCCGGCGTGCGTTCACCGCTGATCACCGGGGAGAACGCCTCCCCGAACTCGATCCACATCCGCGACGCCGACCCGGCGAACCACACCTGGGGATCGAGCGCGACCTCGGTGATGACGGAGCGGTACTCCGACTGGGGCTGCAGCGCGAGGTAGTCGGGCTCCTCCAGGGCGGGCAGGTACGCGGGCACGTGACCGGCGACCGCCCAGTCGGCGCTGTTCTTGACGAGGTAGGCGATGAAGCGGTAGGTGGCCCGCTCGACCTCGGGATCGCGGAAGCGCTGGTGCGGCAGGACGAACGCGTGGCAGTCGGCCTGCGCCGCGCCTGTGCCGAAGACGCTCGGGAAGCGGGTCATGCTGAACGGCGTCTTGCGTTCCTTGAGCCCGGTGGTCTCCCAGTCGCCGTTCCACAGGAAGGCCGACTGGCCGTTGGTGAAGCTGGCCACGGAGGCGCCGTAGTCGGTGCGCGGGTCGCACAGCCCTTCCTGGCCGAGCTGGGCCATGAGCCGCAGCGCCTGCAGCGCCTTCTGGTCGTCGATGGTGATCGTGACGCCGTCGTCCGCCAGCAGGGTGCCGCCGCTCTGCGGATAGAGCGAGAACCACACCCGCCAGGGACCCACGGTGCCCAGGCCCAGCGCGTCGAAGACCAGCGGCGGCTTGCCGCCCAGCGTCTCCTTGGCCTTGCGTAGCATGGCCAGCAGCTCGTCCTGGTTGCGGGTGGGCAGCAGCTTGCCGTCCGAGCCGAGCAGTCCCGCCCGGCCGCAGATGTCGGTGTTGTAGTACTGCACCATCGGATGGGCGTCGAACGGGATCGCGTACAGCACACCGTCGAGGTGGGCGCGTTCCCAGATCGGCGGGCTGAAGTCGGCGGCGCGCAGGCCGGCCTCCTCCAGCAGTTTCACGTTGATGGGGTCGAGGATGGCGCCGGCGCCGATCCCGGCCAGCCGGGCCAGGTGGAAGGTGGCCAGGTCGGGCGACCGCCCGCCGGAACCGGCCATGGCGATCTTGGTGTAGTAAGGCTCGCCCCAGGCGAGCACGTTCTCTTCGACGAAGGTGTTCGGGTTGTCCTTGGCGAACGCCGAGACCATCTGGTTCATGATGATGCCGTCGCTCGCACCGAGGAAGTGCCAGTACTGGACGCGGGTCTGAGCGGAGCCGAGCCCTACCGGGATGGCGCATCCGGCGGCCGCGGCGCCGGCCAGCGCCAAGCTGCCGCCGAGGAGGCTCCGGCGGGTGACTTTGGGGGGATCTTGCACGGTTGCCTCGATGTTTCGTCGGGGTTACCCGAGTGTTAGCGGTAACACAAAAGATGTCAAGGCTCTGATCGCAACCCGTTTTCGTGATCGCACGACCTTGACCGGCCCCGCTGATAACGCTAACAATCTGAGCGAAGTAACGCCCGCGAAACAGGAGCCACCTTCGTGCATCAGGCCCAGCTCACGATCGATCCCGCGTTCAAAGTCGCTCCGGTCCGCCGGCGTACGTTCGGCACGTTCGTCGAGCACCTCGGGCGCTGCGTCTACACCGGCATCTACGAGCCGGGGCACCCGACGGCCGACGAGGACGGCTTCCGCCGCGACGTGCTGGACCTGACCAGGGAGCTGGGCGTCTCCACGGTCC